>JANKMW010000178.1:2807-3288 GCA_024649985.1 Methanothrix sp.
CCAGAAGCCTGATCCCCTCCTTCTCCGTCGTCGCCCCGGCGGGGATCTCGTCCATCGTCCATCTCCCATCGAAGAACCCAGGACTTTCGCCACCTGGAGACCGCCTGCCCATCTTCTCCTTAACACCCCTTTTTCCGCCGAAGTGGTCCATGAGAGTGGGAGGAAGCTCCATCCCCAGCTGCCGGTGGAGGCCGTAGTTCGACTCGTCGCTGTCGACCACCAGAACGTTGTATCCTCTCTGGGCCATGCTCTTGGCGAGAAGGGCAGCGACGGTGCTCTTGCCGCTGCCGCCTTTTCCGCATACCAAAACTTTCATCCTTAGCACATACCGCATTATCCCATAAATCTCGTTCGCTCATCCCTGCCGTTATGCTGCTGGCATCGATTATATTCAAGGGGCAGAATCACTGGATTTAGGCGGATGGAGAAAAATGGCCTTTGACCTCTGGCGGTCCGGATGAAGAGAGGGACGTAGAACGAC
>JANKMW010000179.1:0-1417 GCA_024649985.1 Methanothrix sp.
ATAAATTATAGGGAAAATGTTTGGAAATTAGACCGTTAGTGCGGAACGACGGATAAGAAATGTCATATAGATATTAACTTGATCGGAGTTGAGGATATCGTGAAGGCTATAGCAGTCCGTCCCAAAGAGAAGGATAGCGCTAAGTTAATCGACATCGATCTGCCGGATCTCGGAGACGAAGATGTTCTCGTAAAGGTCCGCTCTGTCGGTCTCGACGGGACTGATAAGGATATATTTGATGGAGACTATGGCTCCTCTCCACCGGGTGAAGAGATGATTATACCGGGCCACGAGTCTCTGGGCCGGGTTGAGAGGGTGGGGAAGGATGTCAAATCCCTTCGTCCTGGAGATATGGTGGTGGCCACCGTCAGAAGGCCTGACGACTGCATCAACTGCCTCGCCGGCGAGTACGATATGTGCCTCAAAGGCGGATATACTGAGAGGGGATTGAAGGGTCAGCACGGCTTCCTCTCTGAGCGTTATGTAGAAGATGAGGCATTTCTGATCAAAGTTCCTCCCGAGCTCGGCGACCTGGCCGTACTCCTGGAGCCGATGAGCGTGGCCGAAAAGGCGGTCAGGATGGCTTTCGCCGTCCAGAGGAGATTGACCTGGCACCCGGAGGTCTCGATGGTCACGGGCACAGGATCCTTGGGCCTTCTTACGGCCATGCTCCTCAGGCTCAGAGGCCTGGGTGTGATATCGGTCGATCGATCCGATGATGAATATAAGGCCGGCATCTTCTCAGACCTGGGAATACTTCACTTCAACACCGAGAAGACCAACCTCCACGATATCCCCAAGGCAGTGGGAAAAGAGATCGACCTGATCGTCGAAGAGACGGGCAGCTCGATTGTAGCTTTGCACTCCATAATGGTCGTGGGAACAAACGGAGTGGTGGTCTTGGCCTCGATTACGGGAGGAGACAAGCGGATGGAGATCTGTAGCGACTGTTTCAACCAGGGGCTCGTCCTCGGAAATAAGGCTGTGGTGGGGACGGTCAACGCTCATCGGCGGGATTTTGAACGGGGGATTGTTGACCTGCTGGCCATAGAGGAGAGGTGGCCGGGGGTGCTCTCAAGGCTAATCACAGCGAGATATCCTCTGGAGGATTTCAAAGAGGCATTATCCTCTATGCAAGACAACATAAAGGTGGTAATCGATCTCGATGGCGGCCAATCAGGGGGAGGATGAAGATATGACCCGACATATCGCCCTGGGAAATCAGTCTTTGCTGGTTAATATCGACAAATGGCTTCAAGTGAGGGACATATATTTTCCTCACGTCGGCCAGGAAAATCACCTCCTCGGTCATGCTCAGAGGGTGGGCGTCTACGTCGAAGGCCGGCTCTCCTGGATCAACGAAGAGGGCTGGGAGAGAAGTTTAGGCTATAAAAACGACACGTTGGTCACCGAGAAC
>JANKMW010000179.1:1427-3267 GCA_024649985.1 Methanothrix sp.
AAGGCAACGAACGGAGATCTCGGCGTCGATCTTTTGCTCGAGGAGAACGTATTCTGTGAGGCAGATATTTTCCTGAGAAAGATCACCATCAGAAACCTCGAAGATAGTGATAGAGAATTCCGGGTCTTCTTTCACAACGATTTCCATCTCTACGGCGATGGCATCGGCGATACTGCAGTCTATCAGATGGACCACAATGTAGTGGTGCACTACAAGAGGGCCAGATACTTCTTGATCGGGGTTCTGAAATCCGGAGAGGGTGGAAGTTCGAAGAGCGATCTTGACGACTACGCCATAGGGCTTGCCGAAAGCGATGGCTTTGAGGGCACTTTTCGAGATGCCGAAGACGGAGTCCTGTCCAAAAATCCAGTGACCCAGGGAAGGGTGGACTCGACGGTGGGTGTAGTCCTGCAAATTCCGGCAGAGGGGGAAGAGACGATCTACTACTGCATGACCGCAGGTATGAATTTCAAAGAAGTCTATAAGTTGAACAATTTGATCCTGGAAGAGGGGCCAGAGGCCTTAATGCAACATGCGGAAGGCTGCCAAAGATCCTGGGTGAACGATACCACCACCGATCTCTCCGGGTTGGACGAGGATCTGGCCAGCCTATACAGGAGATCCCTTCTGATCATCAAGACGCAGACGGACTCAGATGGGGCCATCTTGGCCGCAAACGACTCAGATAACACGGTATTCAACAGGGACACCTATAGCTATATGTGGGCCCGGGATGGCGCTCTCGCCTCCCTAGCCATGATCAGAGCCGGATTTCCAGGCTTCGCCAAGCCCTTCTTCAGATTTTGTAAGGACGTTCTCTGGTGGACGGGATGCCTGCTTCACAAGTACAACCCCGACGGAACTCTGGGCAGCAGCTGGCATCCCTGGGTGGAAGATGGCGCTCCAGCTCTGCCCATACAGGAGGACGAGACGGCTCTTGTGATCTATGCGCTATGGGAGTATTACCGATCGACAGAAGATCTGGAGTTCATCAGGGAGGTGTACGATCCCCTGGTCAAGAAAGCGGCCGAGTTCATGAACGACTATCGCTATCCAAATGGCATGCCCATGAAGAGCTACGACCTCTGGGAGGAGGATAGGGGCGTCTTCGCCTTTACAGCCTCGGCGGTCTATGCAGGCCTGAACGCGGCCGAAAATCTGGCCCAGCTCTTCGGAGACACCACAATCTGCGAGCTCTGCAAATTAGGCTATGGTGAGATAAAGGATCTGATCTTGAGCGAGCTATACGATCCGAAGGAGAGGACAATCCTCCGCGGGCTAAAATATGAGGGGAGGAACGTTCATAAAAAGAGGCTTGACTATACTGTGGACAGCAGCGTTTACGCCATCTTCGAGTTCGGAGTTCTGCCCGCCGATGATCCGAGGGTGGTCAGGACCATGGAAAATGTGGAGCAGAAGCTCTGGGTAGACGGAATAGGCGGCCTTGCCAGATATCAGGGCGACCTGTATAGAAGGCAGGTGCACGAAGGAGTCGGAAACCCCTGGCCGATCTGCACCCTATGGCTTGCCAAATGGTATATCGCCCAGGCGAAGGGAGACGAAGATCTGAGAAGAGCTTATGATCTCATCAGATGGGCTGCAGATTGCTCCTTGGAGACGGGTATCATGCCTGAGCAGGTCCATCCGATTACAGGAGAGTCGGTGTCTGTCGCGCCTTTGACCTGGAGTCATGCCGAGTTTATCGATGCCGTCACCAATTTCATTGAAAAAAAGGTTGAACTTGGAATCGATCTTTCTTGATGCTGATACATGGGTCATCGGTTAAGGAGTTTAAGCTACACAATATTGCCATTTTTCACACGAATTATGCATCATCTAG
>JANKMW010000017.1 GCA_024649985.1 Methanothrix sp.
CCAGAAGATCCCGAGGCCTGGTGGAACAGAGCCGCCGTCCTCCATGCCCTCGGAAGAGACGCCGAGGCCGAGGCGGCGTCCGCCAGGGCGGAGGAGCTGGAGGCATAGAGAATACAGGGCGCCGGCTTCCCCATCAGAAGATTTCTGAGGCTGAGCTTGAGCATGGGCGCATGAGATTATGGACCCTCCAGGGGCATGCCCATGGGAAACCCGCTATTGGTGATGGGATTCAATCTGGGATCTATCCTTTCGGCGCGGGTCCGATCTGAATGAAAAGTTTTTATCCAGCTATATTCAATTGTATCTTATGATTAATGCATCCATCATCAAGGTGACGGTCCTGATATGGGCTGTAATTTTGCTCTGCCCCCCGTCTTTTGCCCAAAGTGGAGGCTGGGAGGGATCAGCAGATTGGGGACCCGCTTCTGGAGAGATGGAAACGACATCCTCCGGCTGGATCCAGCCGCCGCCTGCTGAGACCTCCGATGCCTCTGAAGCCTACTTCCCCAGCAGCATCGCGGAGAGCTCAGGAGCCCTGATCGAGGAGGGGACGTCTCTACAATATAGCCGGGCATCATCTCCAACAGCTTCTGCGGGCGCTTTCGCGCTCATTCCTGGAGGGAGCCAGAACCTCTTCTGGATCGTCTCCAGCGATGGGACGCGGTACTGGCGGAGCGTAAACATACCCCTCTACCGTTACGCGAGGCTCCTCCTTATCCCCGCCAGCTCGGGGCCGCTGATCCTGGAGGAACGCTATCCCACAGGCCAAGTTCGGACCTACAACTTCGGAAACGTCTGGGCTGGCGATCAATACAGAATCTGGTTTTATGCCGACTCTCCGGGGACTTACCAGGCCAGGTACCAGATAGGAAACGGTCCCTACAGCGATATCCTGACGTTCCACGTAGGAGGGACGACCCCCGTTCTTCCACCGACCCAGCCCGGCGTCAGGCCCAACATCCAGATCATAACCCAGGCGGTGGACCCGGCGACGAACAGGGTCTACTACTCCACCAACCTACAGGGAAGACAGATCTTCAGGATCAAGGTCCTGGTGACGGGCCCCGACCTCTACAGGATCAGGTCCGTCCACTACCAGCTCCACCCGACCTTCAGCCCGTCGGAGCAAACCAGCAGAAACCCGTATAACAACTTCGAGCTGGAGCTGTGGACCTGGGGGGCGTTCAACATGCCCATCACCGTGACGACGACAGACGGGAGAACTTACAGATACGACTACTACTTCACCTTCGGCGAGCAGTTGAGGGACGCCCAGAGGAGGGGGGTGCCGTTTGTGAGGGTCCGGTGAACCTCTTCACCGGAGTTATCTCCACCCCCCCACCCTTCATTTCGGGAAGGGCGAGGGGACGGTCCGATCCTCACTCCCATGATGAACGTGATCCAGCCCCCCACCCTTCATTTCGGGAAGGGCGAGGGGACGGGGGGTCGGAGGAGGACGGAGATAGGGGCCTCTCGGGGTTTCCTTCAGGATCGATAGATCTTTCTTTGATGATGACCGCCACCATCTCCAGGAGAGTGGAGAAGATTCGAATAAACCAGGTTCTGTCCTTACTCGCTCTGGCGGCCCTGGCTTCGCCGGGGGCCGCCGACAGGGTGGACGAACTCATCGGAGATCTCGATGACGGGGACTGGCAGATCCGGGCGGAGGCGGCCATGGCCCTCGGAGAGATCGGCGACGAGAGGGCGGTAGACCCCCTCGTCGAAGCCCTCAAAGACGATGTCCGCGAGGTGAGGCTGAACGCCGCCTGGGCCCTCGGGGAGACCGGGGATGAGAGGGCGATCGATCCCCTCGTCGTCGCCCTAAACGATCAGGTCAGGGAGGTCCGGTGTGTCGTCGCGATCGCCCTCGGCAAGATCGGGGATGAGAGGGCCATAGGTCCCCTCAAAGAGGCCCTCCTGGAGGAGGACGAGGTCGCCTCGATCGTATCCGGCGAAGCACTAGGGGATCGGGGATATGGAAGGGCCGTCTCCCCGGAAACGGTCCCTCAAAAGCCCGAAGGGTCCGTCGGCTGCCCCTGCATCCCCGATCTCTGCGATCATTGTGTCGTACAGCTCTGCTTTGCCAGCTCTCTTGTGAAACTGGGAAGAGACGAATATCTGGACCGGTTGACCCTGGCCCTTAGGGGAGAGGACAGGTATCTTCGCAAGGAGGCGATGGGCGCTCTCGTAAGGATCGGCGGTCCGGGGGCCGTCGATCTCCTCATCGAGGCTCTGAAGGATGAGGAGCCGAGGGTCAGATCGGAGGCAGCGAGGTCTCTCGGGGAGATTCGTGATCCCAGGGCCGTCGATCCCCTCATCGAGGCTCTGAAGGATGAAGACCCATGGGTCCGGTGGGAGGCCGCAAGAGCTCTCGGCGAGATCGGTGACAGAAGGGCCCTCGATCCCCTGGCCCATCTGGCATCAGAGGACGGGGAGAGGGGAGTTCGAGAGGCGGCGGGAAGGGCGCTGGAGAGGATCGGGTTCGGGGAGATGGAGATATGAGACTCTCTCGGATCTCTGCGATCGAGATATACGCCACCTTTACAGGATCTCGGCCTATCCAATATTTGCCGAGGATTTGCCGAGGCTTTCTGAGATGGAAAACCGAAAGATTCCAGGATGAATATTGGGGGATTAGAATGCTGTCGGAGATTGGCAAGAGATCAAAATTTAGAAGGATATGAGGCAGCTAATATGAGAATCAAAAAAATTTCGATCCATTCTGCATGGATTGCAGCGTTCTCCATGGTGCTATTGACGCTGAGCGCCCCGGTGGCTATCGCCGACGTCTTTCCCGCAGCTCCCTTCAACGGACTCCAGGTGAGCTACTCCGTCTCGGGAGCAACTCTGACCACTCCCGAAGATTCGGAGGGCTTCACCCTATCACGATCGGTCGGTGGCACTCTCACAGGTAGTGAGCTGACGATCTCAGGGGTGGCGACGGCGATGTACGGCTGGGGCGCGACGATTGACGTCAGCGTCATGGTCGACGGAAAGGAGGCGGAGACGTTTCACGAAGAGAAGTTCCCCGAGGGGGGTTTATTGCCTCGTGGCAAAGTCGCTGATCCCATGAGCCAGCCCTTCACCGTGACGGTTCCCATCCCCGCTGATGCCGAGTCGGCCAGCTTCTCCATCAGATTGGCGGGAAGCTTCAACGCCGGTCACCGGGGCGTGGTCGTCGAGGGGACTCTTGATAGATCGGCCCCGCAATCAGACCCTCAAGACGGATATGAGGCCGTCGAGGCTGGGATCCCAGATCCGAGGTTCAAGCCCAGGCCCTCAAAAGAACTGAAGCTCTACAAAATACTCCAGCTCTATGAGCAGAGGATACCGAAGGGGATAACGAGTTCGGGCAATAAGAACAACCTCCTTTCCGTTTTGCCATATTACGGAGATGAGTACGACGAATTCAAATGCGGCGGATACCAGGGCAAGGTCCTCCACTTATTGGATTCGTTGAGGTTCAGCGATGATCCCGAGGAGAGGGCTCTCCTCGACGAGTGGGATTATGGGCCCATAGAAGCCCTCTGGGGAGGTCACCAGGCTGTGGTGATCTATCCAAAGGGCACCGACTGGACCGATTCGGGGATAGTCCTCGACCCATGGATAGATCAGGAGCCAAAAACGTATGGTATACACCAATGGTCGGGGATCTTCAGCCCGGAAAATGTGGGCACTTCAATAAGTGGTTATGCAGGGGGACCTATATCGGGTCCTTTGGAAGCGGGTTCATTCTACGGGATCGGAGGTAGCAGCGTTTACGAAGGCACTCCTGAATATCCAACCGTCGGCGGTGACTACGTCGATCCGAAGGATAAGAAGCTCACCAAAGCCGAGATGAATTATGGTAGGAATCTTCCAGAGGAGACGAAAGATAAGTTGAATCGGCTGACAGAACACCAGAGACGGGTCTGGATCAAGACGAAGATGGCAGAAGAGAACAAGAATGGGAGAGCAGTAGGCTTCTCTCCGGTGAACCTCTATCTGGAGGACGAAGACGGGAAGATCACCGGATTTCCCGGAGGCGTTCCCACAGCGGAGATAGAAGAGATCTCCATGAGAAGGTTCCCACTTGGCGACGGGACGTACTGGACGGAGCTGGAATGCCCTCAGAACAGATCTTATTATCTGATGGCGGAAGGCACCGATGAGGGGAAAGCCGACATCTTCATGGTCTACGGGATGGGCGTCTCGGAGGCTCGATCCGTTTACAGGTACCAGATGGACGTCTCTTCGGGCGAGATATTTGCGGCTCTGCCCGATTATAGGGGAGGCATCCTCTACTCCTCCAGCAGCGGATCGATCAATCCGGAAGAGATCGAGACGATAGACCGGTCCTGGCTAGACTCCAAGCCCGAGATAGTCGCTCCTCCAGAGTATGAAATCGATATCGAAGACGAGGAGATCTTCAGCAGCAGCAACATCTACGCCGTCTCCAGCAACCCCACGGCGCTCGCCACCTTCTCGATAGACTCGCCTCTCTTGGTGACCTTCGTTATGGACTATCACTATCAAAACCAGGGTAAACCTCCGGGGACGATAGCGCTGCGCCATGACGATGGGACCGTCTACGGTCCCTGGGATGCGGTCGGTAGAGAGGGCCAGGGGGGCGTGAATAACGCTTACTGGGAAGTCTGGCCGTACGCCTTCATCAAGCCGGGGAGCTATACGATCATCGACAGCGATCCGGAGACCTGGTCGCAGAACCTGGCGTCGGAGGGCAGAGGGATCAGCGTCGTTCGGGGGGTTTACGTGGCGGAAGATCCAAGCGCCCTGGATGAACCCGCCATCGAGCCTTCCACCAGAGATCCGGAGGACGGGGACGGAGCGACTGGGGCCGAGGCCCAAGAATTCGTCCAGTGGGCGGTAGCCGCCACCGCCAGCAGCGAGTATTCGTCCACCGGGTGGTCCGCCTTTCAGGCGACGGGAGAGCCGGACACCTATCCCGACCACGGGGATATAACGACCGCCTGGGCTTCGCTGGAAGAAGACGAGGGCATCCAGTGGCTCGACCTGGAGTATGAGGTCCCCGTCTGGATAACCAGGGTTGAGATCTACGAGACCTATAACCCCGGGGCGATCGCTGGAATCGAGATTTACGACCAGGACGGCGAGCTCCACCTCGCTTGGGAGGGCAGGATGGAACCGGCGACGAAGGCCCGGATCTCCACCATCGATATCGACGCCGACTTCCCCTCAGACCGGATCAGGATCATCCTGGATACGAGGAGGGTCTCCGGCTGGAACGAGATCGACGCCGTCGCCCTGATAGGCACCCGATCTCTCCCTCAATCCGACCTCTGGAGCTACGGGGAGGTTCTCATCGACGCGCCTCCCGGCGGCTGGGAGGGGATCGAAGCGGGAGAGGCGATATAGAGGAGGGCGATGAAGATGAGGTTCGACCCTCCTACGGCCATCGATAGCCTGGTCCTGGCCCCGAACCGGTGGTAGGTCGCAAACACCCCCCCAGCTCTGGGGGCGTCTCCTCGTCCCTGATGGACCCGATAGCGTCCCCGGATCGCCGCCGGGTCCGCAGACGACACCGGTGAGCAGCCTATAAATCCGCCGATGCCATCTGAACAGTCTATATGAGGATCCACAGCCTCCAGCACGTCCCCTTCGAGGGGCTCGCGACGATCGAGGATTGGGCGATATCGAGGGGCTACACCATCTCCAGGACCCTCCTCTTCCGGGGAGAACCCCTCCCGGATCCTGCGGAGTTCAACTGGCTCGTCGTCATGGGCGGCCCCATGAACGTCTACGAGGAGGAGAGGTACCCCTGGCTCGCCCAGGAGAAGGACCTCATCCGAAGGGCGATCGATGAGGGGAAGGTGGTCCTGGGGATATGCCTGGGGGCCCAGCTCATCGCCGACGTCCTGGGCGGAAAGGTGCTAAAAAACAAAGAACGAGAGATAGGCTGGCATCCCGTCAGCCTGACGCCGGAGGCAAAAAGATCTGAGACATTCGGCGTCCTTCCCGAGAAGTTCGTCGCTCTCCACTGGCACGGCGACACCTTCGAGATCCCGCCCGGCGCGATCCATACGGCGAAGAGCGAAGCGTGCGAAAATCAGGCATTCCAGCTCGGAAGGGCGATAGGGCTGCAGTTCCACCTGGAGGCGACGGCGGAAGGTATCGAGAACCTCATCAGAAACTGCTCTGAAGAGCTCGCAGGCGGCGGGAGGTTCGTCCAGGACGCGGTGGAGATCCTCGCCGGCTTTGACGCCATCTCGGAGATGAACGGGCTCATGGAACGATTTCTGGACGAGGCGGTGAGGTTGTACCGCGAATGAGGGCGCCATCTCCCAAACAAGAGCTTGTTTTACGGAACCCGGATCTAGCGCTTCATAACCTCGGCGAGAACGATCCCGAAGATGAAGGCCACACCGACGTTGGTGAACAAGGCCAGAAGAGCCATGCTGCCGGTGAGGAGGGGCGCATCCGTCCTCAGGCCGCACCTTCCCAGCTCCAGGGCGACGAAGAGGAGGAGCGCCCCGAATAAGCCAATCGGAAGAAGGGCGAGAGCCTCGGGACCGGCAAAAAAGAATGCCACAACGAGGAGGATGACCCCGCCGATGACGGTGGCAAGGCCCGTCTTTGCTCCGAAACGGCGGTGGGCTGCAAGGCCGCCGGCCCCGTGGCACATCGGAAAGCCCCCGAAGGGGACCGAGATGAGGTTCATGACGCCCATGCTGACGCAGAGCTGGTCGGGCTTGATTCGTTTCTTGAAGAGGTCCTGGGCGGTGAGGGCAGCCGCCACCGTGGCGTTGGTTAGGGCGAGAGGGATCTGGGGCAGGACGAGATGCCACCCTGACCACAAAAAGTCGACAAAACCGGGAACGGGCAGAAGATCGATCGAGATCATCTGAATCTCGGGGGCTCCTTTTGTGAAGATGCCGTATCCGATGCCGATTGCGAAGACGACCAAGATGGAGAGGTCGGGAAGGTTTCTGCGACTTTTGGCGACGAGGAAGATGAGGACGATGCCGATCGAGATCGACGAGAAGTATAAGTCCTGACTGATGAAACCCAATGACGTCCTGAGGAGAATGAGGCCGAGCCCCAGCTGAACCCCGCGAACGACGCTCTCCGGAATCAGACCCTGCAGCCGCCTAAATCCCCGGAAAAGCCCCAGGGCTAAAAGCGCCGCCCCCAGGATCAGCCCGGAGGCCGCGATCTCTCCAGATGTCAGCTCCCCGGCGATGGCGATGGCGCCGATCGCCTTCATCGGCTCAACAGACATCGGAATCCCGTAATGAATTCCCATAACGATGTACCAGACGCCGAAAAAGAGGAGGGCGGGCCCCAGGTCCACCTCCGATACGAGGGCTGCACCGAGGACGATCGGAAGGACCGTTGCGAAATTTCCCATCGATCCAGAGATCTCGTGAAGGATCGCGTTTGAATTGTACGTTTTTTCGGGCTTGTTCATGGACTGATAAAAGTTATGGACCCGCACGCTATATGTTCATTTCTAGTCGATTCGATTGGATGAAGACGGTCTATCTTCTGCTAAATGATCCACCAAAAATCGCTCAGACGTTCGTCCTCTCCCTTTTCCTCAGCTCCTTTGGTGTGCTGTTCCAGGCCCCGATATCCTGGATGTGCTGCTCGTCCACCCACCCGCTCTTCGCCTCTTCTCGATGGTCGAACTGGCGCACGTAGGGCTTGATGTCTAGGAGGGGCGTTCCGTCCAGGACGTCTATTCCGGAGACCTCCAGAACGTTGCCCCTGACCGCCAACAGCCCCACAATGGAGATTCCTATGGGATTTGGTCGGTTGAAGTGGCGTATGGCGAAGATCCCGCGCTCCTTCTCCCCATCAAGAAAGGGCTTCTGGAGGAGGGTGCAGCCCGTCGCCCGATGGAAGTGATAGAGGAGGATGATGTGGGAGAAGGACTCCAGGTCGTTCAGCCCTGGGACGTACTCGGGAAAAAGCTCCACCTCGCCTCTGGAGGAACTGTTGAAAATCCCCTGGATGGGGGTCTCCTCCTGATTCGTATACTCAGAATGGATGATCCCGATGGGTCGATATCGGATATCCATCGTCCTTGTTTCCATTTTTCCCGTTTCCTTTGTCATATTGTCCACTCTTCATGCATGATTCATGAACTTCTCGGTGTTGCTGGACGAGCGAGACGAGTAGTACGAGTTCGTGTGGGCATCACCGCACCGGTGAGGGGTTTCGCATTGAAGACCTCCTCTGCGAGACCCGAGTGGATCACCTTTCCCTCCTCCAGGAGGAACACTCTGTCGCCGATGCTGACCACATCTCGGAGGTCGTGGGTGACGACTATGCTCGGAACGCCGAAGTTTCTGATCAGAATCCTCAGCTCCTTTCTCATCTCCGCCTGCCTCCTTATGTCGAGAGCTGACAACGGCTCGTCCAGCAAAAGAAGGCGAGGCTCGATCGCAAGAGCCCTTGCAAGAGCCGTACGCTGCTTCTGCCCTCCAGAGATGTTCACGGCCTTTGCGTCTCTCATCCCCCACAGGTCGAAGACCTCCAGCTGTTCTTTCACCTTCACCTCAATCTTTTGCCTGGAGAGGCGACGGGTGCGCAGGCCAAAGGCCACGTTCTCGTAGACGCTCAGGTGAGGGAAGAGGGCGTAGTTCTGGAAGACGTACCCGATGTTCCTCATTTCCGGGGAGAGGTTTATGCGGAGGCTGGAGTCGAAGAGGGGCTCGCCCGCAAGGGTGATCTCGCCTGAGTCCGGAGAGAGGAGCCCCGCCACCATGTTGAGAAGGGTACTCTTGCCGCAGCCGTTCTCTCCCACCAGCATCAGGATCTCGCCCTCTGGAACGTTCAAGGAGACGTCCAGGTCGAAGTCCCTCAGCTTCTTTTTAACATCAATTTCTAACATCGTTCTTGTACATCCTGCGGGTCAATATCTTGACAAGGGCTATGATTGCAAAGGAGAAGGCCACCAGTATCAGTGCGAGACATAAAGAGATCTTAAGATCGCCCTGCATCGCCGTGTAGATCGCAAGAGGCATCGTCTGGGTCCTGCCCTGGAAGTTTCCGGCGAACATTATCGTCGCCCCGAACTCGCCAAGAGCCCGGGCGAAGGCCATGATCGCCCCTGAGATCAGGCCGTTTGTGGCTATGGGAAGCGTCACGGTGAAGAAGACGCGGGTCCGGCTGGCTCCGAGAGTCCGGGCGGCGTTCTCGAATACCAGGTCCACGTCCTCGAAGCTGATCCTCGCCTGGCGCAGGTAGAAGGGCATCGAGACGAATACCTGGGCCACCACCACCGCCACCGTGGTGAAGGCGATGTTCACGCCCCCGGCGTGCAGATGCTGGCCAAGAACCCCCATCCTGCCGAAGGCCATGAGCAGGGCGATCCCACCCACCATCGGCGGCATGATCACCGGAAGTTCGATCAGGGAGTCTGCGATCTCCTTTCCAGGGTAATCGAACCGGGCGTTCAGGTAGGAGAGAGGCGTTCCCAGAATGATCACTATTACCACCGTGATGGTGGCGGTGAAGAGGCTCAAGGTCAGAGCGTCCGTCACCACCGGGTCCCGAAGAGACTGGAACGCCATCCCCGAAGCGCTTTTGATGAAGAGGGAAGCCACCGGGAGGGCTATGAAGGCGGCTGCCAGGACCAGGAGGAGGGCAAGCCCGACCTTGAGGGCCCTTCTCCTGACCCCTGAGATCCCCTCTTCTTTGATCCTGCGCCAACCAAAGCGCCGCTCAAACTGGCTGGAAACCATACTTCTCCAGGACCGCCCTGCCCTCTGTCGACCTTACGAACTCGATGAATCTTGCGGCCTGGTCGGGGTTTTCCGACTCCTTCAGCCTTCCGAGGGGGTACTCGGCCACCACGCTGTACTGGTCTGGGATCTCCACCTTTGAGACCTGCTCGGATAGCTCGGGTGATATGTCGGACTGGTAGGCAAATCCCGCATCCGCTTCTCCCAGGGCGATTTTTGATACCAGGTGGCTTACCGACGTCTCCTGACTGATGACGTTACTCATGACGGCCTCTCGATACTTCGGACCGTAGGTTGAATCGTTTGCGAGTTTATCCAATACCTGAAGGGTGTAGCTACCAAAAGGCGCATCCTTGACCCCTGTGATGATCATCACCCCAGGCTCTGCGAGATCCGAGAAGCTCTGGATATCGGCGGGGTTATCTGCCGGAACTATCACCACCATCCTGTTCTCGGTGAAGATGGAGACGGTATCGTTGTCCATGAACCCCTCCGCCATCAGGGCGTCCATGTGCTTTTTGTTGGCGGAGATGAAGACGTCGGCGATGGCTCCCTGTTCTACCTGGGTTCGTATCGCCTGAGTCCCGTCGAAGTTCAGCATCACGTCAACGCCGTTCTCATCCTCGTAGATCTGGCCCATCTCGCCGAAAGCCCCGGTGAGGGAGGCCGCACAGAAGACGACGAGCTCCTCTGAGCTGCTCCCTCCGGCGAGAGATGCGATCACGAAGATCGCCAAGATCGGTGCAACTAATTTCTTAATCAAGTATATCCCAACCCGAACCCGTTAAACGGACAATTTGAATAGTAGGATCCTCACACCTCATACTTCGGGTCCGGATAGGTGGCGAACCCGTGATCGGCAAAGACCGCTTTTCCTTCTTCCGAGGCGACGAAGTTCATGAACTTCTCAGCCATCTCCTTCTTTTCGGAGAAGACGAGAGTTCCGATGGGAACGACCTTGATCCCGTTCATCTCCTGGGTTATCTCGACCTTCTCCATCGTCTCGGGATCATAGAGGTCTTTCCAGACGATGGCAGCATCGGCCTCTTCCATCGATATGTAGACCAAAAGCTCGGTTACAGTTACTGAAAAGGTGACGACGTTCTCTTCGACCTCTTCCCAGATCCCAAGATCCTCCAGCATCTTCTTTGAGACCTTTCCGATGGGAGGACCCTGGGGATCGCCGAGGGCGACCCTAACGCCGGGCTCTGCCAGGTCTTCAAGAGACTGTACCCCTGCAGGGTTTCCCTTCGGGACGATGATGCAGGGGACGTGATAGACGACGTTTGCAGTCTCGTCGACGAACCCCTTCTCGATCGTCGAGTCGATGTAAGATCGAGCCCCGGGCATGTAGAGGTCCCCGGTCTGGTAGAGCTCGATCTGGATGAGGAGCTGGGCTGCTCCGCCGAAGGTGTACTCAATCTTTATCCCCTCCTGCTCCTCGAAGAGGGCGGCGATCTCCTCCATCGGCTCTTTCAATCCTGCGCCACAATAAACGAGGAGGGAATCCTCGGCAGCAAGCCCCGCGACTGCGAGGTTTGCAGCGAGGATCAGTCCGATCATGATTGATAAAGCGCTGTATTTCATTGGGACACCTTGTTGTAAACATAATAATAAACATAACTCCAGGAAGGTAAACATATATGTTTACCTAGGCCGGTTGAGTCCAACTATGGCATGAAGTATATGAAGTTGTCGGGACCTGCAACCGTCAGAAAGCTAGATTGTTCATCTCAGCCTTCTGGTTACCTTGTCAACGATCCCTCTCGTTCATCTCCACGATGGTGTTGGCTATTTCGTCCACAAGTCCCGTCGTCCCCTCGTACCCGAGGACCATCTGACGGGACGCTCCGAACCGATCATGATTGGGAAGACCCACCCTCAGCAGGGGTATATTCTCGGCCTTCGAGATCTGCCTGCCGGTGAAGGGGCCGATCAATAGCTCGATATCGTTTCTTGCCACCGCCTCGTGAATCTCGGAAAAGTCCACCCCGCTCAGAACCTCAGATCCGGGGGTCAGACCCTCGCCCCTCCTGACGAACTCCGCGTTCTTCGACCCGGTGGCGATCACCCTCGGGTCCATCCCCATCTCGCAGAGGAGCTTTGCCACTCCCAGCGCCATCTCGGTGTCTCCAAAAACCGCGGTTCTGACCCCTGCGACCAGCTTGTGGCAGTCGACGATGGCGTCCAGGAGACGGCCCCGGTCCCTCTCGTACTTCTCGGGAAGGCCCAGATCCGTGATCTCTTCGAGCTTTCCGACGAACCTGTCCGTCTGCTCGACCCCGATGGGCAGAGGCAGTACGGTGTGATGCACGCCGAACTCCTTTTCGAGGTAATCTCCAGCGCCTCCGCCCCAGACCGATCCCCCGACGGTCAGGGTCTCTCTGGAGTTTGCCATCTCATTTATCTCGGCCAGGGGCGTACCGCCCTCGGGGATCTTGAGATAGGTGGCGGCGAGAGGAGCATCGAAGGTCTCAGAGATGTCAGGAAGGAGGGTGTAGTCAAAGCCGCATCCCCAGTCCTCCAGCATCGACTTTATGTATCTGACCTCCGCCGGGGAGATGATCGACCCGATCACCAGGTTAAACCTGGCGTTCGACCGACTCCTCTTCGCCAGGGTCTTGACGATCGCCTTCAGGGCCTCGTTGTAGCCCTCCTCGTGAGATCCCGAGTAGCTGGAGGTCGATGCCGGGATTATGGCGACGTCCCTTGCATGAGGCTCTTCTCGCTGAAACTCCTTTGCGATCTGGACGACGTCGTCTCCGATCGTCTCTGCTAGACAGGTGGTGGCGATGCCTATGACCCTGGGACTGTAGCCCTGGATCACGTTCAAGAGCCCCTTTTTGAGGTTAGCGGCTCCGCCGTAGACGGCGCCCTTCTCGCTCAAAGCCGACGAGGCTATGTCCACCGGCTCTCTGAAGTGGTGGGCTAGGTGGAGGCGCATGTAGGTGCTGCACCCCTGGGACCCGTGGAATATGGGCATGCAGCCCTCGATCCCCTTGAAGGCCATGACGCTGCCCATCGGCATGCACATCGAACAGGGGTTGACAGTCGCATAGTTCTCAGACAACCGTCTCGCCTCCTGCATCGATAACGCCGCTCACCTCTCGTCTCATCTCCGTCCCGATCTCCGTTCTTATCTCTGTCTGATCCACTCCGATTTCTGTTTCAACCTCACTTCTCATCAGCGCTCCACCGACCCTCTCCACTGGGAGATTCCAGACGGGGCTGTTGATGGTGATGTCCACCTCTCTTGCAAAGTTGACGATGCCGTCGAACCCCTCGAAGGTGGTGGTCCTGTCGTGGTTGAAGTCGCAGAAGGCGACCCCCAGCTTGTAGGCGAGAAACCGCTCCTTCACCCCCGCGACCAGGAGGTCGGCCCCCTGCTTAACCAGAAGCTCCTTCAGCTCCAGGGGGTTTGCGTCGTCGATGATGACCGTCCCCTCCTTGACGATGTAGCTGATCTTTTTGTAGTCGTCTCTGCTGCCGGTCTGGGTTCCTATGATCACGACGTCCATCCCTATCTCTCCAAAAGCCCTCACTAAAGAGACGGCTTTGGCGGCGCCTCCCATGTATATGGCGGCCTTCTTTCCGGCAACCCTGCTCTTGTGCCGCTCGATCTCGGGCGCGATCCTCGCCGTCTCCCTTGCGATGATCTCCTCGGCCCGCTCCATCATCCCCGGATCTTCGAAGAATTCGGCCGTCGTCCTGAGGGCCGAGGAGATGTCACCGATCCCAAAGAAGCTCACACGCCTGTAAGAGATGCCGTATTTTTCTTCCATCTTCTTTGCTAGATACGTCATGGAGCCGCTGCACTGGACCAGGTTCAGCTTCGCTTTGTGGGCACGCTGGATCTCTTCGACCCTGGAGTCGCCGGTGAAAGATGCGATTACCTCGACCCCCATCTCCTCGAAGAGGGGCAAAACATTCCAGAGGTCGCCTGCGACGTTGTACTCGCCGAGGAGGTTTATGGCATAGGGGCTCTTTGGCACGTAATCCCGGGTTCCTAAGAGCTCGAAGAGGGCGTTGCATGCCGCCTTGTACCCCTCGTTCTTGTTGCCCCGAAACCCCTCCGACATGACCGGTATGACAGGTATGCCCAGGTCGTACGATGCGGATTTGCAGACGGCTTTCAGATCGTCTCCGATCACGCCGACTATGCAGGTCGAGTAGACGAAAGCCGCTGGCGGCCTGTACCGGGCCGCAAGCTCTCTAATCGCTCCCGCCAGCTTCTTCTCCCCGCCGAAGATGACGTCGGCCACCTTCATATCCGTCGAGAAGCTCTTTTTGTACAGGGTCGGCCCGCTGGTGCTGCTCCCCCTTATGTCCCAGGTGTAGCTGGCGCATCCTATCGGTCCGTGAACGAGATGGAGAGCATCGGTTATGGGGTTTAAGACCACGCGGGCGCCGGAGTAGACGCAGGCTCTCTGGCTGACGGCTCCCGCCAGGCTCTCGTTGCTACAGGCGAGGGGAACCGGGTCGGTCCCGCTCTTCTGCTTGATGTGATCCGCCCTCTCGTCGAAAGTCTTGATGATTCCCATGATCATTCCTCCTAGAGTACCAGCTCGAAGTGGGCCTCGTCAGCGTCTCGGTCCATCCTCTCCAGGAAGGCGTTTCCTATCATCTCGACGAGCCTTGCAGCACCCCAGTATCCGAGGGTCGGGAAGTAGTGCAAATTGGCCCTGTCGATGATCGGAAAGCCGACCCGCACGAGAGGTATGTCTTCAGCCCGGGCGATGTACTTTCCAAAGGAGTTTCCGATCAACATATCCACTGGCTTGTTCTTGATCTTCTGGTGGAGAAGGAATAGGTCGCCAGTGATCGCCTCGCAAGCGGGGGCGACGCTTTGGATCTCCTTTTCGAAGAGCTTGTCGAAAGTTCCGGTGAGGGCGTAGACCGGCTCTGCCCCCAGGTCCGCCAGCATCCCCACGATGCCGATCACCGTGTCGGGGTCGCCGTAGACTGCGATCCTTTTGCCGTGGAAGTGGGGATGGGCGTCGGTCATCATGTCCACGAGCCTTCCTCTCTCGTCTTCAAGCTCGGGAGGTATCGGAACCCCCATCAGCTCTGAGACCTCCATGACGAAGGTGTCGGTGTTCCTAATCCCGATCGGCATCGGGCCGACAACTGCCGGGATCCCGAACTTGCCCTTCAGGACCATGGCCCCTGAAGCTCCCGCGCACCTTCCAAGGGCTATCGTTCCCGTGGAGTTTGCGGTGTCCTCGAGGTCGGGGATCGTCGTCCCTCCAGGAGGGTAGAGGTCGCCGGACTCGGGCAGGAGCGGCGCATCGAAGACACCCGTGATGTCGGGAAATACTATGAAGGAAACTCCCATGATCGAGAGGAGCCTCTTGATCTCCCGTATGTCTCCGGGCTCGAAAAAGCCAGGTATTATGTTCAACTTCCCGTTCGGCTCCCCCTTTTTGGCGAAGGTCAGGGCGATCGCCTTGACTGCGTTGTCGTAACCAGTTATGTGGGACCCGACGTAGCTTGGAGTGCTGGCGATGACGACCTTCATCTCGGGATCGAAGAAGGGCTCGTACTTGATCTCCTCCATGAAGGAGACGACGTCGTCGCCTATAGTCTCCGATGAGCAGGTCGTGTTGATGGCCAGAACCTCCGGACGGTAGAGCTTGGTGATGTTCTCCACCGCCTCTTTCAGGTTGTTTCTGCCTCCGAAGACGACTGAGTCCTCGGTGAAGGAGGTGGTGGCGGCGATCGAAGGCTCCCTGTAGTGGCGGGAGAGGAGCATCCGAAGGTACGAGGAGCACCCCTGCGAGCCGTGGGTGAGAGGCATGCAATTATGGATGCCCTTGTAGGCAAGCTCCGCTCCGATGGGCTGGCAGATCTTGGCGGGGTTTATCGCCAGAGTATCTCTTTCCACGATATCCTTTGGAGTGTAATCAAGCACCGGTATCACCCATCCATGGTGGAGTTACGAACTTCCAGGTCGGGCTGTTGATGGCCATGTCCATATCTCTTGCAAAGTTCACGAAACCCTCAAAGCCGGTGTAAGGGCCGCTGTAGTCGTAGGAGTGCATCTGGCGCGAGGGGATGTGCATCTTCTGAAAGACGTACTTGTCCTTGATACCAGAGCAGAAGATGTCGATCTCCAGCTCTTTGACCAACCTTTCGCACTCCTGGTGGCTGTAGTCGTCTATCATTATCTGGCCGTCTTTCATATGGGGCAAGAGCCCCTCGTAGTCCATCAGCCTAGGTATCTTCTCCTTTTTCTTCTGGATCATCTCGTCGTCGTAAGGAGAGACGACGTTCGGGTCGCGCTCGTAGTGGATATCTTCCAGGATCTTCGACCTGCCGGTATGGACGATGTCGGAGAGGGCACCTCTTCCCTCGTAGTCGTCTCGGTGGGCGAACTCGTAGCCTGCGACCACCACCTCCATCCCCAGGGTCTCGAACATGTTCCTGATGTGGTGGGCGCGAGACCCTCCCACCAGGAGCATCACCCTCTTTCCGGCAAGCCTTCTTCTGTACATCTCTATGATCGGCTCGATCTTCGCCATCTCCTCGGCGATCACCTCCTCGGTTTTTGCCTTCAGACCGGGGTCGTCGAAGAAGGCTGCCATGTCCCTCAGGGTGTCGATCGTATCCTTCACGCCGAGGTAGTTGACCTTCAGCCAGGGTGTCCCGTACTTCTCTTCCATCATCCGGTTGGTGTAGTTGATCGACCGGTGGCAGAGGAGGATGTTCAGCTTGGCATGGTGGGCTCTTGCTATCTCATGGAAGGAGGCGTCTCCGGTGAAGGAGCTGATCGGGTTGTAGCCGATCCTTTCCAGGAGGTCTTTGACCACCCAGTAGTCGCCGCCGATGTTGTACTCGCCGAAGACGTTGACAGCGAAGGGTCCAGGGTCCTCCATATCTTCGGTCCCCACCAGGTGCTCCATCAAGGCGTTGGAGGCTATGTGGTGGCCAGCGGACTGGCTCACGCCCCTGTACCCCTCGCACCGGAGCGGTATCACCTTGATCTTGAGGTCCTCTTCGGCCTTCCTGCAGACGGACTCGATGTCGTCTCCGATGAGGCCGATGGGGCAGGTGGCAAAGACCGCGATGCATCCGGGCTTGAAGATGGAGTAGGCCTCCCTTATCGCCTTGGCCAGCTTCTTTTCAGAGCCGAAGACTATGTCCGTCTCCTTGACGTCGGTGCTGAAGCAGTAGGCCCCGAAGTTGTCCTGGCCCTCCTCGGCCTTGGCGAGGTTCCTTCTCATCCCCCACGTGAAGTAGGCACAGCCTATGGGGCCATGGATTATGTGGAGGATGTCCTTGATGGGACCGAAGACAACGCCCTTGGCGCCGGCAAAAGCGCAGCCCCTGTTGGTCAAAATCCCCGGAACCGTCCTGGAGTTGGCCTCGATCTTCTGCTCGACCTTGCACGAGTCCTTGACGACGAGGTGCTTTCTCCGATCCTTCGCGGTCTTCTCCGGGAAGTCCTCGTAGATCTCTTCTACTATTCTTTGGCTCTCAGCAACGCTTACCGGCCTTTTTTCATCGGTTTTCGAGGTCATGAGACGGCCTCACTGCCACGCTCGCCCGTCCTTATTCTGACGGACTCTTCGATCGGAGAGACGAAGATCCTGCCGTCGCCGATGTTGCCGGTCCTGTTGACCCTGGTGATCACGGCCACCACCGCTGGCACGAACTCGTCTTCCACCACCACGGATATCATCCTCTTGGGCAGAAACTTCACCGACCCCTCTCGTAGCTCCTCTAGATCTGAGGGGTATACGATCTCCAGGCCTCGTTGCTTGCCCCGCCCCTGGGCCTTGTAGGCTGTGAAGGCGGGAAAGCCGACGGTGTCCAGAGCGTTCTTCGTCTCCTCCATCTTCTTCATCTGGATGATGGCTACCACCTCTTTCATCTATAGCCCCCTGGCACCGGTCCTGATGGTGTGGGCCTCCTCGACAGGGGTGACGAAGATCTTGCCGTCGCCGATATTTCCGGTCCTGGCGCTCTCCTCGATCACTCTCACCGCCTCCTGCAGCCTATCGTCGTCGACGACGATCATCAGCATCGTCTTTGAGAGGCTGTCGTAGACCATCTCGCCCACCCTGATCCCCTTCTGCTTTCCCCTGCCGAAGACGTCCAGCTTGGTCAGGGCCACAAATCCGGCCTCCTCCAGGGCGTCCGCAACTCTGTCTACCTTCTCGGGCCTTACGATGGCCCTTATCATCTTCATGCTGCAACGCCCCATTCTGCCATTACCTCTTCCAGCTCTTCGTACTCCATCGGTTTGGGGATGACGAACATCTCGTTCTCGTCGATCTTCTTGGCGAGGCTCAGGTACGCCCTCGCCTGGTCGGAGTCCGGCGCGTACTGTATCACCGTCTGCTTGTGGATCTCCGACTGGTGGACGACGTTGTCCCTCGGCACGAACTGGATCATCTGGCTTCCGAGCTTTTCGGCGAAGGCAGAGACGAGCTCCTCTTCCCGGTCGACCTTTCGGGAGTTGCAAATTATGCCGCCGAGCCTGGTGCCGCCGGATTCGGCAAACTTTTTAATTCCCTTGCAGATGTTGTTCGCAGCGTAAAGGGCCATCATCTCCCCCGAGGCCACGATGTAGATCTCCTTAGCCTTCCCCTCTCTGATCGGCATGGCAAAGCCTCCGCAGACGACATCTCCCAGGACGTCGTAGAAGACGTAGTCCAGGTCGTCGGAATAGGCTCCCAGGTTCTCCAAGAGGCCGATGGAAGTGATGATGCCCCGGCCCGCACAGCCGACTCCAGGCTCCGGACCTCCGGACTCGACGCATTTTATGCCGCCGAATCCATCCAACATGACGTCTTCCAGGGTCACCTCGCCCTCCTTTCGGAGGGTGTCCAAAACCGTAGGCTGCCTTCTTCCCCCGATCAGCATCTTGACGGAGTCCGCCTTGGGGTCGCATCCGATCTGCATTATCTTCTTATTCATCGTTGATAGGGCTGCGGTCAGGTTCTGAGTCGTCGTAGACTTGCCGATCCCGCCTTTTCCGTAGATTGCTATCTGTCGCACCTATTTACCACCTCCAGCACGTTGGTTATTCTACCGGCATATAAGGAGCTATTTGAGAAGATATGATGCATTTTATTGGCCATAAATGAAATTGATCAAAAATTATGATGTTATAATGAGGATTCATAATCTGTAATAATTTGTATTTAAAAATCTCAAATATCTCCATATATGGAGGGGTGCAAAAATGCAGCGAGGTGGGGGGAAGGTGAATATTTCTACATGGGCGATCCAGGCCCAAGGCAGCAAGATCCGGGAGGATGCACCTCGCCGGAGCGCGGAGATCGTCGTTCTCCCCTCCCTCGATCGCGGCGGCGAGCTCGATCGGAGGATGCGATCATGAGCGAAAAGGAGGGCGATCTGGCGAAAGGATCGGATAAATTCGTCGTCACCATCTCCTTCGACGAGGAATCTGCTGGCATATTCAGAGATCTGAAGAAGGATCTGGTGGGATCTCAAAGCGAGCTATTGAGAACGGCGCTGAGGTTTTACAGCAGACACAAAGCCCTCTTCGAATCCCTCGACGGTGATCGGATCTACGCGTATACGCAGATGCTCTCCGACGGCGAGCACGTCATACTGGATGTCGATCACTGGATAATATTTTTGAAATTCATCGAGTCGCATCCTGATAAAGAGAAGTTCTGGGAGATGCATCAGAGAGTATCCCAGTCCCATGCCGAGGAGTTCATCCATAAGAACCACGATATTGAGGCCGTATTCCGGCGGCTGGAGGCCTGCAACCTCTTTAAGTTAATCAGGACTTCCGAGACGGACTTCACCCTGATCCTGGGATACGACGTTCCTAAGAAGTTTATCAGGACTGAAATTGAAGACATCTTCTCCAGGATGGGAAGTCGGGCGGAGATAAGAGAGGGCCTGTCGAAGATCAGGGTCAAGATCCTGCCTGCGAAATGAATGACAAAAGGCGAGGTATCCCATCGAGAGAGGTGGAGAGGACCCCTGCCAGGTGCGGCGAAATGGTCTCGACCTGGCATCCCGGCGACCGCCCCAAGGCCCCGCCCGCTCACCGATGGGGATCCCGGATACAAACCCCACCGGTTCACGCCACTCCTTGTGCTGTCGGATTCGGTCCCGCCCTCCTTCTCCCAACCCATCCCCTCCGCGCTCTATCCTCCAGCTCTATTATACCAAAAAAAGCTCGATTGATCTGAAAAGCTCGATTCCTCAGATCGGCCGAGATTTCAATCGGCCATCGCCAGATTGATACGGCAAGGGGTTTTGGTCCTTCTTTTATCAGACCGGAACATATAGGGTAAGCTCTTTTCATACCCCATATGAAACCTTATCAAATCTCTTTATAAATCCCCGGCGGTATTCCGCCCTTCAGACGAGCCACATCCGTTGACGGCTCGAAGGGACTATAACCCGTGAAGATCAATTGGTGGTGAATTATGGTTTTAGACAGCGGTGATACGGCCTGGGTCCTGGTGGCCACGGCGATGGTGATGCTGATGATACCGGGGGTCGGGCTCTTCTACGGAGGCCTCGTCCGAAAGAAGGACGTCGTCTCCATGATCGGCCTATCCTTCCTGGCCCTGGCCCTGGTCAGCGTCCAGTGGGTGCTGGTCGGCTACAGCCTCTCCTTCGGGACCTCAGTGGGCGGATTCGTAGGCGGCCTCGACTTTCTGGGCCTCCGGGGAGTGGGCATGGACACCGGCGACGGAACGATACCCGACCTCCTCTTCATGGTCTTCCAGCTCGTCTTCGCCGGGATAACCCTCGCTATAATAACCTCTGCCGTCGCCGAGAGGGTGAGGATCGGATCGTTCATAGTATTCGGCCTCCTCTGGACGACCCTCGTCTACGACCCCCTCGCCCACTGGGCCTGGGGAGGCGGCTGGGCGGGGGAGCTTGGGGCCCTCGACTTCGCCGGGGGGACGGTCGTCCACATCAGCTCCGGCTTCGGCGCCCTCGCCCTCGCCCTGGTCATCGGCAAGAGGATCGGGTTCGGTGACCACGACATGGAGCCCCACAGCATCCCCATGACGATGCTCGGCGCCGCCCTCCTCTGGTTCGGGTGGTTCGGGTTCAACGCAGGCTCCGCCCTCGCCGCCGACGGCCTTGCAGCGAACGCCTTCGTGGTGACGAACGTCTCCGCCTCGGCGGGGGCCCTGGCGTGGCTCTTCGCCTCCTGGGTCAAGGGAAAGCCGAGCGCTCTTGGCATGGTGAGCGGCGGGATCGCCGGCCTCGTAGCCATAACCCCGGCGGCGGGGTTCGTCGACGCCATGGCGGCCCTGGTGATCGGCGCGGTCGCCGGGATCCTCTGCTACATGGCGCTCCTCTTCAGGGTCGGCAAGGGGCTTGACGAGAGCCTGGACGCTTGGGCTGTCCACGGCATGGGCGGCCTCTGGGGTGCCATTGCGACGGGGATCTTCGCCGTCGAGGCTGTCGGCGGCTACTCCGGCCTTCTCCAGGGAAACGTCGACCAGTTCGTTGCCCAGGTTATCGGAGCCGGTGCTGCGGTAATCTATGCCTTCGTTGTTACCTACATCCTGGCAAAGGTCGTCGATGCGACGATGGGTCTACGGGTAACCGAAGATGAAGAGTACGTAGGGCTTGACATATCCCAGCACGGAGAGAAGGCTTACGCATAGGTGGCAGAAGGTGGTGATTGGCGATGATGAAAGTTGAAGCCATAATCAGGCCCGAACGGCTTGAGCAGGTCAAAAAGGCTCTGGAGGAGAAGGGCTTTGTGGGCATGACCGTCGGCGAGGTGACGGGTCGGGGCGAGCAGAAGGGGATAAAGCTTCAGTTCAGGGGCAGGACGATGGACGTCGACCTCCTCCCAAAGGTCAGGATCGAGCTGATCGTGAAGGACGAGGCCGTCGACAGCCTGATCGAGACGATATCCACGGCCGCCAGGACCGGACGGCCCGGCGACGGGAGGATCTTCGTCATCCCGGTGGCGAGGTCTGTGCGGGTGAGGACCGGCGAGGAGGTGGTGTAGAGGGGAAATCCCCCTCCCCCTCCATCCTCCTTTTTACCTGCGGCTAAGGGTTCCATCCAGAAGATTGTGATCGGACCTCTCCACCTCACATATGCAAAGCTGCTTTTGGATCTCAGAATTGCGGCATCATTTCAGAAGATCTTCGACCTCTAGGCCCGACTGGCTCAAAATCGCTTTCAATGTACCTGTCTTAAGTTCATCGTGAAGAGGGACCGAAAAGACGATCTCCCTTTTGGAGGAGAACGTGGCTTGCGACCTGCCTTTTTGTAGAAAAGGCCCTTTCTGACGAGTATCTTTATCAGCCGTTCTCCCCAGATCACCGGGAGCTTAACAGAGATCCGCCAGCTCCACTTTCAGGACCTCGGCGTTCT
>JANKMW010000180.1 GCA_024649985.1 Methanothrix sp.
AGCTGTCGTCCTCGAACCTGAAGACGTTGCTGAATACGAAGTATAAGACGAGCATCATCAATAGCGGGTTCAATAGGGACCAGAGAAACCCCAGTACGGAGCTCTGGTACTTCACCTTCAGGTCGCTGACGGTCAGGATCCGGATCAGCTCCCTGTACTCGACGATCCACATCTCAAGGCTCCCCGATCTCGCTCCATGTCCTTATATGTTTGCGTATCTCCCTGCCCCCGACCCGCCGGACGACTCCTCTTCGCTTCCTCAGCATCCTGGGGACCCCGGCGAGGCCGTCGACCTTGGCCCTGAGGATCGTCCTCCCCTGCCCCCGGAGGGCGTAGTAGGGGATGACGGCGAGGGACCGGCCGACGATCCATGGCAGGGATCTGATCAACAGCCCCGCCGGGAAGTCCTTGACCGGATACCAGAGGACGTTCCTGTTGCCGTAGTATACGGATAAGTCGGAGCCGAACCCCGCCGTCCCGCCGTGGACGTGGCGGACTCTTGCGCCCGGAACGTAGAGGCACCTCCACCCGGCGAGCTGCCCCCGGAAGGCCAGGTCCACGTCCTCCATGTAGGCGAAGAAATCCTCGTCGAAGAGGCCTATCTCGTCGAGCATCTCTCTGCGGTAGAGGGCCGCCCCCGCCGAGGGGCCGAAGACCTCGCAGGCGGCGTCGTACTGCCCCCGGTCCGCCTCCCCCATCCCCCGGTCCCAGGCAGCTGCGCTCCGGGAGATGCAGATCCCCGTCGAGTTGATCCTCCCGTCCAAAAAGAGCATCTTGGAGGCGCACATTCCCACCCTCCCGTCGGAGCCTATCGCCTCCGCCAGATTTTCGATGAACTCCTTCTCGGCGACGGTGTCGTTGTTCAGGGTTAGGATGTGCTCTCCCCTGGCGATGCTGATCCCGGAGTTGACCCCTCCGGCAAACCCCAGGTTCTCCTCATTTTCGACGATCCTGACCAGTGGGAACTCTTCTGCCACATATTCACAGCTCCCATCTTTCGAGCCGTTATCGACGACGATCACCTCGAAGTCCTCAAAGGTCTGGGCGGATAGCGATGGAAGGCACCCTTCCAGGTAACGCCTCCCATTGTAGTTGGGGATAACGACGCTGATCATCGCAGAAGCCTCCCCCTCATCGGATCCTCGCCCAGAAAATATCCCCCATCTACATCCGGAGCTCTGATCTCGAAAGATTCAATCCACCCTCGATCCATAGCATTTTATGAGCTCATCGATCCCGTCCTCCAGGGACCATCGAGATCGAAATCCCAGCACCTCTTCTGCCTTTCTGGTGTCGGCTAAAGTGTCCTGGACGTAGTTTTTGATGGGGTTATCGACGTGCTCTGCCCGGAGGGAGAGGTCCATCTTCTCCGCCAGGACCTCGGCGACCTCGTTGAAGCTGTAGCTCTTCCCGGTGCCGACGTTCAGGGCCCCTGAGAACTCGCTCTCCATGGCGAGCCTTAAAGCCCGCGTTATGTCCTTGACGTACGTGAAGTCCCGGGTCTGGGTCCCGTCTCCGTAGATGACCGGAGCCCTCCCCGCCATCATCTCCCAGAGGAACTGGGTGACGATGTTGGCGTACTGCCTCTTCGCCCCCTCGTGGGGGCCGTAGACGGAGAAGAACCTCATCCCGACCGCCTCAACGCCGAAGAGCTTTCTGTACAATTCTGCCATCCTCTCCATGGAGAACCGGGCCTCGGTGTAGTAGTCGGTGACGGCGACCTCCATATCCTCCCGGTGGGGTGGCGTCTGGCCGCTGTAGAGGGAGGAGGTGGAGGCGTAGACGACCCGGGCGCCGGTCTTTTTAGCCAGCTCCAGGACGGCGATCATCCCGTTGATCGCCTCCCCGACTAAGCGGGGGCGTCTTTTGTACATCGGCGAGGAGGAGGGGATGCCGAGATGGTATATGCCGTCGGGGCGGATCTCCAGGTCGGGAAGGTCCAGGCAGCTCGCCTCGACGACCCGGAGGCTCCCAGATAAGTCCTTCAAGTTCTCGTCGCTGCCCGTGCTGAAGTCGTCAAGAACTGTCACATCCTGGCCGAGGGCCAAGAGATCCTCGACGAGGTTCGACCCTATGAAACCCGCACCGCCGGTTACAAGCATCCTCAATACAATCTCTCCGCGAAATTTCTCGTTTCTGAATACATCTTTTCATCTCCACCGGTTCAGCCCATCTCCGCTCTCAAGATCCTCAGAGATTCTTTCAGGCTCAGGGGCTTCTCTTCCAGGAGTCGTCGGGCTTTGCCGGTATCCAGGGAAGAATCAAAAGGCCTCTTAGCCTTCCAGCTCATCTCATCCATCCTCGATGGAGTGATGAGGCCGGCGTCCAGTCCGAACTCCTCCGCGACCTCAACGGCGAAATCGTGCCTGGATATCCTCGTCGCCCCCGCCATGTGATAGACGCCTTCCAGCCTCCTCACCCCCGCTTCCAGGATCATCTTGGCGAGGTTTGTATTGAGGGTGGGGGCTATGAACTGGTCGGTCACTATCTTCACCTCGACACCTTCCCTCAACCTCTCGATAAGCCATAGGGCGAAGTTCACCTTCCCCCTGGCGGGCAGAGCGCCATATATGACGGAGGTCCTGGCGACGCAGTCGCACCCCTCCTCCCCCTGAAGCTTCGTTTGACCGTACCAGTTGACGGGATCTGTCGGATCGTCTTCCCGATAACGCCCTCTCTCTCCGTCAAAGACGTAGTCTGAAGATACGTAGACGAAGAACGCCCCAGAATCTCTCGCAGCATCCCTCACCAGCTCCGTCCCCCGGACGTTTATCTTCATGGCGAGATCCCTATCGACCTCGCATCTATCGACGTCCGTCAGGGCCGCTGCGTGAAATACCAGATCGGGCTCTGAAGCAAGAATCCGGCGCCGGACCTCCCCGGGATCCGCCAGGTCCAGCTTCAGCCCTTCTCCGATGGGAGGCGGATGGTTGACGTATCCGCAGATCACCTCGTATCCGCGATCCGCGGCGATCTCTGCGAGCTTCGATCCTAATAGGCCGCTTCCTCCGGTTATGAGGACCCTCATAATTCACCACTCCAGCTTCCACGGCGTCGGATGGAGGACCCGATCGTCGGCCAGAGCCCTCCACCAGCTCTCGTTCTCGACGTACCAGGCCACCGTCTCTTTGATCCCCTCTTCGAAGCCGTGCTGCGGCCGCCAGCCCAGCTCCTCTCTGATCTTCGACGAGTCGAGGCTGTACCTGACGTCGTGGCCGGGGCGGTCCTCGACGAACTCGATCGCCTCCTCATCCTTTCCCATGATG
>JANKMW010000181.1 GCA_024649985.1 Methanothrix sp.
GAGATCGAGGGCTCCAATAGGGAAGGAACTGTAGGAGCTGCCGCCGCAGCTGGCGGCCTGGGCGGAATCGTCGACCTCCAGAATGGATTTATAGCCGGAGGCGCGGAGGCCGCAGGAGTCGGAGTCGTCGCCGACGGCAAAAAGAACGAGATCAGCAGCGGAATTCTGGCCGCAGGGACCGGATTCTTCGGGACCGGCGCCCTTGGCGCGGAGATCGAGGCATCAAACAAGGAGGGTTTCGTCGTCGCTGCCGCCGCCGCTGGCGGCGTGGACGGAGCATTCGACTTCAATAGCGGGAACGGTATCGTCGAGGCGGAAGGCGCCATCTTCGGTGCGGGGGCCGCAGGGGCTGAGAACGAGATCGGCGTCGGTGGAGTCGCCGCCAAGACCGGGAACAGCGCCGATGTGGTCGCGATTGATGTGAACGCCCGGAGCATCGAGGGTGCGGCGGGAACTGGCGCCGCCGCCGGGAACGTCCAGCTCCAGCTGACCGGCGGGACCCCGACCTCTCTCGTCGCTGAAGGGTCGGCCGTCGGGGCCGGGGCGATCGGCTCCACCGCTGATGCCAGTGCCGACCTCCTTATGGCCGAGACCGGAGACAGCACCTCAGCCTCAGGAGAGAATTTGTGGCTCACGGTCATAGAGGGCGATGGGATCATCGGTGCCATAAGCGGGACCTACGACTCCAGCGGACCTGACCGAGTTGCCAGCGTTTCCGGGGATGTAGCGGCCGGGTCCGCCATGATCTGGGGCGACTTCAGCGCCGATACGAGCTCGAGCGCTTCGGCATCGGCCGAGAACGTGGGCGCGGCCGGGACCAACATCTTCCTCGGATCCTACGCCGACGATGGGACGGCTTACTCCGAGGTGTATACCACGTTGGGTGCCGGTGGATTGAACTACGGAGAGATGGAGGCGTATGCGGGCGACTCCACCCGGGCCAAACAGAAGTACAAAGTGGTGGGCAACTACCAGATCGTCGCTGAAGCCTCGAGCTCGAATCCGCCGGATTTTGATATCGATTCCGCCGGAGGCTGGGCAATGACCATTAAAGACGTCAGCGGGGAGGCCTGGACCGACAACACTGGCGCTTACGCGGATGTGGTCTGAATGAGAACGGAACTAGTAATACTGCTTCTGGCGGGGCTGATATCCTCAGCCTCTGCCGCCTCTTACACCTTCGGGGTGGACAACGTCACCGACGGCTCATCCTTCTGGATTTCCAGGCAGAGCGCCAACATGAGCTTCGACCTCAGCGGGTCGGTGGAGGGCGATATACTACCGATAGCCGTCACCCCCGCGGGAAGGGTCCTATCCCCCTTCATATCAGGCTTTGCCGACCTTGCCGCCAACGACGTCCGCCTCCGGGAGAGGACGGCGGCCCTCCAGGGGACCTACAGCTCCGAGGGTGTGGTATCCCTCCGATCCGAGGCCGAGGCCGACGTCAACAGGACGTACTTCAAGCCCGCAGGAAGCGACCTCTGGACGATAACCCTGGAGGAGAACTGGCCCGTCACCTTAAACGCGACAAAAACCCTCGACTACATCGGCAAAGGCATAAACGACCGGGACTGCGCTGGAAATAACGGGGACTCAGTAGGTGCGAGCTTCCTGTACAACAGGGAGCTATCTCGGGAGAGGAACGTCGCCCTCAGACTGGATCGGCTCAACGCCACCGTCGTCGCCACTAACGATACCATCGTCAGAGCCGACGTGTTCCCGACGAGGTCCACACTCTACGATATCACCTCTCACTCGACGGGGATCGCGGACCTCAGGTACAGGCAGACCGACTCTCGGGGTGACCTCATCAACCTCGGGGAAGAGAGGTATACCGGAACCTACGACATAACCAGAAAGGTGGAGATGGTCCTCATCTACACCAACGAGACGAACAATACAGACTGGCTTTCGTGCTGCGTCAGCGGGTGCGACGTGATCGATCCCTGCATGCTAGCATCGTGGGGAGAGGCAGGGGTATTCGACTGCGTCTGCCGCTAAAGGGGGGCTATCGCCCCCCGCCCCATTATTATTATATCCAACCATTAGATTATTCTCGATATCGACATTTTAAAGCCGCTCAGATCGTCTAGTCCTTCGATTAGCAGGCTAAGGTCGACCTGTATGTAGCAAGGGCTTGCAGGGAGAAGAAAGAGTAGGGGAAGAGAAAGGGAGGTGGGAGGCAAAAGTCGCCATCAGGGATTTGTTAGGGAGGGAAGGTTCGACGTCAGACTTTTGCCTTTGATCACTACGTCATATGACGAATATAAACTTTTCCATCGACCCCTTGAAGGTCAGCCTTCTGCCCTCATCATCTCGGGGATGAAGAGAGGGGGCAAAAGTCGTTTTTGGAGGTTTTAGGGAGGGAGGTAAAAGTTGAGTCGACTTTTGCCTATATTATCCACGGCATTTGTCGATTATAAGCCTTTTGGTCTGTCCAGCGGCTCGGATCTGCGCCACCGTCCTGAAAGAAGGGAGAGAAACGAATTTCTAATGGGAGACCATGAGAGATGGGAGGATGAGGGGCCCATGACTGGAGAGATCGTGCTCATAGGTAGGTCGAACGTCGGAAAATCGACCCTATTTCGCCATCTGACCGGCAAGAAGGTGAGGGTGGGAAGGAGGCCCGGAGTTACCATCGGTCCCGCCAGAGTAAGGGTTGGGAACGTCGTCTACGTCGACATGCCCGGATACGGGTACATGAAAGGCGCAGATAAAAAAGTCCAGGAGGGTACCAAGGACTTCATCGTCCGCCGATTCGAGGACGGGGCCGAAGAGATCCTTCTGGTGATACAGGTGATAGATGCCGCCAGCTTCGCGGAGATAGCCGACAGGTGGGAGAGGAGAGGTGAGGTCCCCCTGGAGGTGGAGCTATTCGAGTTCCTGACGGAGTTGGGGCTGGACGTCATCGTGGCCGCAAACAAGATGGACAAAGTGGCGGATCCCGACGCCACCCTGGACGAGATCGGAGAACGGCTCGGGATGCTCCCCCCATGGAGGCAGTGGCGCGATAGGATCGCCCCCATCTCCGCCAAGGCCGGAGAGATAGAACCCCTTAAGAAGATCATAAGGTCGAAGATCTAAGACCGGGGCGGCTGACTTCTAGCGGCCACCTCCTTCTTTCGCCCCTTCATCGACCTCAAGCCCCGGCGCAGGGGGGTCTATTTGGGCTTGAGCCGATCCCGCGGGTCTATGGATTATGATGTTTTGGTAGGGGTAGGGTATCTCGATCCCCTCTTTGTCGAACCTCTTTTTGATCGCCTCC
>JANKMW010000182.1 GCA_024649985.1 Methanothrix sp.
CTTCCCTCTAAGAGAGAACGATCGTGGCGATGATATAAATCTGCATCTGAAGACGAGATTTATTCTATGTTCGCGGAGATGAGAATCCTTAACCGATGACCAATGGAGATCTTTCTGGAGATCGGAGATGTAAATGGAATCGGATCGACCTTTGGTCAGCTCGGGATCATGGCATCAGGGCGCTGCCGCGCTGCAGAGGGATTGCGCCTGGTCACTCTGGGCGCCATGATACTGGGCCCAACCGAGAGCGACAACTTCGAGATAGTGGAATCTTGGGCCAATGGCCTGGCTTCAGAGCTTAACTACACCCAGGAGCAGTTCGACGCTATGAGCCTGGAATTAGTCGAAGCTTACCAAAAAGACAATGGATTGAGTCTCATCGACGCCGCCTTCGCCGACCCCGTCCCCGACCCTGACAAAGTTTAAGGACGATCCCTCCCAATTCCTCCGTACCTATGAAGAAAATCATGTATTCCAGCACCAACGGCCACCCCGAGCTCCTCGACTTCAAGGAGGCGCTCCTCCGAGGCCAGGCCCCCGACAAGGGGCTCTACGTCCCCGACTCAATCCCCAGCATCCCGAAAGAGGAGCTCGCCTCTTTCTCTGGGATGGAGTACCCCGAGATCGCCCTCTGCGTGATGCGCCGCTACCTGGGGGATTTGATCCCGGAGGATGACCTCGTCGCGATCCTGAAGGACGCCTACGACTTTCCCGTGCCGATCGAGCGGGTCTACGACGAGAAGTACGTGATGAGGCTCGACCGCGGCCCCACCTTCTCCTTCAAGGACTTCGCCGCCCGTCTGATGGGTAGATTGATGCAGTACTTCCTAAAAGAGGAGGGCCGCTCTATGGTGATCCTGACGGCGACCTCCGGGGATACCGGAAGCGCCGTCGCCCATGCCTTCTACGGCCTGGATAACATCAAAGTCGTCGTCCTCTTCCCCGAAGAGGAGGTGACCGGAAGGCAGAGAAAGCAGATGACGACCCTGGGAGAGAACGTAACCGTCTTCGCCGTCGACGGCAAGTTCGACGACTGCCAGGCTATGGTGAAGCAGGCCTTCGTCGACCCCGACTTCGCCGACCTCAACCTCTCGTCGGCCAACTCCATCAACATCGGCCGGTTGATCCCCCAGTCGATCTACTACTTCTACGCCTGGTCGAGGGTGGCGGCAAAAGACCGCGAGATCGTCTTCTCCGTCCCCTGCGGCAACTTCGGAAACGTCATGGCAGGCCTCATCGCCATGAGGATGGGCCTTCCCGTCCACAAATTCGTGATAGCAACAAACGAGAACGACGAGTTCCCCCGCTTCCTCTCCACCGGCGACTACCGGCCGATCAGCCCCTCGGTCAAGTGCATCTCCAACGCCATGAACGTCGGCCACCCGAGCAACCTCGCGAGAGTCTTCTGGCTCTACGAAGGCTCGATGGACGAGAACGGGACGGTCGTCAAAGCCCCTGACATCGAGGCGATGAGACGGGAGATCTTCGCGGTCTGCATCACCGACTCCGAGACGAGGGCGGCGATATCCGACGCCTACAACAGGTTTGACACCCTTCTTGAGCCCCACGGAGCCGTCGGCTGGGCTGGGCTTGCTCGGTACCTGAAGGAGGTCGAGGACTGGAGCCCCTGCGTCTCTCTTGAGACCGCCGACCCCGCCAAGTTCCCCGAGGAGGTAGTTCGGGCCGTAGGCCTGGAGCCACCGGTCCCCGAGAGCATGGCCCTCCTCGATGGGATGGAGGAGAGGTTCGACCTCGTCGCCGGGGAGTACGGGTCCTTCAAGGAGAAGCTCTCGGAGCTCTTCCGCGGATAGGGGGTGAGAGTATGGCGGATGTTGGGCCTGATATCATCTTCGACGACATAGGAAGCTACCCCCTCCCCGCAGGGATGAGGCGGGAGAGCCTCCCGGAGGGCGAGGCCTACCTGGAGCTGGTCAAGGACGCCATGGCCCAGAAGATCGAGGCCGGGGTCGAGAGGCCCACCTACCCCCAGTTTCGGGATATGATCGGGATGTTCATGGACCCGATAGAAGACCCCGAAAGGTCCGAGAGCCCCTACGTCGTCCTGCAGGAAGAGGCCCGGATCCTGGAGCTTTCGGCCCTGGAGGCCCTGGGGCGAATGATGGAGGGGGAGGGTAAGAGGCTATCGATCAGGGTCTGCGTTACAGGCCCCGTGGAGCTGTACATCTCGCGGTTTGCCGCCACAGACTATGCCGACATCCTGGAGAAGATCGCAGTAAGCGTCGGACGGTTCATCGAAGCTGCGAAAAAGAGCCGCCACTTCCAGGTCGCCGTCGTCTCCATCGACGAGCCTTCCCTGGGGATCAGCCCGAGCGTCATCTTCGGCGACGACGAGATAAGAGATGCCCTGGAGATCGCGGCACGCCCCTGCGGGAGGATCGACTGCGAGATCCACCTCCACTCCCCCCTGATGGCGGAGCTAACCTGCGCCGTCCCCGGGATCAACGTCATCGGCGTCGAGTCTGCGGCCAACCCCGACTACCTGAAGCTCATCGACCGGAGGGTCCTGGAGGAGAACGACGCCTTCATCAGGGCCGGGATCGCGAGGACCGACATCGACGGCCTGGTGGCGAGGCTCAACGACCGGCTCGATACGAACCTCTGGAGAGATCCCGAGAGGCTCGAGAGGGAGGTATTCGCCGCCGAGTCGGTGGAGGTTCTGGAGGAGAGGCTCACCGGGGCGTTCCGCCTCTTCGGAGACCGGTTGAGGTACGCTGGCCCTGACTGCGGCCTCGGCTCATGGCCGAGCCAGAAGATGGCGTTGAGGTGCCTTGCCAGCTGCGGGAAGGCGATCGCGTCCTTCAGATCAAGGCGAGATCGATAGACCATCAGCCGCCCTGATCGATCGCTCATCTCCATCGGAGTCCTTCGATCCGGAAGGGTAAATCATCACCTTTTTTGGTGGTGCGCCTCTAACTGGTTGATATTCTGTGATACGGATAAGTCAACAGCTCCCTTAACGACCAATTGTGGTCTGTCAAACCACTTGTCTTCGCAGGGCTGTTCTTTCTTTTCCTCCCCAAACAATCCAAACTTATCAGGGACAAATGCCCTCTGCAAAAGTTAAAATGGGCAAAGTAGAGTGTCATTTGCTTATCAAGCTCAGAAATCTTCTTTGAGAAGCCGATGGTCTTCCTCGATATGCGGTTGTTGTCCTGTCTCAACGTCAGGTTCTGTCTCTCGACCAGGCTTGTTGAAATGTCCTTCGGATCGATATCCTT
>JANKMW010000183.1 GCA_024649985.1 Methanothrix sp.
TTTTATCTCCCCTTCTAAAGTTGCGGAATAGGAGGTCCTGACCGATGAAGTTTGCAAGCCACGTCGAGGAGATCGACATATCAGGGATTAGAAAGAGCTTTGAGGGGGCGGGGCCAGGGGCGATAAACCTCGGCCTCGGCCAGCCCGACTTCGACACCCCAGACCACATCAAGCGGGCGGCGATCGAGGCGATCGAGGAGGGGTTCACGGGGTACACCATGAACCTGGGGACCGCCGAGCTCCGGGGGGCGCTCTCAGAGAAGCTTCGGCGGGAGAACGGCCTCGACTATGCCCCAGGGGAGATCATGGTGACGAGCGGCGCCAGCGAAGCGCTCTTCCTCGCCGTCGCCGCCGTCGTCGAGGAGGGGGACGAGGTCCTGATGGGCGACCCCGGCTTCGTCTCCTACGCTGCCCTGGCGAGGGTGGCCCAAGGCAGGCCCGTCTCCGTTCCCATGGACGAAAGGTTCCACCTCACCGCCGATGCCGTCGCAGAGAGGATAACACCGAGGACGAGGGCGCTCATCGTCAACTCCCCCAACAACCCCACAGGCTCCGTCCAGACGAAAGAGGAGCTGCAGGCCCTGGCGGAGCTGGCCGAGGACCACGACTTCGCCCTCATCTCCGACGAGGTCTACGAGCACTTCGTATACGAGGGGGAGCACGCCAGCCCCGCCCTCTACTCCGACGACGTCATCACCATCAACGCAGTCTCCAAGACCTATGCCATGACCGGCTGGAGGCTCGGCTACCTGGCAGCGAGGGGCGAGGCTCTCGAGAATATGCTCAAGGTCCACCAGTACGTCCAGGCCTGCGCATCCTCCATCTCCCAGAGGGCGGCCCTGGCGGCGGTCAGCGGCCCCCAGGAATGCGTCCGGGATATGAAGGAGGAGTTTCGGAGGAGGAGGGACGTCCTAGTCTCTGGCCTCCGATCGATGGGGATGGATATCGCCAAGCCCCAGGGGGCGTTCTACGCCTTCCCGAAGGTGGGGGACGGGGACGACGTCGCCGCCCGGCTGATCCGGGGCGGCGTCGTGACGGTCCCAGGATCTGCCTTCGGCTCAGTGGCAAAAGATCACATCAGGATATCTTATGCCGCCTCCATGGCCGATATAAAAACAGCCCTGGGGCGGATGAGAGAAATTCTTTAAATAGGAGCCGCGTTATTCGACGGAAATGTGACGTGTTGAAGGTGACGAGATGAAAGAGCAGGTGGAGACTAGAGAGCTGAAGGAAGGCAGGTATGTGATCATCGACGGTGAGCCGTGCATCATCAAGAGCATAGCCAAGTCCAAGCCGGGAAAGCACGGCGCTGCGAAGGCGAGGGTCGACGCCGTCGGGATCTTCGACGGCCAGAAGAGGTCCATCGTCCAGCCGGTGACGGCAAAAATTTACGTTCCCATCGTCGAGAGGAAGTCGGGTCAGGTTCTGACGATCGGGGATACCTCTGCCCAGCTGATGGACAATAGCGACTACAGCACCATAGACGTTCCCATCACCGAGGAAGATCGATCTAAGCTGGAAGAGGGGAAGGAAGTCTCCTACCTGCTCGTCATGGGCAGGACGAAGATGGACATGCGCTAGAAGCGCCGAATCGGATGTTCAACCTATCCAATTTTGCGGACGCCAACGCCGACCCGGAGGAGGCGGATTTCGTCGTCGTGGGGGCACCCTTCGACGCCACCACCTCCTTCCGGTCAGGGACCCGGGACGGCCCCGGAGCCGTCAGGCGCGCATCCTACAACTTCGAGACCTACGTCCACCGACACCGGATCGATTTTCGAGATATCCGCCTCGCCGATCTCGGTGACCTCGACCTGGGGGCCGACCCCGCCTACGCGAGAGAGACGATCAAAGACTCCTTCGTCTTCATCCCCGAGGGGGCGACGCCGATATTCATCGGCGGCGAGCATTCCATCACCCCGCCGATCGTCGCCGAAGTGGCGCGGCGGAGGCGCGGCGAGAGCGGCGCCGACGAAAGCGGCATCGGTGTCATCGTCCTCGACGCCCACCTCGACCTCCGGGAGGAGTACGGCGGAACGGAGTACAGCCACGCCTGCGCCAGCCGCCACGTCCTCAAGACCGACGGCGTATCCGGCTACGCCTCCATTGGGATTCGGTCCGGGGACCTGAAGGAGTACATCCTCGCCGAGGAGCAGGGGATCAGCTACTACACCAGCGACGAGGTCCGGGAGCGAGGGATCGAGGCGGTACTGAAAGACGCCCTAAAAGAGGTCGGCTGCGACGAGATCTACCTATCCATCGACTTTGACGGGATCGATCCTGCCTACGCTCCGGGGGTCGGAAACCCCGAGCCCTTCGGCCTCACCTCCTGGGACGTCCGGCACATCGTCGAGAAGGTGGCGCCAAGGGCCGTCGGCCTCGACGTCTGCGAGATCGCCCCCGCCTTCGACGGCGGCCAGACGGCGGCCCTGGGTGCTAAGCTGATCCGGGAGTTCATCGCCGCAAAAGCTGCGGCGAATCGGTAAATTTTCGAGCCTGGGGAGATCAATAAATTAAAATCGCCAGCTCTGATACCTGGGAGATCTTCTCGAAATATCGATCCCTGGATATTAGCCTCTCCGCACCGCTTGTTATTGCGGTGCCCGCAATCAAAACGTCCAGGGTGTTCACGGGCGTTCCCTGGCTTAAGAGACGGCCTATGATCTCACCAGACTTTTCTGCAGCCTTATAGTCATTCGCATAAATCTTTATAATGCATATTATTCAATAAAAATTTCTCTATCCAATAACCTGCATAACTTTTGCATTTAGCGAAACTACAAAAGGACTCCGCAATGATACGTTTCATCTCCTCTAGATTTGGGACAAAAGAAGTGGATAGTACTCGTTTTATCGATTTCCAGATGAATTCAATTGGATTCAAATTTGGAGAATATGGAGGAAGATAAACGAGATATATGCCGAGTTCCTTCGCCTTTTGTCTAACGAGTCTGCTCTTGTGAGATGAGAAGTTGTCGATGATAACTACAATCGCTTGATAGGTATCATTTGAAGTTTTTATATCATTTAAGAAGCTCGCTATTGAGGGGGCTTTTGAATCATTTAGGAACTTGCTCACGCTTTTGCCTTTTATCGCATAGAATCCAATAGTATTCGTATTGAATTTTGTGGTGTTTTTTATAGATCGAACTCTTTCAAA
>JANKMW010000184.1:0-2402 GCA_024649985.1 Methanothrix sp.
GCCGCCGACGTCGAGATCTCCCGAGAGGAGAGCGCCGTCGGCGGATGCAGGTCGCAGGTCGCCTCCATAGACGGCTTCTCAAATGACATCGACCACGTTTGGCTCTACTACGTCTTCGAGAGGGGGGGGTCTAGCTGGCGGATCCCAAAGGAGATGGCCGACGGTCTTATGGTCTCTGAGGGGATGAGGATCGGCTGGAGGCTCTACAACCTCAAAGAGGGCAGTCCGGTCCCCAAGGAGGGCCCCCTCTGGTCGAGCCGCTGCGCCAGCAAGACCAGAACCTGCGGACGGAAGTTCTCATGACGGTGGTGGGGGGGCGCGACCCGCCGGGGACGGGCCCATCCGTCAGCGGACCAAAGCGATGGTCTCTATCATCATTATGGAAGGGAGATCGCGGCCGTTGTGGCGGGGCTCCGATAAAACTAAGTACGTTACACCCTTAATCAATTGCTGGAGGAATTCGGCGTATGGATGATTATTGGGCAATTTGGAGCGAAAAACTCCAGCAGATCACCATGCCCTATGAAAGTCTCGAAAGGGGGATGGCACCTCCAATACTTCTCGGAGAGGACCTCGTCGAGTACTACAGATGCCTTGAGAGGCTGATGATGCCCCTCTCCCTTCTGCAGGAGAACCGGGAGTCTCCGGGGGATCGGCTGATCGGAGCTTGCGAAGTTCTGGAGGAGAGGCTCGAGATCTTATCGAAGGCCCACCCCTGGTTTTCAGAGGACGAGTCGACTCAGGGGATGATCGACCTTTTGGAGATCCTCACCGCGAGGCGTAACGTCGAGGTGGAGGCGGTGGAGGAGAAGATAAGAACCATTGAGAGGAGGATCGTGGAGCTGGAAATGGAGCCCGAACTTTGACGGTCGGAGGCCTATGGCAGAAGAGGAGTGCTCTCCGCCCCGAAATGGGGGTAAGAGGGTCGAGTATGCCCCCGCCCTTCCGGGGGCAGGAGCACCTCTATCGCCCTCGATCTTGCGGCGAGGTCGTGCATCTTGAGCATCGAGGGCGCGGACGTTGGTCCTCTGATGGATAGATGGAATGCCTATACACGACAAGCCAAAGTTATATTATTCAGTAATAAACTTTTCGGCAGAACTACTACGAAAACTGATCTTCGGCCGATGAATAGATCCTCTGATATGGCTTCCGCATGGCCAATAGATCCTCTGATATGGCGAGATGATCTCAGAAGAGGAGGGCGCCAGGTCCCGAAGGTTGCGCCCTCGTTTAACGCCCGGACCGGGAGTCGAACCCGGGTCGAAGCCTCGACAGGGCTTCATGATAGGCCTCTACACTATCCGGACTCAAAGCTAGGTCCCGCCTCCCAGATTCGAACCGGGGACATCGCGGTAGCCGCACGGTGCACCAAAAGGTGCGAAACCTACTACAGCCGCGCACTCTACCAGGCTGAGTTAAGGCGGGTCCAACTCTGCAACGCGACTCTCGTATTTAGCCCTTTCGATTCATACGGGCGTGACGCATATTCGTTTCCGAAGGGGGAGGATCAGATCTATAAGCGGTCATTCCGGTCTCTTTTGGGGCCGTCTTGGACGGCGACCCTCAGGCTGAAGGTTTGTGATATCTATGTTGATCGGTCTCATGTCTGACTCCCACGACAACTTTCCCGGCCTCTTGGAGGCGGTGGAGATATTCAAGGAACGGAACGTCGATATGATACTTCATGCAGGGGACGTCATAGCCCCGGGCATGTGCTATGCCTTCGAGGGATGGGAGGGCGAGTTGAAACTCGTCTACGGGAACAACGACGGGGATAGGACCGGACTCAAGCGCGACTTCGGCCGGGTCGGGGGCGAATTCCTCGACGACTTCGGCGAAATCGAGGCAGACGGCAGGACCATCGCCCTCCTCCACGGGACCTACGAGCCTCTGGTGGCGGGGCTCTTGGAGTCGGGCCTCTACGACGTGGTGGTCCGGGGGCACGACCATCACGTGAACGTCGTTCCCGGAAGAACGCTGATGATCAATCCTGGCGAGGTCTGGGGCCACTTCACAGGCCGAAAGACGGTGGCGATCCTGGACACGAAGTCTCTCGCGACGGAGATCGTGGAGATGGGGTCTCGACCCTCCATCCTGGATATGACCGGAAGGCGGCCGTGACCGGGAGAGAAGAAGGGAGCGATGCCGATCGGAAGGAGGGGATGACGGAAGGGATCTTTCTTGAGCCCCTCGGCTTCTACCTCCTGGTGGAGAGGCACGAAGGCTGGATCGGGGGGATCAGCTTCTCTGCGGAGAGGCCGAAAGTTCCCATGCCTCCGGAGGAGAAAGAGGCGATTCTGAGATGCTGGCTTGGAGGCGAGAAGGTCCCCTGGGACCTCCTCGACCTCTCCGGCCTCACCGAGTTCGAAAGGGAGGTTCTGAGCTTCGTCGCCTCCATC
>JANKMW010000184.1:2412-3015 GCA_024649985.1 Methanothrix sp.
GGAAGTCGAGAAGGAGATCTGCCATTTGAATCTACTTTTGGATTAAAAAGAGAACTCGCCGCTCAAAATTCGGCTCTTCACATCGTTTACATGCTGATGGGCAGCGAAGCACGGCTCTGGAAGCTTGTGGTCCCGCAGATATCGCCGGGCCAGGTCCAGGGCCGACTCGACGGAGACCCCGGTGCCCGGAGCGACCACGATCGGCCTGCACCTCTTTTTGGAGAGGAGGACGTACCCCACCCGTTCGCCCTCGTAGACCAGGGGCGAGGCGTCGCCCACCCGATCGGGCGGATCGAAGGTGCCGCAGAGGACGTTCTTGCTCACGCCTGCGGTGGGGATCTCCAGGGTCACCCCAATGACGCTCGCCAGGCCCGCCCTTCGGGGATGGTTGACCCCGCAGCCGTCGACGAAGAGGATGGTGGGCTTCGCCTCAAGCCGCCTGATCGCCTCGACGGCTGCCGGCCCCTCCCGAAAGGATAGAAGGCCTGGAAGGTAAGGAAAAGAAGTTTCGAGGACCGCCCAGGATTTTGATATCAGCGAAAGAGAGGGGTCTAAGGCGACGGCACCGCTGACCACCATCTCCCTGCCGTCTTCTCTCGATAT
>JANKMW010000185.1 GCA_024649985.1 Methanothrix sp.
GCGCGCATTCCTCCCCCGACTGAAGTCGGGGGCATCCTGCTGAGATTTTCGTGAATTATCTGGCCGGATAGACTCTGCTCCAGCCCTCCAGGCGATCGATTTTTCGCGGGGACTAATCCGCGGAGGGCGACGCTTATATCAAAAAATTTTGATTTACATGACCAAAAATTCTTTAATATATTTTTTATTAGAGCCGCCGATCAATATTATGGGAAATCTCTTTATAGTATAAACAAGGGAGTTATCGAAGGGGTGTCTACTTAGATGAGCGATAGGACGGAGCAGTTGAAAGAGCTGTTCTTGAAGATATCAAGCAACACCAAAGTGGTCGAGAAGCAGGCCACGCTGCACGGCGATCTCAAGGGGAGTGAAGAGATCGAACGTAAGCTTCTGGTGGTTGTATCCGATATGTCCAAGCGGTACAACATACAGACCAAGCTCACCCCCGAACAGCTGGCCACCGTGGTGAGGCTATTTTATAAAGGGCTCAGCGATACCGAGATCGCCGAGGAGCTGGAGGATCGAGCGCTCAACAAGACCGTCAGTCGCGCCAGGATCAAGCTCCACCTCTTCCGGGAGTCAGACCTGAAGCCGCCCTTTGAAAAGCAGGAGTTCGTAAAGCTGAACGATGCTGGCCTATCGGTGAAGGAGATGAGCGAAAGGCTGGGAGTTGCCCCCTCCACCATCAGCGAGTACAAGAACATCTTCGAGTGCCAGGAGGCTGCTGAGAAGGACGGATTTACCAAGCGCTTTGAGGAGATCATATCCGACCAGGACGTATCCGAGCGGATGGTCACCCACATCTCCAAGGACGGGTTGCAGGATACCATGGATACCGACTACGAGACCGCAGAAGCTTAATAAACGAGGGAGCTGTCCAGCAGAGTGCAGCTCCCCCGAGCCGATTAAGGCCCGGTTTTGTTCCTCGTTTTGAAGATCTTGGGGCTTTCGCCCCTTAGGCTTGAGGTTACGATCTTGAATCCCATTTATGCTCTCTCTGCTTGGTAGGGGCCAGACAGTTCCATCCCTCATCCGAACGTTCCTGTAACGTCGCTCAGGGCGATACAAGGATTGATTGGGGTTGCCAATGAGAATATGGTCGCGTACTCGATCTACTGAAAATCGCCACTCGAATCGAATTCAAGGGACGTATTTTCCGCCAAACAGCCATTACGTCACCCGTTAGCGCTATTCAGTAATCTGGGTACGCGACCGAGAATATCATAACCTACCATTTGATGACCATTCTCATTCTAATCACCCGAGCCTTCCGTATCGAATTCGCCTTGATCGAAATTGATGGCAGGTTTCAATTTGTGCTCGGCCCCGCCCCGCACATGCAAAGGCTTAAATAGCCGCAGACCTTTCTGATCCACGCGTTAAGCTGGTCTGTTTTAAGGTTTTTCGCAAAGGATGGTGCAAAGTTTGTACGGCAATAACAGAGGCTCCTTTGGTGGCAGCGGGTTTGGTCCCTCTGCGCCAGTGGAGAGCGGAAAGGAATACGAAGTTGAGATCGAAGACATATCAAAGCAAGGAGACGGCATAGCCAGGATCGAGGGGTTCGTTATCTTCGTTCCGGAGACCGGTGTTGGCGATAAAGCCACCATAATGGTCGACAAGGTTATGCAGAGGTTCGCTATAGCTCACAAGGTCTGAAGTTATCATCCGCCTTAAACGTCTTTAGGGTCCTGGGCGGCGATTCTTCGCCGCCCTCGGCCGCTTTACTGATGAATCGTCTTTCTAGTCCTCGATGGGATCGGTTTGACTTATTCCTTTTGACGTTCTCGCTCTTTTTGCGGTGCGGCCATCGGTATGGGCGAAGATAAATATGGGAAAAAACGAATAAAATATTGAATATCGAGGAGGAAGCAATTTGGATATGATGGCAGAAGATGGATCGATCTCGGAAGAGAACCTGGAACGTACACTAAAAGAGGCCGCTGAAGGCTATGGAGATCTGGTGGCCATATCGGTCGTCCACCATGTGAGCATGAGGACCCTCAGATCGCAGTTGAAGAAAATGAAGAGAGATGGGGCGCATCAGTCAGACCCCGTCGAGAGATCGAACGAGAAAGTGAACTGATATGAGGGAAGATATGGCCGGGGGGTTGAACCCCGGTGGGATGTGCATCGCATCGGAGATAGCCGAAAGGATCAGGTGGACCCCCCAGGGATGGCCCGTCCCGGAAGGTCGAGAGGATCATCGGGCGCTACAGAAATGTTACTCGTGGCTGGCATGGCAGGATCTGCCCCTGGCGATCGTCCCTGAGAACGACGACCAGTTCGACGAGTTCGTATCTTTGAACGTATTTTTGGAGATCAGATTCGACGGCAAAGATCTCAAAGGTCTCGGGTTCGTAACGAGCGAGCACGTTGAAGCTGCCGGTCTGAGAAAGGATGTCGTCATCGTTCCCGCCGCTTTTGGAGCGAAGAAGATGCTCTCAAAGCTCAAGGCCTTGAAGCTCTCAACAGAAGAGAAACGGTGAGCCGTTGGGCCCATCGATACCCATCATCCAGAATCCGAAACTACCCATCGACGACCAAAGCTTCGATCTCTTTTGCGCCCTTCACAGAAAAGGCAGAGGCTCCCTCTTTCTGTAGACGAGGGCCTGGCATACGGCGATGAGATCGCCTTCCTCCCTTCTGACATGGATCTCGTAGGTACCGATCCGGTTCGACCTGTTCACCTCCCTCGCCTCCGCCAGGAGGCTGTCGCCCTTCTTGGGGCTGCTGACGTAGTTGACGGTCATGCTGAGGGCGACGGAGACGGTGCCGTGGGAGTTGGCGGCGACCTCGAAGGCCTCGTCTATGAGGGAGAATATAGCACCTCCATGGGCCATCCCGAAGATGTTCTCCATATCCTCGGTGAACTCCATCTCCACCAGGGCGCGCCCCTCTTCCACCTCGACCAGTTCGAGCCCCATCTTCTTTGCGTAGGCCTCCTCTTCGACCCTCTTTTGGATCGCCTTGAATATCTCCTCGCCCATCGATCA
>JANKMW010000186.1:0-212 GCA_024649985.1 Methanothrix sp.
GCCGGTGGGGCGGGGCCGCTCGGAGGTCTCGCCGCCGAAGATCGCGAGACGCCCGCCGGATGCCGGGGGACCCTCGCGCATGGGTGGGCGGGCCCAGGTCCATCCTCGCCGCCGTCTCGGCGGACAGGAGAAAAATTTGCGATAAAAAGGTGACTATGCGGGGGTGGGGACCGTCGCGAAATGCGTCCGCGAACTTGGTCCCCGCATCAGTG
>JANKMW010000186.1:222-2945 GCA_024649985.1 Methanothrix sp.
GTCTCAGGGGTCTCTTCATCGACGGCTTCGGCGGGCTCGGGGGCTGGGGGCTCTACGTACCTGATCTCGATGACTTTGATCTCATCATCGCCGCAGGCGAGGCACTCGGATTCTTCGGCCTCTGGCGGGGCCAATGAGCCGGTCTTGGCCATGGTGACTAGATCCCCTACGTTGACGAAGGATGCATTCATGGATCCGGCGTAGTCGAGGAACGAGTTCAAAGCGTTGCGGTACTCGCCAGCGCCTGATAACGAGGTGCTGATGAGAATGACGACCGGCTCGTTCGCGGCGGCGGCCTCGTCGAGCTTAGTCTTCAGGATCTCAGCCCATTGCGCGGCGCTGATCCCCTCTTCAGCCATACTCTTGTCGTGGAGAGGCAGCAGCTTTCCATCGACTTCGGCGGTGCTAACCGGCACGGCGCTGAAGTTGTGGCCTTCAACCTGGTAGGGCCAGACGTCCTCTTCGTGGCCGGGGGCGTAGATGAGCCCTGCCTGGAAGCCGGCATCGTAACCGATCCCCAGGTTGTCTATAACCTCATAGGTGTCTTCGTTCTGGTCGAAACCGGGGGGCATGAACCCCAAGACTTCTACCTCGCTCAAGCCGCAAACCCTAGCAGCTTTCGCGACGGCTATGGACCTGGTTATCAGCGCCTCCTGCTCCGCGAGGGGTAAGGTGCTGAGCTGGTCGTCGGAGTGCTTGCCAGATATGGCGAACTCGAAGTTGCTCAAGACGGTGTACTGGGCCAAGAGGAGCTTGATTCGCGATGATGCTACATCCTGGGTCAATATGATGGTTGCGGTATTGCCGCGGTTGAATATGTCCGCGAAGATATCGTGGAGGTTCAACTCGGCAGCCCTGATCTCATCATACTCTGGGGATGGGGTCGTGTCGACTTCTATCATGACGCTGATTATGGGCGCGTTTTCGTCCTGGGATGCTGCTGGTGGCATTAACGCTACCAGGAAGGCTCCCACAAGCATAAATAATGCATTTCTCTTCATAGGCATCAACTCATCAAGTCGAGTAGTCTCTAGTTATTTGGAGGACATATCCGTCTGTTGATTGACCAGGTATCCATGCCTCTATTTGGGATAATTAGTGGGGTCCTTGTATATAGTTATTGTCAGCCAGCTAAATTTCTAGATCAGAGCAAAACTCCTAATCTAGAACAAAGTAATAAATACTTGGAATTGCACAATACTCTGCTAAAAGCAAACATGATTAGGAGGTTCGGAGATATGAAGAGAATATTGGTGTTTTTAGGATGTCTGTTGGCTTTGCCATCTTTGGCTATGGCCATAGATGATCCTGTGAACGACAGAAACTGCACTGGATGTACAGGTTTTATAGAGGTCGAAAAAGGGGAAGAGATGCAGCTCGATGGCACACCTGATCAATCTCCAAGTCCAAGTGTAGATGTTAACTATACATGGTCCTTTTGGAATATAACCTATAGTTATACAGGAGAAGATTGCGATATCGCGACTATCCAAGCCAACACAGGATTTGAAAACTGGACCGGGTCGCCCCTAGGTGGGACCGTTAATACGGGAGTGGTACAGTTCCTTGCTCCAACCACCGCGGGATGTTACATGGCGGTTCTAACCCTTACATACAACGATACGTATGATGACGGAGGTGAGGTATTGACGCTGGGTGAACAGTGTATTGATTATGCTTGCTTCGTATTCTGCGTCAACGAGACTGATTGTCCCAGCTGTTACGACATATTCTGCGAATATGACTGCGATGAATTCCCGACTCTAACTTCGAACTGTAGTGACTATTACCCAGATGGTCTCTGTTACAGTGGGTCCATGGATTCCGTAACCGTCAAGTGGTACATCCTCAATAACTATCCTACCGACATAACACTCGAAACCGCGTACTATGAGTCGGATACGGACCCCTGCTGGGATCTCGTTAACACGACTACTTCAGAACCGATCTGGTGCGATGGAAATGGCGGAGTTACCTATCCCGGGACCAACGTTTACTACATCGTAATGGGCGTGTACGATATTAATGGTAATCTGATCGTCGAGTGTCCTGTCGGGTCGGTCAAAATCGTTGAAGAGCCCGCAGCGGCAATATCGGGTGGTGTAGTTTAGGATAATTCTTAGACAAGGTAAGTAGCCGGTGGATGAAGATCGATCTGGAGTTCGAGAGGGCCATTCAAAGCGCCCTTTCAGAACTCAGGATTTATCGATCCAGAGGGCAGAGGGCGAAATGGTCGCGACTCTGTTGTGGCTATGGAGGGCATATTGCGTCTCACGTGAGCGGGATAGATGTCGAAAGTCGCGGGTGAGATAGGATGGATATATATATAAATGGCTTTGATAATAATTACTTACGAATAAGGGAAAGGCTTAAAATTGTAAAAAATCATGTAGATAGTCTGTTAAACCATAATCTTGGAGGGATGATGGTAACTAATATCTCATCGAATTCCACGCTGCCTTCTGCACTTCTGTGGCAAGATCCTATCGAGGGAAAGGGCCCGGTTTTGCATCGAATGGGGAGGGGCGGCCGGATTAAGAGGGCCGAAGATTTTGGGCAGCGTGAGGCGACAGTTGAAGAGTCGAGACCGAATTCGATTGGATGTATAAATCTTATTTTGATGTTGTTTGAAATATATTCAAACGATGGCGGGAGGGAGGTCGGTGACGATTAGACATATAATTAGAGGAATTGGCCATATGGATCTTAAGAGAGATGTGGTA
>JANKMW010000187.1 GCA_024649985.1 Methanothrix sp.
CGTACTTGCTACCGAGATCGCTGCCTCATCGCGATTCTTCTCTTAACCGATGACCGATGCATTTGACTCTCAGGTCTCCCGTCAACTGCGTAACTCCTATGCTTGAAGAACCAACTAAACTTAAGAAGAAAAAGAAGAACCAGAAAAATCAAATTGCGTGGGGCCCGGTTCGACAAAAAGAGCGAGGGTTCACTTCATCCCTGACTTAAAGTTAGGGTATTCGCGACCCTCCGCATTCCCTAAATGGCAAATGACCGAGTAGCTTCTCCGCCTTTTGAAGTGCTCAGGGTCTTTGGAGCTCATTCATAATGTTCTGAGTGCAAAGATTGCAGGTCTTGGCATGTTCTGCGAGATCGGCGATCGAGATTATTCCAACAGGTTCTCCTTCCTGGACTACGGGAAGCCTTCGATAGCCGTATTCACCCATGATCTTTCCTGCTTCATGGATATCCGCGTCTGGCGAGATCGTTGCAGGGTCCTTGGTCATGAAATCGGCGACCTTTACCTCAGAGGGGTTCTTCCCGGCTGCCACCACCTTTGTAACTATCTGTCTATCGGTGACAAGGCCTTTAAGCACGCCGAGCATTTCATTATCACTAACCAGGACTGTGCCCACTTTTTCGGACTGCATCTTTTTGGCGGCCTCTTCAGCTGTTGCCGAAACGTCGACGAATGCCAGGGTTTTCGTCATCTTCTCTTCTACTTTCATAAAAATCCCCCTTAACTAGTTCTCGGAGATCTGATAAATAACTTTCGATTTTCAAGGCGATATTTTTCCGGGACTAAAACGGCGAATTATCCCATAAAGGCCCTTCTTTGCCCAAAATTGGATATAAAAAATGGCCTATCATAAATTTATATAAAATTAATGTAAAGGATTTTGAAGAATCTTATCAAAATGCTTATATAAAAGAAAAACAACAACAGTTGATCAATCATCTTCTGGATAGTGTGGTACAGATGGAAAAATTCGATCTGATCGTAATAGGCGCGGGGGCGGGGCTAAGTGTAGCATCTGACGCTCTCAAAGAAGAGAAGCGGGTGGCTCTGATGGAGCACGGACCTCCGGGCGGAACCTGTTTCAACACCGGTTGCATCCCTTCGAAGATGCTGATCTATCCCGCAGACGTCATCAGGACCCTGGAAGATGCCAGGGCCGTCGGGATCGAGGGTCATATAGACCGGATTGACATCAAAAAGATTATGGATCGCACCCATTCGGTGATCGGCAAGACTCGTTCGGATATGGAGGAGCAGATAAGATCTGAGGAGAATCTGACCTGGTATCGGGAAACGGCAGAGTTTGTGGGCGATTACACCCTCAAATCCGGACACTTCACCCTGACCGCCCCAAATATTGTAATAGCGTCCGGTGCAAGGTCCCTTATTCCGCCCATCCCGGGCCTCAAAGAGGCGGGGTTCATAGACAACGTCTCCCTCCTCGATCTGGATAGGTTGCCCGAAAGCATCATCATCGTAGGCGGTGGATATGTAGGATGCGAGTATGCCCATTTCTTCTCCGCGGTGGGAACTATAGTCACCCTGATCGGAAGAAATCCCAACCTTCTTCCCAACGAAGATCCGGAGATATCCTCCATCGTCAAGAGTGCCCTCTCGGAGAAGATGGCTGTATACACCGGCCACGAAGTTTCCAGAGTGGAGAAGGCCGGCGAAAAAAAGCTGGTTTACGCCCGGAATATCGAGGACGAGTCCAGAGTCGAGCTTGAGGCGGAGGAGATACTGATGGCCGTCGGGAGGAAGTCCAACTCAGATCTCCTCAAGCCCGAGATGACCGGATTAAAGACCGACTCCGGGGGATGGATCGTCGTGGACGAGTATTTACAGACCGCAAAGCCCGGAATATGGGCGATCGGCGACGCCACTGGAAAGCATATGTTCCGCCATACCGCCAACTACGAAGCGGACGTGGTATCCCATAACATGTTAAAGGCCGGGGGCAAAGAGGATCGAGAGGCGGTCGATTACCACGCTGTACCCCACGCGGTCTTCACCTATCCGACTGTGGCCGCCGTTGGGATGACCGAATCGGAGGCTTCGGAGGCGGGATACGAGATCCTGGTGGGAAGAGCGAGGTACATCGATGCCGCCAAAGGCATCGCCATGGCCGAGGAGAAGGGATTTGTCAAGGCGGTGGTCGAAGAAGATACGGGGAAGATTCTGGGAGTCTCCGTCGTGGGCTCCGAGGCCCCGGCTCTGGTGCAGCAGGTGGTTTACATGATGAATACCGAGTATCAGGATTTGATGCCGCTTATCAGATCCCAGGTTATTCATCCCACCACAAATGAGGTCCTTTACAACGCCTTCGCGGATCTGGAGCATCCCCACCATCATGCCGAGAAGGAAGAGAGGAGTTCTCAGATCGCAAGTTCTGAATGAGAACTCGGGGTCGAACGTCACCGTTCATCTATCCCTCCCCCTTCCAGGGCCAACGTCCCTCGACCTCCACATGTAAAGCCCAGCTCAGCATAGTCCGGATGACGATCAATAGACCGAGGCTTGTGAGGTGGATCAGATTGAGTTCGATCGTAACTGTCTTGATTATGTCGGCTGCTACCAGTATCTCCAGGCCCAGGAGCAGAGTCTTGCCGATCTTGATCCTCAGAAGATCCTGAACCTCTGAAGAGTCTTTCTGCTTCATCCTGCTTTGAAGATATCCGATAGTTGCCGCCGTAATGCCCAGAAGTATTACCGCCACTCCAAAGATCTGCAAAAGTAAGCTGGCCGCCTCGATCCACACCGGGATGGTCAAAAACAGATCTCTCATAAAAATATAACTTTCTTATCTCTGTTCTCGAAAGGATGTGATCATCATCGAATCGAAATTAGTATTATAAAAAATAGAATATATCCGATGTATTCGATGATTTGTCACTTCTCTTCGGCCTTCTTCATCTCTTTATGCATCTCTCTTGCGTG
>JANKMW010000188.1:0-1702 GCA_024649985.1 Methanothrix sp.
ATGCTTTCATGGTAATACTACGGATTGGAGGGTTGATGCGGAAAGCCGGATGGACCGAATCATCTAAATATCTTCCGTCAACTGCGTAAGTCCTAGAAAATATTGAGGAGACTCAACGCCGTATGATTCACGCCACCCTCGACGACTGGATCCGAGACGAGGCGATTCCGTTCTCCCTCGATTCGCCCGAGACCCTCAACAAAGCCATCGACAAGCTCATCGCCTCCCTCGACCCCTCGGTGGAGCTCCTCGGCTTTGGAGAGACGCTCCATGGTGGCGAGGAGATCCTCCTGCTCAGAAACCGGATTTTTCAGCGGCTGGCCGAGGAGCACGGCTACAGCGCCATCACCATCGAGAGCAGCTTTTCCCGGTCGAGGGCGGTAAACGAGTACGTGGTCGGTCGCGGCCCGGCATCGTATGAGGCCGTCATGGAGGGCGGGATTCAGCCACGGCTTCGGCAAGCTGGAGGCGAACCGAGAGCTGGTGGAGTGGATGAGGGCGTACAACTCCGATCCCTCCCATCGGATCAAAATCCAGTTCTACGGCTTCGACAGCCCCACAGAGATGACCTTCACCGATAGTCCAAGCCACGTCCTCCATTTCGTCCTCGACTACCTCGCCTCGATCGGTGGCGCCATCGTCCGGGAACGTAGCGAGCGGATCGACGCCCTCCTGGGCAAAGACTCCGGCTGGGAGAATCCGGCGGCGATGATGGACTCGTCCCAGTCGGTGGGCCTCTCGCCGGAGGCTACGGCGCTCCGGATCGAGGCGGAGGAGCTGATCGCAGAGCTCGGCCTCCGCCGCCTAGAGCTCGTCGCCAAGGGCGAAAAAATCCGCTATCTTGAAGCCGTCCATTATGCCAAGGTCGCCTGGCAGCTTCTGAACTATCATGCCATCCTCGCCCGGGATTCGCCCGACAGGATCGTCCTGGCCCTCGGCCTTCGGGATGCGATGATGGCGGAGAACCTCGTGTACATCTTCTCCCGTCAACGCGGCCGAGGAAAGGTGCTGATCTATGCCCACAATAGCCACCTGAAGCGGGGAAGAGCAGAATGGCAGCTGGGCGCCGACCTCCTCCGATGGTGGCCGGCGGGAGCTCACCTCGCCGAGATCTTCGGCCCCCTTTACGCGGTCATCGGAACGGCCGTCGGCTTCTCCGACGAGAACGGTATTGGCGAGTCCGAGGCCGGAACCCTGGAGGCGAGGCTCGCCGCAGCGTCGGGGCCCGGATCGGGGCTCTTCATCCCGACCCACCGGGGCCAAGGGCTTTCTGCCTCGGAGATCGAGGCCCTCCCGATCCGGTCGGGGGGCGTCAAAAACCCGACCTACTTCCCGCTGATCTCTCAGAGCCTCAACGACTTTGACGTGCTGGCTTTTCTGGACGCGGTGGGATACAGCCGGGGTGGGATACAGCCGGGGTGGGTCGGAGCTGCCGTAGCGGAACAAGGAAGAAACGGCTTTCCATCTTCTGAAGGGGATCATCCTCGTGCTGCTCATCCTTCTGGCGATAAGGGCGGGGTTCAGGCGAAGATGAAGGGGAGAATCCCTCATTTCGCACTGAAATCAGGGGGTAGTGTCGGGGCCATCGAGTGGCGGCCTTTTTGTGGCCTTCTGAGACCCCAAGGGAGTTGACGGACCGCTCACAACCTTTTTTGCTGTCGGCGGTATGGATAGTTTTATGAGGAGTCAAAATGACTGAGAC
>JANKMW010000188.1:1712-2860 GCA_024649985.1 Methanothrix sp.
AGCACACAGTCAGGCGACCTTCCGCAAATGCAATACATCGATAGACATACCATAGATATGTGCTATCGTTCGTTATTAGGAGACAAAGGCGTCGATTGGTTCATCGATAACGGTGAATCCGGCAGAGAGCTTGAGACGCATCTACCGAACTACACCGTACTGTTGCTCTACGAGAAGTTTGCGGCCTCCACCATATACTTCGACGACCAAGGAAGCCTTCGCCACCGTGGCCTTTGCATGAATCCTGGCGGCATATGCGCTTCGGACAAGAATTTGGTAACTCTAGCCACAAACAACAACTACAGGAAACGTTATGCCCGCTGAAAACATGAGAACTATTAAACTGAGAACTCATTCCGATAAGCTCTTCGTTATCCGAGAATGACAGAAAAGAAAGGGAACGCTTGAAAAAATGATAGAAGATTTGGTTTTTCAATCTGGATATTTGGGACTTTTTATCATTAGTTTTTTAGCAGCGACGTTAGTTCCCCTAGGCTCCGAAATTTTTGTTACAATTATGGTTGTTTCTGGCTATAATGCATGGTTTATTTTCGCAGTTGCAACCACGGGCAACGTTCTTGGTGCCGCAACAAATTACTATGTTGGTAAGTTAGGAACGAGTTTCTTACTATCAAATTATATTGAAATAGATTTCGAGAAACGACACAAAGCCGAAAAAGTGTATCAACAATGGGGATCTCCAATTTTATTCTTTGCATGGACTCCAGTAGTGGGAGATCTATTGACTTTAGTAGCAGGAGGTTTTAAACTTAATATATATATTTTTATTTTTTGGGTGACTTTAGGAAAAGCTTTTCGATATTTTGTTGTTATTACTCTACTTTCGTAACTATTCAGCTCCCTTTCCAAGATACTCGAATTACGCGTAAAAGATAGATGCCGATTTATTCTTGTATAATAGTTAACCCTGACCGAAAATTTTATGGTATATAAAAGACTGCTTATTGGTGAAGGGGGATTAAAAGTTGTCACGTTCAAGGAATTCCAAGGATCATATTAATTCAACACCATCACCAGATCCATCTCAAATTTCGCCCCTCAGCCGGGAGGAAATTTTAGGGATTTATGATAGAGCCGGCTTTCCGCATCAACCCTCCAATCCGTAGTATTTTTCACAATCCTTTCCC
>JANKMW010000189.1:0-2032 GCA_024649985.1 Methanothrix sp.
CGGTCCAGGACGCGCCGATCGGTTATGACGACGATCGAGTCGAAGACCCGACGATCCTCGGAGTCGTGGAGGACTGAGAGCTGGTGGGCGAGCCAGGCTATGGAGTTGCTCTTTCCCGATCCCGCGCTGTGCTGGATCAGGTAGCGATGGCCCGGACCCCTCGACCGAGCGTCCTCGACGAGTCTCCGGACGGAGTCGAGCTGGTGGTATCGCGGGAAAATCAGCTTCTTTTTGCCGGTCTTCTTCCCCTTGTCGTCCTCCTCCTCGACGATCTGGACGAAGTGCTGGACGAGGTTCAGGACGCTGTCTTTCGACCAGACCTCCTCCCAGAGGTAGGAGGTGGGGTAGCCGTTCCAGGAGGGAGGGTTTCCGGCTCCGCCGTTGTAGCCCCGGTTGAAGGGGAGAAACCAGGTCTTGCTCCCCTCAAGCTTCGTCGTCATATAGACGTAGCCGGGATCGACGGCGAAGTGGGCGAGGCAGCGACCGAAGGCGAAGAGGGGCTCCCGAGGGTCTCGGTCGTGACGGAACTGACGGATGGCGTCCTGGACGTCCTGGCCGGTGAGGGTGTTTTTCAGCTCGCAGGTGAAGATGGGAAGACCGTTTAAGAAGAGGACGAGGTCGAGGCTCTTTTCGTCCCGCTCGCTGAAGTGAAGCTGCCTCGTCACCGAGAAGGCGTTCGTCTCGTAGAGCCTCGCTAGCTCCGGGTTCAGGCCGCTGGAGGGGGGAAAGTAGGCGAGGTGGAACCGTGAGCCCGAGTCTTTGATCCCCTTCCGAAGAACTTCGAGGGTCCCCCGCTTTCTGATCTCCTTTGCGAGCCTTGAGAGAAAGCGCGGTTTCACGTCCGCCCCGTGCTGCCTTTTGAGCCGTTCCCACTCCTTCGGCTGGGTCGCCCTGACGAAGTCGAAGACCAGCTCTGGGTCGAGGCATAGGGCGCGGTCGTAATCCTCCGGGCGGCGCCGAAGGTAGCCCTGCTTCAAAAGGGCCTCCTCGATGGTAGCCTCAAAGTCCTTCTCTGATATGTTCAAAGAGATGCCTCCCTCACATCTATCTTGCCGGTGACCGCCGCCGAAATCAGGGCGGTGCGGTATTCCTGGAGTCTTTCGATGCCCTTTTGGATCAGGTTGATTAAACAATCAATGTTATTGCTTTGTTGATCGATTTTATTTACGATCTCCATTTGCTCACTGAAGGGCGGATAAATTGATTTCATCTGTTTGAATTGATCCCAATATAGCCGATTGCGGTCAGGCACGATACCATGAGAGTACCGATTCGTCTCTGTTTTGTACAAACTTGTCCTGAATAAATATTCAAAGTATTTAGAATGCACGTTCTTACGAGGTATTGCAACGGTATAATCTGGACTTACAAGCCCATCGGTTGGTGCAACTCCAACTGCGCCCTGCCACATTCTCATTTTATTAAAAACAATGTCGTCCCTTTTAGCCCTCTTGTATGTAGATTTATCATCTGCCATTTGTTCTATTTTATCAGAAGAGAATTCACGTACACTGACACCAGTATGAAGTGAAACATTCAGTAACAGGAGATCTGGATAACCTCTTTCGTCTCGCTCAATGAAGAGCGTCCCATTTCTATGGGGTTTCCACTCCGCCGGTATCTCCCCAAGCCACTCGACGCCCGAGTCCTTCATCGGCGCGTCGGGATCGAGCCCCTTGGTTACGGCGTGGGAGATGATCGCGGCCCGCTTCTCTTCGAGGAGGGAAATGAGCCGCCGCTTCTTCTCGACGAGGGTGTCTATTTTGGCGGTCTCGCGGTCGAGGAAGGCGGCGATGGCGTGCTGTTCAGGAAAAGGGGGAATGAGCACTGGCATGTCACGAAGGATTTCGGTATTTATAGAATCGCGTGTACTGCCGAGAGATGCAAGTTCAAAATATCTAAGCACATCAACTGAGGAAATTAAGTAGATTAGGTATTCTGAATAAATCAATGGATTCTTAATTCGTAGTCTTAGCATTTGACCTGAAATTAGCCACCCCTTCTCGCGTTCCGTAGTAAGTGCAACTCTGCC
>JANKMW010000189.1:2042-2477 GCA_024649985.1 Methanothrix sp.
AAAACGATGTCTCCAAGCTCAAGTTTGTACATTGAAAGCTGTTCTGCCTTTTCGGCACTTACATGTGGGATTTTGTCTTCACTTATCTTTAAATTATTAACATGCTTTATTAAAATTAAAGGTACGCCCACATCTACATAATCACTAGCATGCAACTGTGCGCCAAAAGGTCCCGTTTGGGCAAGATAAGCAGCATTTTTTTCGAGTCTCTTGATCGGAAATGAATCCCACCCCGCCGGGATCTCCCCCAGCCACTCGACTCCAGAATCCTTGTATTCAGAATAACTAATAAATCGATTTTTAATCGACCGAGTCCCTTCAGCTTGTATCACATCCATCCTCATCAGATCCTAAAAAGTTATTGTATGCCTATAGTAACCAGGTTCTCCGGAATCATCAGACCATGTCATAGTTAACTCAAAAGGAGGATATGTA
>JANKMW010000189.1:2487-2846 GCA_024649985.1 Methanothrix sp.
AAAGTAATGGCCATAATAAATTGAATATAGGACTCCGGTCCAATTTGATAAGTCTCTTTTGATGTATGTTGAATTTTGGGTGATTGGCCGCCAACCATCTCACGCACATTTTTGGCCGTTAAACCCCCAGGAATTACAGGATGATTCTGAATTGGTAAACCATCAAGTGAAATCCTGACATCACGAGCCTCAGCAGATCCTCTATTTTCGATACGCAATAGGTAATCGCCAGATTTTTCAGATCTTGTCACCAATTTAGCAACAAGATTAGCTTTTCGCATCTCATTTAGTCGATCACTCTCACGCTTCTCTTCTATCTCTAACTGACGCTTTTGCGTTTTCCAACTTATAGCCAAGGC
>JANKMW010000018.1:0-11244 GCA_024649985.1 Methanothrix sp.
GAGATCAAAGGTGGGGCGAGGATCAAAGGTGGGGTGAGGATCAAAGGTGAGGTGAGGAGGTCTGCGGCATAAAAGCTTTAGACCAGCTGAGAAGAAGGGCCTTCAGAGATGGCAGATATAGCGATAATCGGCGAGAAGACCTTCCTCTTCGATAAGCTCCTGGCGGAGACGGGAAGGGAGCACCAGTTCGTCAAGCCCGAGATCCTGGGAAGCCCCTTCCTCCCCCGGTTCAGGATGGTGATGATACCGACGGGCTTCGCCAACCCCCAGTACTCCAGAGCCCTCCCCGCCCTCCGGGCCGCCAAGTCCAGGATCGCGGAGTTCCTGGAGAGAGGGGGGGTCGTAACCGTCTTCGGCCCCCTGGTACCCGAGCATGACTACGAATGGCTCCCCCTCCCCCTCAAATACGTCGGCGATTACCGGAGCGCCGATCTCGTCCCGGCATCTGACCACCCCTGCACCGCCCTCGTCGACGCGAAGGCCGCGGAATGCGACGGCTACCTCGTCCCAGGAGAGGGGTTCTCGACCGCCCTCACCGACGAGCGGGGAAGGGCCGTCCTCGTCGTCGGGAAGTTCGGCCAGGGCAAGATCGTCGCCACCACCATCCACGAGTTCCCCTCGACGGAGTTCCTCTGCTGGGCCGCCGACGAGGGAGAGCCGGCTAAGATCTGAAGAGATGATAGATCTGAAGATGAGAGAGGGACGATGATATGGAGCTGGAAGAGGAAGGCAGAGGAGAGCGAAGGGATGAGCTGGCCGGAGAGGAGCCGGCAGGAGATGAGGCCGCCGAAGAAGATCTCTACGAGGTCGACGAGGACGAGATCTCCCGGGAGATGGAGGCCCTGGGGGCGCGAAAGAGGAGCCATCGGCGCCAGGAGATCGAGGCCGCCCTGAAGGCCGCCCGAGAGAGGGGCGACGCAGGAGAGGGCGCCCTCATCCTCCTCAATCTCGACGGCGGCGAGTGCCTATCATTCGACGGCTACCCCGAGGCCCTCGAATACATGGGACGGCATAAGGGGAGGTGGTATCTGGCGCCGAGGGGGATCGACCGGAGGATCACCGGCAGCCACCGGGACGCCCCCGAGGGGTGAGCTGGCGTCAGCCCAAAGCACAACAATTTTCTTTCATGGAAGAGAAGATAACGCCATGAGATCCTTCGTCCTCTCCCCAGCAGCAGGAAAACGACTTATCGGCAGAGCGATGGCGAGCCACCCCGCCATCGAAGCCGCCCTCGAATCGAGAACCATCGTCATCATCGCCGGGACGACCAACGGATACGTCGCAGAAGAGATCCTCGCGAAGATCGGACAATTCAACGGGTTCTCGCGAGATAGGTTCTTCCGGGGGATAACCCTCCCGCCATGGCTCCCCACCGACGAAGACGGGATGCTCCACGACATGTCCGGCTTTCCCGGAGACGTGGTCATCGTCAGCGGCCGCTGGCAGAAAGGGAAGACGATCCTCAACGTGGTGAACAAGCTCAAGGAAGGGGACGTCATAGTCAAGGGCGCCAACTCCCTGGACCTCTGGGCGAAGCGGGCCGCCGTCCTCATCGGCCATCCGAGAGGAGGGACCATCGGCCTCGCCCTCCAGGCGGTGGTGGGCCGCCGGGTCAGGCTGATCCTCCCCGTGGGGCTCGAGAAGCGGGTCTATTGCGACCTCGACGACCTGGCGGCGAGGCTGAACGCCCCCGGAGCCCAGGGGCCGCGGCTCCTTCCGGTATCCGGCGAGGTCTTCTCTGAGATCGAGGCGATCGAGCTCCTCACAGGGGCGAAGGCGGAGCTCGTGGCCGCCGGCGGCGTCTCCGGCGCTGAAGGGGCCGTCTGGCTCGCCGTCGATGGAGGCGTCGAGGAGATGGCGGCAGCTGAGGAGCTCCTGGCGGCCGTCGCGGCGGAGCCGGGGTTTGAGCTCTGAGCTTTCGAATTTTGACCCCCCAGGTGAATAGATGATCATCATCCGAGAAGAGCACCCCGAGGACGTCGAGGCGATCCGGCGGGTCAACGACGCCGCCTTCCGCCAGCCGGCCGAGGCCGAGGTCGTCGACCGGCTCCGAGAGAACTGCCCAGACCTCCTATCCCTGGTGGCGGTGCACAGGGACGAAGTGTTGGGCCACATCCTCTTCAGCCCCGCCTACATCGGAGGAGAGGGGGCGACCCCCGCGGTCATGGGGATGGGGCTTGCGCCGATGGCCGTCCTCCCGGGATGGCAGGGGCAGGGGATCGGCTCCCTCCTCATCCACAACGGGATAAAGATGCTGAGGGAGAGGGGATGCCCCTTCATCATCGTCCTCGGCTACCCGGAGTACTACCCCCGGTTCGGCTTCGAGAGGGCCTCCCGCTACGACATCCACAGCCAGTGGCCGGAGGTCCCCGACGAGGCCTTCATGATCCTCATCCTGAACAAGACGGCGATGGTGGGGGCATCAGGGATCGCAAGCTATCGAAAGGAGTTCGACGAGGCGGTTTGAGGAGAAGGCCTCTTTTGAGGAGAAAGCTTCTTTTTTAGGATACAATTTCTTTAAAAAATTGAGGGATCTCCCCGATCCCAAAAGCTCAGAGGTTGAACTCGAAGTGGAAGGGGAGATAGAAGATCCAGACGAAGTAGAGGGCCATCAGGACGAGCCCTATGGGGATCCCGACCTTCGCCCATTCGGTGCTCGTGATGGAGAGCTTCTGGGCGGCGATGATGTTGGGGATGTTGCCGGGGATGAGCATCCCGCCGGAGAATAAGAGCCCCATGATGACCGCCTGGAGCGTCAACGGGTCCATCATCGGGCTGATCTCGGCCGCCGCCAGGGTGGCGTTGTCGAGGACGGCGGAGATCATGTTCACCCAGTAGATGATCTCGGGGGGGATGGAGAGGATGTACTTGTCGATGACGAGCTTCATCCCGCTTCCCAGGAGGAGGAGGGCCATTACGAAGAGGTAGACCTTCCCCGCCCTGACGACGACGTCCTTCAGAGTACCTTCGGCGGCGGAGATGGTCTTCTCCTTGACCTCCTTTGCCTTTCCGGTGAAGAACATTCCCAATAGGCCCATGGCGACGCAGGCGGGTATCACGTATATCGCCAGGATGTTGAAGAGGAAGAAGAACCCTGCGTTGTAGGGATCGCCCTGGAGCTTGGTGACTGCTATGGTGGATAGGGGCTCGCCGACGGGGGTGAGGACAGCCCCGATCCCTATGGAGAAGCAGGCTATGATGGTGACGTTCACCTGGGTCTTCCTGTCCATCGGCATAACCCTGATCAGCTCCACAAGGAGGAGGGCGGCGATGATGGCGGTGATGATGCTCGCGGATAGGCCCAGGACGACTATCATAACGAATATCAGGATCCTGAGGGGTACCACCTTCAAGACCGCGTCGATTATGCTCTGGATCCGGCTTTGACCGTAGTGGAAGAGTAGGCCCGCCACCAGGACCGCCGGCACGATCCCCTTCAAGACCGGCTCCTCGACCGCCTCCATGACCAGGTGCATGTTCCATCCTATCTCGGGGACCGTCTCACCGTAGAACCTCACCAGATTTTCATGGCTCTCAAAGCTGGAGAGGGTGACCGCGGAAACCCCCATGACGAAGAGGAACGCTTCCAGGTTATGCTCGATCTTTCGGACCGTGAACGGGCCCAGCAGGACTATGAGGACTATGGCAAATAGACCTAGTTCAACTAATGTGGGTATCTCCATGTTTATACCTCCTGGTGAAGATTATGGCGCCGGGATGACCGAAAGTCACCCTCGCAGCTAGCTAGCACCCCAGCCATCTTGCTGATAATGCATCCATTGAGCAGACCGCCGCTGCCTCCTCGATCCATAGGAGGCCGGAAACAGGGTATTTTCTCTATATTGAATGCTTCTTTTAATCGGGTCATTTGTCCATGGGAAAGTACCAATTGAACAAAACACCTTCAAACCGCAGAAACTCTATTCTATAAATAGATATTCCGACAAGCGGAGGCAGATTGCAGATCTGATCAGCACAAAAGAGAAAGGAACCTTCGTGATACTCTCACAAGATAATGAGCCGATTAAAACCCACCAGAGTCGGAGAGTGGTGAGATCCGACTAAAAATTTTATAAAAAGAGGGAACGGGCCCCACACCCCACTAGAAGTGGAACTGGACGTGGAAGGGGATGTAGAAAACCCAGACGAAGTAGACCGCCATCAGGACAAGCCCCAGGGGGATCCCCAGCTTCGCCCACTCCTTGCTGGTGATCGATAGCTTCTGAGCGGCGATGATGTTGGGGATGTTGCCGGGGATGAGCATCCCGCCGGAGATGAGAAGGCCCATGAGGACCGCCTGGAGCTGCTCCATCCCCATCAGCGGGGAGACCTCCGCCGCCGTGAGGGTGGCATTGTCCAGGACCGCCGAGATCATGTTGACCCAGTAGATGATCTCGGGGGGGATGGAGAGTATGTACTTGTCGATGATGATCTTCATCCCGCTTCCCAGGAGGAGGAGGGCCATGACGAAGAGGTAGACCTTCCCCGCCCTGATGACGACGTCCTTGAGCGTCTCCTGGGATGCGGAGACCGCCTTCTCCTTGATGGCGGCAGCCTTCCCGGTGAAGACCATCCCCAGGATCCCCATGGCGACGCATGCAGGGACTACATAAATGGCCAGGATGTTGAATAAGAAGAAGAAGCCTGCATTGTAGGGCTCGCCCTGGAGCTTTGTGACGGCTATGGTGGAGAGAGGCTCGCCGACGGGGGTGAGGACGGCGCCCAGGCCTATCGAGAAGCAGGCGATGATGGCGACGTTAACCTGAGTTTTTCTGTCCATCGGCATCACCTTGATGAGCTCCACCAGAAGAAGGGCTGCGATGATGGCGGTGATGATGCTGGCAGAGAGCCCCAAAATGACTATCATCACGAATACCAGGATCTTCAGGGGGACCTTCTTCAAAAGGGAGTCGATGGCGCTCTGGACGTGATCTCTGCCGTAGTAGAATAGTAGGCCTGCGACCAGGACCGCCGGTACTATCCCCTTAAAGATCGGCTCCTCGATCGCCTCCATGACAAGAGGCATATTCCAGCCGATATGGGGTATGTGTTCTCCATAGAGATTCGTCAGGTTTTCGTGGGTCTCAAAGCTGGACAATGTGACCGCGGTAACCCCCATGACGAAGAGGAACGCTTCCAGATTATGTTCGATCTTCCGGACCATAAAAGGGCCGAGCAAGACGACGAGAACTATGGCAAATAGACCAATATCAATTAATGTCGGTGTCTCCATATGGGTCCTCCTTTATTGGACGTTGAGCCGATATCCTGCGAGTTATTTCTCTCCCTTGATAGCGGGAACTTGAGAAGGGATACTCTTGCTATATTAAATCCTTTTGTCCCGCCAAAAAAAGGGTCCTTTCGCCGGGCTGAAACTATAGAGATGGGGGAAAAATATAGGGAGATGAAGGCGAAATATAGGGAGCTGGAAAGAAAATATAGGGAGAGGATGAAAAAATATAGGGAGAGGATGAAAAAATATAGGGAGAGGATGAAAAAATATAGGGAGACGGGAAGGTTAGGACTCCTTCCCTGCCCTCAATACCAGAACAGGCCTTGTGCCGTTCTTGGATACCTCGTAGGCTACGCTCCCGACGACGAGCTGCTTCACCCAGCCCTTTCCGTGAGAGCTCATGGCCACCAGGGATACGTCCTCGTCTTCGGCTGCCGTAATGATCTCCTCGGCGGGGCTGCCCACCCCTACCCTGACGGAGGTCTTTATGCCGGCCTTCTCAAACTCCGCCTTGATGGCGTTGAGCTTCTCCGTCGCCTCCTTCGTCTTGGCGTCTACGTGCTCTTGGCTCTCGCCGCTGGAGACGACGTTGAAGAGGACCGCCTCGTGGATCCCCTTCATCCCCTTGATGAAGCGGATCGCCTCATCGGAGGGCTCGGAGAAGTCCGTGGGGCAGAGGACCTTGGCTGTGATCATGGAGCAGTACTCCTCGAGATCTTCCCCCCCCTCCAGCATCTTGTAGCGCATCAGCAGAAGGTGCTTGTCTCCGTAACGGAGGGTGTTTTTGGCGACGTTACCCAGGAATATGTTCCGGACGAAGCCCTTCCCCCGAGCTCCCATCACCACCAGGTCGACCCCCTCCTCGTCGGATACCGCCTGGATCTTCCTGAATATATCACCCTCTAGCATAGGCTCTGCCCTCTGCTGAACCTCGAGCCCCTGGGCCTCCAGAAGCTTCGCCTGATCCGCCAGCTTCTTCTCCGCCTCTTTGAGCCGAGCTCCGGGGTCCCAAACCCTGGCCAGAGGATCCGCAGGACCGATGACGTTCAGGAGAACGACCTTCTTCACTCCTGGCAATCCGCCGACGCACTCGAGGACCTTCTGCGAGTACTTAGAGAAGTCCGTAGGAACCAAAACCGTTTCGAACATCTTTGTCATACCTCCTTATAATTTTCCGGGTCTTTCCGCACCATATACCTCGACAGCCGCATACGCAACTTCGAGGGCTGATATCCCATCCGTTATATTTCAATCTACCGACCATATAAAGAGATTTCTCAATGATATATCATCTGAAATCTGCCGCGGATCGCGAGATGGGGGACGGCCCCCTGATGGGAAGGTTCCTTTGAGGGTGGACTCTTTGAGGGTGGACTCTTTGAGGGTGGACTATGGGGAGGTGGTGGGACCAAGACCCACCGACTGGAAGAAATAACGGTTCATCTATGGCATCTCCCCGGTATACAGGGACGCTCGATGGCCCACCGGTTTCATAGAGACAAAACTCCCCGAATCAACCGGCTACAACCTCCCGGAGTCCATATATATGGGAGATCCGAAGGCGAGGTCCTCCAGCTCCACTACCTTCTCCCATGCGGCTTTGCAACCGCAGTCGAGATCATCGAAGACCCCCGGATCCTGGGTGAGGGCGTGCCCCCTTATCGCCTCCGCGACGGCCTCATCGCACCTGCCGCAGTTTCTGGGCCCCCGCCTAGTCCCAGCCGCCACAGGATCGCAGATGATCGGAATTGAGGAGACGTTCTTCAAGACCTCGACGGCGCTCCAGAGCCATGGGGTCCGGTAGTCGCCGATGAACCACATCCGCTCCAGGGGGGTGCCCCTCTGGATGTTGGTGAGATTCAGGGATAGGACGTCCGAGTGAGGCGCAGCATCCCGTGCGGACCGGAGGGCGTCGGATATCGCTGACGCCTCGGAGAGGAAGGGGGGCTTTAAGAGGAGGTATGTCTTCACCGATCCTCCGCCGCGGTGGGCGGCGTCTGCCGCCTCTTTGAACTGCGCGAAGGAGAAGCCCTTCCCGATGGAGTGGTCCCTGACGAGGTCGCTGGAGGTCTCAAGGCCGATGGCCACCTCCGTCCTGATCTTCGCTGCAGAAGCCTCGACCAGCTCCCTGGTGACGTACTCGGGGCGCGATTCAAAGACCAGCTTCTCCACCCCTGCAGAGGCGATGGCTTCAATCATCCTGGACCTCACCGATTCGGGGACCTCGGCGGGATCGAGGAAGCTTCCGCTGGTGTAGATCTTCACCACCCGATCCTCGGCGGAGAGGTCCTTTGCGGCGGCCCGGAACTGGACGATCAGATCCTCCTCGCTCGCCGGCGCCCCCTCTGAGGCGTAGCCGCACATCGCGCACCTCCGCCACCTGCAGCCTCTAGTCCTCAGGATCATGGTCAAAGATCCCGCCGCCTCCCCGTCCAGGAGGTCCCTCGACCGCCAGACCGCCACCGGCCTGCTGAGGTCAGGGCTCTTTAGTCTCTTCTTCGTGATACTTCACCACCAGATCACTGGATGTACCTCATGGCGCTGATGGCAGCCGACGTTGCGGCGCCGACGGCCGTCGTCACCTGCATCCTCCCGCCGGTTACGTCCCCCGCCGCAAAGACCCCGGGAACGCTCGTCTCCTGGGTCAATCGATTCACCTTTATGAAACCGCCTTTGGTCAGCTCGACGCCGAGGTCGGCGGCCAATTCGACGTTGGGACTGACCCCCATCTCGACGAAGACCCCGTCCACGTCGAGGGTGCGGACCCTACCTCTAGCCTTGAACTCGACCCCAGTAACGAACCCGTCCCCCAGGATCCGGATCGGCTCTACCCCCTCAACGACGGCGAGGTTGGTCAGCCTCCCGATCCTGTCGAGGTAGACCGCCTCCGCCACCAGCTCCTCCCGGACGTTCAGGAGGTGGACCTTCTGACAGAGCCCCACCAGATAGAGGACCGCCCTCGCCGCGCCGTTCCCGTATCCCACCACCGCGACGGTCTTGCTTCTGAAGAGGGCTCCGTCGCAGTAGGCGCAGTAAGAGACGCCCTTTGTGGCGTACTCTTCCTCTCCGGGGATGAGGATCTTGCGATGGCTGGCTCCGGTGGCCAAAATCAGAGCCCTGGACTGGTACTCCCAGCCATCGGTCTTGACCCTGAATACGCCGCTCAGATATACGACCTTAGCCGCCAGCTCCTCATGAAGCTCTGCGCCGTACTTCACGGCCTGGTCGCGCATCCGCTCGGAGAGCTCGATACCCTGGATTCCGTCGGGAAAGCCGGGATAGTTCTCGTAGAGGCCGCCCATCGACTGCTGGGATCCGTAGAGGTTTCCGAGGATGAGGGTCTTCTTCCCGCCCCTGGCACAGTACATCCCGGCGGTAAGGCCGGCCGGGCCCGCTCCGATGATTATGACGTCGTACACGATAGGACACCACCAGCGCAAGATCGAGTTTGAAGTTGATTATAGATAAAATGTCTGCAGCCGAGGAGAATAACGAGAAGATCGCCGACGCCCCGGCGCCGACGGTGGGGACCGGTCTATCCGCAATGTTTTTACGCTGGAACGTTATGGGATCTGTGGCGGCCAACAACAGATCCAGAGCGCCGATAGTGTAGTGGTCATCACTAGGCGTTGCCAACGCCTAAACCCGGGTTCGAATCCCGGTCGGCGCACTTTTCGTTTTCTTCTCTCGATTCTCGTCTTCATTAACCAAGGATATATCGAGGCTTCCAGGCTGCGGGTCGACCATCGTCGGCTTCAGCCCCATCTGCTCTGGAGAGAAGCGGTGCCGCCGATGAGGTCTTTGAGCCGGTAATCGTCGAGGATCATCGACTTGAGCTTCGCGAGGGGGATGGAGAGAGATATCTCCTTGGTCCTGCCGTACCTCCCCTTGCTCACCACCACGGTATGGATTATCCCCAGCATGTCCAGCTCTGCGATAAGATCTGCTATCCGCCGATGGGTGAGGTAATCCAGGTCCACCAGGGGGCAGAGCTGCTTGTACATGCCGTAAACGGCCCCGGTTGTGACGTTCTTTATCCCCTGCTCCTCCAGGAGGAGGACGCTGTAGAGGACGAGCTTCGACTGGGTCGGGAGGGTCATCACCACCTCCCTCACCCGATCCCTTTCGATCTTGGCCCTGGCGGATCTTACGTGATCTTCGGATACCCTGTCAGAGCCCACCCTCTCCGCCAGCTCTCCCGAGACCCTCAGAAGGTCGAGGGCCCGCCGGGCGTCTCCATGCTCCTGAGCCGCCAGCGCTGAGCAGAGGGGGATCACGTCCTCGGCGAGGACTCCGGGCTTGAAGGCCATGGACGCCCTCTGTTCCAGTATGTCTTTTATCTGCTCTGCGTTGTAGGGGGGGAATATTATCTCGTCTTCCCCAAGGGAGCTTTTTACCCTCGGGTCCAGAAAGTCGGTGAACTTCAGGTCGTTGGAGATACCTATCAGGCTGACCCCCGCCTTGTCCAGGTCAGAGTTGATCCTGGTCAGGTTGTAGAGGATATCGTCCCCCTTCCTCGTCAGCTTGTCGACCTCATCCAGGACCATCACCACCATCCGCTGGTCCTCTTCCAGGGACTTTCTCACCTCCTCGTAAACCTGATCAGTAGGCCAGCCGGTCATGGGAACCTCCCTTCCGAAAGATCGGGCCAGGTGGGCCAAGACTCTGTATTGGGTATCAATGACTTCACAGTTGATGTAGATAAAAGAGCATCTGGATTTGTTGCCGCCCCCTGCCGCCTCCAATTCAGAGCCGACGTACTTGGCGACGGCGGTCTTTCCTGTGCCGGTTTTCCCATATATCAGAACGTTGGAGGGGGTCTCACCCCGGAGGGCGGGGACGAGGATGGACGCCATGTTGTTGATCTGATCCTCCCGATGGGGGAGTTTTGAAGGGGTATAACTCGACCGCAGTACATCTCTGCACCCGAATATCTCCCCTTTCTTAAGCAAATCCGCGAATAATCCACCCGACATGAAAGACGAAATCCCCCCAGACGAAAAGCAAATACATTCTGTCTGTTATTAAGAGTTGCGGTAAGGCCCCCTTCGTTTCTACTGCAACCCCCCCACCCCATTGTTTCTACTGGAGTGGCGGATATACGGAAAAGTGCTTCTTGAAAACTATATGGATATATCTGGTTGTAGCTAATATGCTGATCATACTTAAAGATTCTGATCTCCATGACAACGATCTCGATAGCGACTTACGGCCCCTCCATGATTACATAAAAACCAGTAGCTGTAACCATATCGATCAAAGGACAATTTTTGGACCTACAGTTCCGTATACTTTTCTCGATTAGATCTTATGCAAAATGGTTCTATCTTTCATGATTCAACAACTACATTCGGCCTTTTCTCTCTCATGAAGATGGGAGATAAACGTCCTGGTGAGTTCCAGTGGAAATTATGGGGGGTGGATGTTCCAGTAGAAATATCAGGGTAGTGCCCCCCGATATCATTTTATTTAAAATGAAAAAATATTGATATTATTTTATCAACTCCCGGATCGCGACCCCGTCGACCATCTCAGATGCTCCAGTGGAAATTATGGGGTAGGGGGGTTGGCCGAGGAGGTACCGGGGTCGGGGTCACGGTTGGGGTTTTGGGGCTGCAGTGGAAACGAAGGGGTCTTCATATGGGATCTTCATATGGGATCTTCATATGGGATCTTCATATGGGATCTTCATACGGGATCTTCGTATGGGGTCTTCATATAACGCCTTCCTTGAGGCGAATAGATGAGAGCTTTATGCGAAGGATCTGATTTCTTTGGCTGAGGCGATCTAGGTTTGATCTTGAGGAGGTGGTTTTTGCATCCCTGGCGATATGGCCGACGCAGCTAAGAGGCTTGTTTATGGTGTGATATGCATCTATAGGATCGAATCTGGCCTAAAGGAGTAAATCCAATTAGTTCGCGGGGGCGGTTTGCCCTCGCCTCGCCTCCGGGGTTACGGCCTATCGGGGTTACGGCCTATGGTACTTCGGCGAGATCAGCCGATGGGTACG
>JANKMW010000018.1:11254-12165 GCA_024649985.1 Methanothrix sp.
AGCTGGCTCGCGACGTTCCAGATGAGGGTTCTGGTATGAAGGGGGATGTTTGGATCGTTGCTTATCTCGTCGAGGATCGATATGGCCGAGGCGGCCCTGACGGCTTCAGAGTCTTCCTCGTTGAGAAGGGTCGATTTAACGCTCTCTGCAGAACGCCTTATATTTCTGGGAACGGTATCGTCGCTCATTATGCGCTCTAAAACTTCGACGCACTGCTTAATCACATTTTCAGCTGCCATGGAATCACCACATTTTCGACACACTTTCAAGACGGCAAAAAGGTTAAAGATGAAGCCCGTCCCAAAGAACTATGTCATGGTCGTCATATTTAAACATATGGCAGCTTCAATCCGATTTAATTCAGCCTCGATCCCTTCGATCTCCGATGATGTGGGTCGAGGCTAGTAGATCCCCGATGATACGGGGCGATGCTTGGTGATCTTTGATGGAAGAAGAAGAGGCTATTAAGAGGATAACGAGGCTTTTGGAGATGGGGGGGACGATGCTGGCCTCTCATCATGACTGCGGAGCACCTTTCTTCCGCTACAAAGGGGAGGTGGTATGTCCAGTCTGCTCTTTTGAGGAGGCACAGGCGGCAAAGACTCCATCGATGGGGGAGAAAGTCGCTTTTGAGCCTTTAAAGGGTTCTTCGATGAGAGAACGGGGTTTCATACCTGCAGATGGAAGGGGGGAGGGATCAGGGTCCGGCTTTGGGGGTAGGACGGCCATTGAGGAGCCTTCGCCTCAGGAGCCCAAAGAAAAAGGGAGGAAGGGCCATCGCGAAGGTGGATCCAGGGTGATGGTGGCTGAAGAAGAGGTGGATCTCGCCTTGGAGGAGCTGAAGGCTGTCATCCTCCATAAGATCAGGGATATATCCCATGAGATGCGGGATGAAAAGGATTTGGGGAGGC
>JANKMW010000018.1:12175-14997 GCA_024649985.1 Methanothrix sp.
CTGATGACCCAGCTGGATTGCGTCAAGGAGGCGCTGAAGGTTTTGGAGCGGCTGGGGGATTGAGGGCCGATCTTAAGGGCTATGGTCCCCGGAGATGGGCTTCATCCTGTGGGTCTAACGGCCTTTAGGGAGGTGGATCTATCGGCCTTTAGGGCTTTGTCGACCACCGCCGATTCGGATGGAGCTCTCCATTAGAAACGGGCTCTCCAATAGAAAAGGGCTTTCCAGTAGAAATAAAGGGGTCTACAATTGTCGGCGAAGCTTCTATCCAAGAAGAGGATCCTTCTCCTCTCCGTCCTTCTGGTGGCAGTCTCGGCATCTTTGGTCCACCTCCAGGTAGGGGGCAATATCCGGCTACCATCAGAGGCGGAGGCTGCCCTCTCCTCGATCCGGGAGGACGCAGGGCCCTGGCTTTCGCGGATGGGCTCCTCGATCTTCGGAGATGGGTCCTATTTCGGGGAGGACCTTTTGCATCCATCAGACTCGATGGGTTCAGGTCCCACCGGCCACCAGTTCAGCCTCGACCCCGGCGAGGATTTAGAGGAGGGGCAGGATCAAGACGGATCCGCGGAGGTCTCTGACGATACGGCCTATTTGCCATCGATTTCACCGATCGTGGAGTTCAACTCTTCCGTAAGCAGCACCCTCTTTCGGACCTGGGGAAGTCTGACCCTCCAGGGCCGGTCTACCCTTCCTTATCTGATCCTCAACGCCACCCTCTGGGATGGGGATCGGCTCGTCGAGAATACCAGGTACATGATGATGGAGGTGGAGCCGGGGGAGAGGAGAGATTTCGATATACGCGAAAGGTGCCTTCTCACCCCGGAGCGGGGCTATTCCTCCATTCTGGAGGTGGAGGAGCCCGGGGGGCTTTTTCTCCCAGAACGGCGAGATTGCATCATCGCTGAAGACGGCCCCAAGATCGTGATCTGGGACGATGGCCGAGATCTATATGGCAAGGAGGCTACACCTAAGGCACCGTCTAAAGAGCCTCTCACCCTCTCCAGATCCGCAGATGAAGCTATAGCCTCCTCGAAGTCGACCCCCGTCTATCGAGAGACGGCCGCGTATAGAGAGATCCTCCCCCATCAAGAGACACCCGTCTATCGGGGGGTCCCAATAAATCAAGGGGCATCCGTCTATCGGGAGACCCCAGCCAATATTGAAGCAGAGGAATCTTTTGAGGATCTCGAATATCGATATGTAGGGAGCAAGAACTCCGACAAGTATCACCTCCCCGACTGCACCTCGGCCAAGAAGATCAAGGACGAAAACAGGGTATACTTCTCCGACGTCTGGGAGGCTCGGGAGGCGGGCTACTCCCCCTGCAAGGCCTGCAACCCGGGGTAGATATAATTTTTTTAATAAATCTATTTTTGAGGCTCCCGTCGGCGGGAGCTCCAGTGGAAATTAAGGGGTTCTCTCAAACCCCAGATCTCCTATCATCACCGAGGCGAGCCCCTTTGAGGTCGGGGGGCATCTCGTCGTCCCCCGGAGGATCTCCTCATTCGGGTAGCCGAGGTCGGTGAAGACGGCGACGTCCCTGGAGAGGCCCCTCTCCTCCAAGAGCCGGCAGAGTCCCGGAAGGTCGGTGGAGTCGTCTACAAGGAGGAAGACGGTCCTACCGCGAGCGATCTCCGCCAGGATGGGCTCCGGGTCCATCCTTCTGCCGTGAACGGTTATGGGGATGACCTTCAGCTCGCTTGCCTTCAGCCTGGCGCAGGCGACCTGCATGCTGGATATCCCCGGGATCACGTCTCCGTCCAGGTAGCCGAGGCCGCTTAACATCGGGTCTCCTGTGGAGAGGACGACGGCCTCGGGGGGTAGCTTTCGGAGGGCTCCGTAATCTTCGATCACCCTCACGTCGGTTCCGGGATAGATCTCGTCTCTCGCGAGATCGATGGCCCTCTCCGACCCGTATATGAGCCGGGCCTCTCTTATGGCCCTCGCCGCCTCCATTGTGAGCATCCCCGGGCCCGCTCCAACTCCGACGATCTTCATGGTGCGACCTCGCTCCCGCGTATCATGACCTCGCCCCGAAGCTCTACTCTCCCCTCTCCTCCTTCGTCCACAGTCTTCCTCTCCCGTCTACTCCTTCGTCCACAGTCTTCCTCTCCCATCTCCTCCCTCTATCTCCGCCAACTCCCACCGGGCAAGGGACCTCTATCCCTCAGGATCGATCCGTCCCTGTTGAGGAGGATGATCCTCGTTTTGGGGAGCCTCTCTGCCGTCTTACGGAGGCCCTCGTCGATCCGGGGGTGGCCGGGCTCACGATCTGCCATCTCCGCCACGGTACCGTATCCGGTCCCTTCCAGGATATCGGGCATGCCCCACTTGAGGATGAGGGCGGGAAGGCCGCAGAGGACGCTCTCCTGGTCCTCTCTGAAGCGGATCCGGTCTAGGCGGTTTCCTGCGAGGACGGCGACGTGTCCTGGAAAGAGGAACCGCGAGTACTTGAGGCCGACCCTCCCGGTGGTGACCACCACCCGGTCAGGCTCCAGGATCTCCGCCTCCCGGCTCTCGGCGAGGTGCTCGTTCCAGGGCTCGACGAAGCCCGTCGACCCTAGGATCGATATTCCGCCTGTGATCCCAAGGTGGGGGTTCATCGTCCTTCCGGCTATCCTCTCGCCATCTCTCACCGAGAGGACCACCCGGACTGCACCGATCCCCACCGCTGCCATCCCCTCCTCGATGGCTCTTTTTATCTCTCCCCTCGCCGAGGGGCTGATGGCGGGCCTCCCAGAAGGGGCGCAGAGGCCCGCACCCCCGATCTTCCCTATCCCGGGGCCAGCGACGATCTCGATCTTCTCTTCCGGCCCGTG
>JANKMW010000018.1:15007-20466 GCA_024649985.1 Methanothrix sp.
CCGTGGGACTTCTCAGGTCCCATATCCTCTCCAGACTCCATCCCCAAGATGGGGGCCGCCTTCGCCTCCATCACCGCCCCGGCGGTGACGTCGGATTCGTGGTCTCCGCCGATCTTGACGGCGGAGCAGGATCCGTCGCGGCCGTCGACGGCGACGGCGACCCTGATCCCCACCGGGGTGAGGACGGCGACCTCGTGGACCGGTTCTCGAAGGGAGATGACCGCCCCCTTTGCGGCGGCGGCGGCCGTCGTCCCCGTGGTCAGCCCCCGCCGCAGGAGGGTCCCGTCGGATAGAAGCGCCCAGAGGCCGCTTTTGACCTTCTCCAAGACCTCGGGGTCGGCGGACCTCTCGACCCAGTCGGTGGGTATCGATAAGCCCGAGACGGGGTCTATCGCCCTTCTCCTCTCCTCTTCAGAGCTATTCTCTTCCATGGTGCATGTTTATGATCTCGTTTATCGCGGCGACGGCGATGGGGGTTCCGCCTCTGGTGCCCACCGTCGATATCGATGGGACGTCGATCTCCCGGAGCCTCTCCTTGCTCTCGGCGGCGTTGACGAAGCCGACGGGGACGCCGATGACGAGGGCTGGCTCTGCCTCGCCTCCCTCGATGAGGTCGCATAGGGTTAGGAGGGCCGAAGGGGCGTTTCCTATGACGACTATGCTCCCGGAGAGCTCCTCTTTTCCCTCCAGGAAACCCGCCGAGGTCCTGGTGATCCCCTCCCTCTCGGCCAATCGATCGCCTCTGCCGATGGCGGTGACCACGGGGCTTTTATGTCCCCGCTTCACCACCCCCGCCTCCACCATCTTTATGTCGACGAATATGGGGGCGCCTGCCTCCAGGGCTGAAAGCCCCGCAGCGACGGGGTCGCCCTGGAACCTGAGGATATCGGCGACGGCGAGGTCGCCGGTGGCGATGACGCACCGCTGTTTGATCCCGTCCTCGGGGGTCTCATCCCCCACGATCCCGGCGATGAAGCTTCTGCTCCTGTTGTAGATCTCCATCCCCTCGGGGGTCATCGCCCCCAGATCTGAATATTTCTTCTCGGTCATCAAAAGCCCCCCGGCTTCAGTAGTAGTACTTGGTCTGATACCCTCTTCGGTTGATGATCTTTCCCTCGGTCATCCGGGCCTCGGGACCCGCCAGGATCAGGGTACACCTTCTCCCCTCAAAGCTCGGGCGGGCGAGATCCGCCCCCCTCCCGATATAGATCCTCTCGTCGGGACGGGTGGCGTCTTGGACGAGGCCGAAGGGTCTCTCCGGGTCGAGGTCGGATACCGCCTCGGCTAGACAGTCCATTCTTCCAGAGTTCTGGTTGTAGACGACTACGGCAAAGCCGCCCTCCAGGAGGCGGCGGGCCCTCCACGGGGTCTCTTCGCTGAGCCCCGAGATGAGGGCGAAGTCGTTCACCAGGGGTGCTCCGAGCCTCGCCGCCGCCGCCGAGAAGGCGCCGACCCCCGAAGATACCTGAGCTTTTAAGGGGGCGCGCACCCTCCAGGAGGAGCTGAAGGTGCTGGGGTCGCCCCCGAAGAGGATCGATGCGGTCTTGCCGAGGCGGGCCGCCTCCTCAGCAGCCCGGACCCTCGCTGATATCCTATCCTCGAACTCTCCCTTTCCTTCGTGAGAGTTCGTCTCGCCTTTCGAAACCCCTCTGACGGCGCAGAGGTGCCTCTCCGCCCCCAGAAGGAGGTCCGACCTCTCGATGATCTCCTCCGCATCGAGAGTGAGGTGGCGGGGGTCGCCGGGACCCGTCCCTACGACGTGGACCCTCGCCGAATGGCCACCGGCCGGGTGGCTCCTCGCCTCCGGTCCGGCGGCGCCCCTTCTCCTATTCTCGTCGCAGGCGGTCCCTTCTCCTCTCACCATCCCCTCTCCTTCCAGGATCAGGAGGGTGAACATATCCACCTCTTCCCGGAGATCCTCCTCCTCCAGCATCTCCCCGGCCCTCGTCCAGAAGAGGGCTTCCCCCTCCCGGGCGACGTTCTTCGCCACCAGAACCTTCGGGTCCCTCTCGCCGTCGAAGGTGGCGATCTCCAGGACCCGATCGAGCTGCCAGGTCCTCCTCCTGGACCGGGGGTTATAGATCGCCATGGGCATCTTCAGCTCCGAGGCGACCCTTGCCCTCTCCTCGATCTTATTCCAGGGGGTGAGAAGGTCGCTACAGCTGATGGCCGCCACCGACTCGGTGAAGGTGACGCCGGCCCTGCAGGCCGCGGCCGAGAAGGAGGAGATCCCGGGGACGACCTCGACGCGGCTGAGGTCGACCCTGCCGGAGGCGACCTCGAGGCCCAGCCCCGCCATCCCGTAGACGTTGGGGTCACCGCTGCTGATGAGGGCGACAGAGCCCTCCTCCAGGAGGTCGACGGCCTCCTTAGCCCTCTCCACCTCCCGTCCCATCCCTGTGGAGACGACCCTCTTGCCCACCAGGAGGTCGGAGACGAGGTCCAGGTACGGGCGGTATCCGACGACGCTTTCGGCGTCGGATATCGCCTCTATCGCCCTCCTGGTCATCTGACCCCTCTCTCCGGGTCCAATCCCCACGATGTAGAGCCTATTCTCCGAGGGCAACGGTCACCCTCCCGTAGGCCTTCTTGGGCATGATCAGCCTCTCGGATAGGGCGAGGGCGGCGGGCTCCGCCACCCCCACCAGCCCCAGGTCTCGAGCCCTCGACTCCGTCGTCGGGGACTGGGCGTTGAGGACCTCCTCGTCGAGGTAGATGACGGGGCGGCCGAGCCTCTCCGCCGCCTGGGAGATGCCGGGCTCGTCCCTCTTTATCTCCCCGGTGGCGATGGCCCTGATCTCGTCTATCCCCCGCCCTACCGATTCCAGGGCCATCCTTGCCGCCTCCAAGACCTCCGAGGCCTCGACGCCCCTCCTGGCGCCGATCCCAACGACGACGCCGCCCTTGCTCTTGAGGACCGCCACGTCCTCATCCACCAGGACGATCTTCGGCCCCGCGAGCCTGACGACGGGGACGTCTTCTCGCAGGAAGGCGAGGTTGACATCCCTGGAGGAGCTGCGGTTGACGATGCGGGCCCCGAGCCCCGCCGCCGTCCCCTCCAGGGAGGGGCGGCCGGCGGCGTCGGTGGCTGTGGTGATGGCGGGATAGGCGCCGAGCTTTTCGAAGAGGCGGAGGGCGAGGTCGTTTCCGCCGTGGTGGCCTCCGACGACCGGGACGGCGGACCGGAGGGACGAGTCGACGGCCACCACCGGCGTTCCGGTCCACTTGTCGGCGATGCCGGGGCAGATCATCCTCACCACGATCCCCACCGCCATAACCGCCACCACCAGGTCGAAGCCGGCGAGGGTGCCGACCATCTCCTGAGCCCTCTTTTTGCTGTATACGAGAACCTGCGGATCGTACCGGTCCCTCAGGGCGGCGGAGATCTTCTCCCCCTCGGGGATGTTGCGGTCGAAGACGAGGACGGCTACCGACTCTGGTATAGGTGAGACCTCCCATAGCCGCTCCTCGATATGACGTTCCCGACGAGGATCATGGCGCTCTTGGTGACCCCTGCCTCCTCGGCCCTGTCGGCGATGTCCCCGACGTTCCCGACGATCACCAGCTCGTCGGGCCAGGAGGCGTGGTAGACGACGGCGGCTGGGGTCTCTGCCGGGATCTCCAGCCTGTCCACCGTCTCCCTTATCTTATCCGCCCCGAGAAATATCGCCATCGTCGTCCCGAATCGGGAGAATTCGGCGATGGAGTCGTTCTCCAGGGTCGTCCCCGCGGGCCTCGTTACGATCAGCGACTCCGAGACCCCCTTCAGGGTGAGCTGGGTCTTGAGGGCGGCGGCGACGGCGAACAGTGATGAGACGCCGGGGATGACCTCGACTTCGACCCCCGCCTCCTCCAGGGGTCTCATCTGCTCCAGGATGGCGCCGTAGAGGGCGGGGTCGCCGCTGTGGAGCCTCACCACCCCCTCGCCCCTCCGGAGGGCGGAGAGCATAATCCCGTTGATCTCCTCGAGGTTGATCCTGTTGCTGTCGACGAGCCTTGCAGAGAGCCCCTCCAGGAGGGTGGGGTTGACGAGGGAGCCGGCGTAGACGATGAGGTCCGCCTCCTCCAGGAGGCGAGCGCCCCTGACGGTGATGAGGTCGGGGTCACCGGGGCCGGCGCCGACGAAGTGGATCTTCATCTCCTCCTCCTCCTTCTGGCGCAGAGGACGCTGAAGTAGTCGCTCCTCTCCGGCATCTCCTCCCGAATTATCGACTCCTCGGGGGTGTAGAGCCGGACCCCCAGGGTGAAGTCGTCGAACCCCTCCCTCGCCAGCTCTGCCGCCATCTCGGCGGGCCTGACCGCCTTCATCCTGATCACCGTCTGAACCTGGGATCCGTCGGATACCAGGAAGGACTCCGAGAGGTCGACCCCGAGCCTCGCCGCCAGGGCCGGGACGGTCCCGACGCCGGGTATCGTCTCGATCTCCACCTTCGGGTGGCGCTCGATCACCAGCCTCTTGAGGTGGGAGAAGGTGGAGAAGGTGTTGACGTCGCCGATGCAGGCGAAGGCGGCGTCGCCGCCGAGGGCCCGGGAGGCGACCCGGTCGGCGTTGTCGGCCCAGATCTCCAGAAGCCTCGCTTTATCCGAGATCATGGGAAAGTCGAGGACCTCCGGCTCGGCGAAGGGCCTGACGAGTTCGGCGGCCATCTCCCCGGGGACGAAGACCTCATCCGCGGCGGCGAGGGCCTTCTCCGCCTTCCGGGTCAGAAGCTCCGGATCGCCGGGGCCGAGGCTCACCCCTATCAGCAAGCCACCATCTCCATCTCCTTTCCTGACATCTTCCATCCTCTCCGATAGTCCCCCATCTTCGATCTTCCTCCCGTCAAGGGCTGCGACCTCCAGCAAGCCTCCCCACCACCATGAAGATGGGGTTCTCCGGCCGGAGGGCGACGTCCCCGGCGAGATCGTATCCCCGGGCGATCCCGATCTGGAGGAGCTCCTCAAAGATCCCCGCCCCCTTCATCAATTCGACTACCTTCGACGCCATCCCGATCCTGGCGAGGTCGGCTACGACGACGGCTCCGGGAGAGAGCCTCTCCATCAGGGCGGGGAAGAAGGCCTCTATCCCCCTCGTCCCGCCGATGAAGCACCGGTCGATATCTGGAAGCGTTGGGATCAGCTCCCCGGCTTCGCCGCAGAGGAAGGTCCCGGCCTGGACCCTTCCCTTCGAGATCTCCACCGCCTCGGATCTTCGATCGATGCCGTATATCCGGTCGGTGAACCTAGCAGCGGCAAGGGATACGGCCCCCGAGCCGCACCCTAGATCGAGGAAGGCCATCCCCGGCCTGATATCGAGCTTTCCTACGGCGATATGGACGTTCTCCGGCTGGGTCGCGGTACCGGGAAGCTTCATGGTTTTTGGGAGCGGCGGAAGGGGATATAAGCTTAATCCAAATTCTCTTGTCTCCAGTAAAATTGATTGGCCTTCATTGGTCATCGGTTAAGAGAAGAATCGCGAT
>JANKMW010000018.1:20476-21445 GCA_024649985.1 Methanothrix sp.
AGATCGTGTAGTTTAAACTCCTTAACCGATGACCAATGGATTGGCCTTAGATCTCCAGCCTTTCCAGGTCCCCGGCCTCAATCCGGTAGGTCCCGTTCTTCCTTCCCAGGGGCGGAATCGCCTCGATCCTCTCCACCGGGATTCCTGGGGACTGGGACCTGAAGCCGTCGATGACCGTCTTCCAGGGTATGAGGTGGGCCCCTTTTGGCTTGCCCGGACCCTGCCGCAGCTCCACCGCCAGGACCCCCCGCCGGCCGGAGGCTTCGATGAACCGGTCGACCCTCTCGATCTGATGGACGCCGCCGGCGAGGGAGAAGTGCTGGCTGTAGTATAACGTCTTCGCCTTCCGGGCGTCGATGCTCTTGCACTCGACGGCCAGATAGTAGCCGGGGCGGGGCGAGTCGACGAGGAGGTCGACGACCTGGGGGGTGTAGCGGCTCTGCTTGAGCCGGTAGGCTACGCCCCTGATCTCTTCGATCTCGAAGAAGCGGTTTATGGCCGCCACCAGCTCCCACTCGAAGTCGGGCATTTTGAAGGTCTCCAGAGTTCTGCCGAATCCATTCCGGCCCTTCCACCTTCAAGAGCCAACTATTTCAGCCCTTGGTCCCTACCAACTAAAGGTGGTTATTTGAGGGTCGGAAGGTTCATCAGGGCGGATACGATCCCCGAGGCGTGGCGGCGGGGGCTCGGCCTCATCTGGCGCGGGGGCGAGGAGATCACCGACGAGCGGGGCACAAAGACCCGGGAGATCCTCGCCCTGGAGGTGGTGGTGGAGGACCCCAGGAGGGATATGATCCCGTTGGAATACTTCTCCTGGAACCAGTACCGTCTGGAGGAGTACGCAAGGCAGCTCATCAGCGGCGATAACCCCGGTTTTGAGTACACCTACGGCGAGCGGCTCCGGGCCTGGGCTCTGCCCGGCTCTCAGAAACAAATAGATGATGATTCCCATGGGCCCGTCGACCAGAT
>JANKMW010000190.1 GCA_024649985.1 Methanothrix sp.
GCTGTGACGTTGATCCAGCCCGGCTCCATATCCTCGCAGACTTCATAGCTGCCGGGGACGAGGCCGCAGAATGAGTACCAACCGGTCCCGTCAGTCGTTTTATTATCGATCTCGGAACCCTGATCATCGAATAACCTGATCGTCCAGCCTTCAAGACCGTCGCCGGTACAGTCGTCGAGCTTGTAGCCCTCGATACAGAGGAGCTGGGTGTTGGTGAAGTTCTTGTTGACGGCGTCTTCACATTCTAGCTCAACTTCGATACAGGTTGCTGTGACGTTCGTCCAACCATCCTCAACGGTTTCGCAGACTTCGTAATTGCCGGGAGCTAGATCGCAGAACGAGTACCAGCCCGTTTCGTTCGTCGTCGTCGAGGCTATCTCGGCTCCAGTATCGTTCGTCAGGGTGATCGTCCAGCCTTCAATACCGTCGCCGTTATAGGCGTCTATCTTGTAGCCTTCGATGCATAAAAGGGGCGTATTGGTGAAGTTCTGGTCGGTCGCGTTATCGTCGGTGAGGGTAACGCCGATTCTCGTCGGGGTGACGTTCGTCCAGCCTGATTCCAGCGTCTCCTCGACCTCGTAATATCCGACCTTTAGACCGCAGAACGAGTAAAATCCGGTCTCGTTGGTCATCGTGGTATTTATCTCGGCGTTGGTTTCGTTATAGAGGGTGATCGTCCAATCTTCGAGACCGTCACCGGTACAGTTATTGATCTTGTAGCCCTCGATACAGAAGAGGGGGCATACGAGGACTGTTATGTTGTCCATCGCTATGCAGCTGATCGAATCAAATATGTCATCCTCATCTTCCACGTTGGTCACAAGGACTGTAATATTCACCAACGTCTCTTGGTAAACTACCGGTGCAGTCCAGTTGACGCTGCAGGTATCGGGGATGGGGCCCTCGACAAATTCGCCGGCATCAAGCCCGGTATCCACAAAAGTAGCGGTCCAGGCATAGATCCAGTCGTCGCGGCAGGGCGTGGTGTTGAACGGGTAGGTCTGACCCGAGTAGTGACACGCTAGCTCATTCTCCTGAGCCATGGCTCCAGGGATCGCGAGAAAGAGCGCCAGGATCGCCGACGCCAATATAAAGCCGATATCAGCACCGCAGCATCCTTCTGATCGAGGCAGCCTCCGGGATTCCGGGCGACCCACTTGTCTGTTTTTTATAATCATCATTTGAATATCCCTCCAGGTGCCTCTTTAAGAATATCCCTCTGGCTTGATCACCCGAATAACAGCGGTGGGGGACTCTACGACGTATATGGTCACGTTGTCGCTGACGTCGGCGCAGGGACCCGTACCCGTAGCTGTGAACGTCAGGTTGCAGTATCCAGAGAGCTCTCCCTTGTATGGCGGCGTATACGTTGCATTTAATAGAGAGTCGCCATCTATAGGCCAATCCAGTTCTCCCAAGCATGATGAATCGTTGGTCCAGGCTACATCATCGTAGCACGAGGCGTTGCCTTCCAGGAATACTGGATCGCCGCCACATACGATCTGGTCCTTCCCCGCATCTGCCGTCTGGCATTTGTATATCGTGACGTTGGCCCAATCCTGGTGGTCGATGTAGATGGTACGGGTTTCGTTGTACCTGGCGCTGAAGTTGGTTATCACGGTGTTGTTGATCCAATCGTTGCAGGGGTCGCGGAAGAAGCTGTCATCTACTGTGATGTTGAACTCGTACCTCCATTTCTCAGAGACGCTCAGGATGCCGTCTGAGTCGTCACCATATGTTTGGTATAAGGGAGTTGGCGTGCCTTCAAGATAGTCTTCAATCAAGACCTCGGTCAGATTAGCTTTGCCGGTGTTGTTGATCCAGATTGTGTAGTTGACCTGGGTGCCGTTCTGGTAAGAATCGAACTCAACCGTCTTATTCAGCGCGTAGCTGGCGTTGAAGAAGTTGCCAAAATTTATCTCATCTTCTACTCTGTTGGTTGGAGTAAGCGTAACCGTATGATAACCCGCATCAGGGAAAGTTTGCTCCCACCCAGATTTGAGAGTCTCCGATATCTGATAAGTAACGCCCGTTTCTCCGTATGAAAGATTCCTAAATGCGTAGAACCCGGAACTATCTGTTTGTGTCGTATTGGACCAAGTTTCATTTTGGATAGTAATGATCCAACCTCCTAGACCAGGCTCCGTCTCTCGATCCCACATGCCATCTCCATCTAGGTCCTCCCATTTGTAGCCTGAAATCGTTCCCGGAGGCTCTGTCTGAACAAAGATGGTTTCATTTTGCCAACAATTGCCAGGGGGTCGGTTATATCCTTGACCTTTGCATTTAATTTTTTCACAAGAGGAAACCCCGCTCAATAGCCATGTTAACGTAACATTAACCAAAGATACGTTGTCTCCACATTTGATATTTATAGGTCCATATACTATTTGATTAATGGTAGTCCCACTTATCACAAGACCATCAGTTCCGATACATTCATAGATTTGGTATGGAGCGAATGGGTGATCCTCATATAAAACGTCATTTATATATATATCAAACACGAGAAAACTAGATCCCTTATCTTGTGCTGAATTGGAGAATTCCACCCAAACATAAACTTCGATATCTTCGTCCACCACACATCCGCCGATAGGACTACCATCGATTTTAGCTAAATAAGGAACTATATATCCATAATTTTCCGAATTACAATTTAAGCACCACGCACACACGGATAAGTTTCCATCAGAATCCACGCATGAGGCTAGAGCGGGTGTTTGAGAAAAAAACAGCAATAAGCATATCAAGGCCATGTACAACAACTTGTGGAGGAAACTGCTTTTTTCAGAATTATATCTGCT
>JANKMW010000191.1 GCA_024649985.1 Methanothrix sp.
CCCGTCTCGCCCCCCTCTATATCCTTTATGGTCCTGACGATCTGCCGGAGGGTCGTTATATTCGGCTCCCGATGGCCGGACATGATCTTGTAAAGGGTGGACTGGGGCAAGGCTGAGACCTTGCTGAACTCCCTGGCGCTCATCCCCAGCTCCGATAGGACCTCCTTCAGGGATTCGCGGAGCTTCTCATCGGAGATGAAGGCCGCCCTCATCAACCTCTCGGCATATGTCATCTTATTGTAGAATATATTTTGAATATTAGTACTTTTGGGATTTTATATCGTCCCGGCCGGAAAATGCTTTATATTGACCGCCTCCCCTCTCAGGCAGGTGATGATATTTGAGGAGAGATTTTCTTATCGCAGCCCTGGCGGTCGGTCTTGTGGCGGTGATAGCCCTAGGCTGCCTCGGCACCGATGAGGATAAGAAGATAACGACCCTGCGGATCGGATACCAGCCCAGCACCCATCAGGTCGCAGAAATGGTGGCGATGGAGGAGGGCTGGTGGCTCGCGGACCTTGCGCCCTTCGGGATCGTGAAGGTGGAAGACTTCGAGTTCCCCTCGGGACCTCCTGAGATGCAGGCGATGCTCGGCGGAAACCTGGACATAGCCTACGTCGGAGCAGCTCCGCCCATCAGCGCCATAGCCCAGGGGCTCGACGCCAAGATCGTGGCGGCGGTCCAGATGAACGGCTCCGACCTGGTGGTCCGTCCTGAGGTGGATTACGAGGGGCCAAAGTCCCTGGTGGGGCTCGCCGTGGGGACGTTCCCGCCGGGATCGATCCAGGATACCGTCTTCAAGAAGTGGCTCCAGGATAACGGCATAGACCCCGCAGAGATCGACATAAAGTCGATGGGTCCCGGTGACGCGACGACAGCCATCTCAGCAAAGCGCCTCGACGCCGTCTTCCTCCCCCACCCAGCGCCGTCGATCATCGAGCTCGGCGGCAACGGCAGGACCGTCGTATCCTCCGGTGAGATGTGGCCGAACCACGCCTGCTGCTGCCTCGTCGTCAGCGGCAAGTTGATGAGAGAGGAGCCTGAGCTGGTGGAGCAGATCATCAAGACCCACATCAAGGCCACCGAATACATCAACGCGAACCCAGAGAGGGCGGCGGAGATCTACTCTGCCAAGACGAATCAGAACCTGGAGGTGGTCCGCCACTCCATCGAGAACTGGGACGGCGCCTGGATCAGCGATCCTCACGTCATCATCCCGTCGGTGGCCGAGTTTGCCAGGGTCAACTACGAGCTGGGATACACCGGAAGTAAGCTCCTGACCGAGGAGGACCTCTTCGATACATCGTTCTACGACAGGGTAAAGAGCTGAGATGAAGAGCTGAGACGAGGAGAGGGAAGGGTGACCAGAATAGGGAAGGGAGACGGAGAATAGGTGGAGAGGATCGGAGATGGCCCTGATCGATAAAGCGAGAGAGGAGCTAGCAGACCACGCCGTAGAGGCGCTATCGGTGGCGGGTCTGGTCGTCGTCTGGCAGCTTCTGGCCTTGGCCGTAGCAAACCCCCTGAAGCTTCCGAGCTTCCTCGAGGTTGCCGAAGCCCTCCTCCGCCAGTGGGAGACGATCCTCTGGGTGGACCTTCCGGTGAGCCTCATCCACTTCGCCATCGGCATGACGGCAGGGCTCCTTTTAGCCCTCCCTATAGGGATGGCGATGGGATGGTCCAGGATCGCGGACAGGATCTTCGACCCGATAGTGGAGCTGATAAGGCCGATCCCGCCCCTCGCCTGGATCCCCTTTGCCATCATCTGGTTCGGACTCACCCCCCAGGCGGCGGGGTTCATCGTCTTCGTAGGGGCGGTCTTCCCGATCCTGATCAACTCTTACGTCGGGTTTCGGTCCGTCCCCCGGGTCTACGTCGAGTCGGCGATGGTCCTGGGCGCCACCAGGAACCGCGACCTCCTCAGGTACGTCGCCTTCCCCTCGGCGCTGCCTTCGATAGCCGCCGGCATCAGGATCGCCATGGGGATCGCATGGATGTGCATCGTCGCCGCCGAGATGTTCGGGGCGTCGACGCGAAGCGGCCTGGGGTACCGGCTCTGGGAATACTACTCCCTCCACATGATGGAGATGGTATTCCTCTACATGATCGTCCTGGGCCTCCTGGGCCTTTTCATCGATCGGACCTTCCGCTACGTCGTCCAGGAGAAGCTGCTGCGCTGGCAGGAGGGGATACGGCAGAACTAGATGGGGCGGACCATCGCGGATCCCCCGACCCCAGAATACATTTTTCTATCAGCTCATAGTCCAGGGGAATCAAATGACGGAACGGAAGTGAGAACCTTTGTTGATATCGACGATACCCACCGTTGAGGGCAAACGCGTAGTAAAGTACTTCGGAACCTTAACTCCTCACTCAATGGGGAATATACCCAACCCAAGTTTTCCTTCTAGGTCTCGAACTTTCTTCGGAATCTCAGAGATTAAAGTCCGCTTTCCAATCTTAATGTGATACACTTTGCTGTACTGCAATAACAAATCTGTTGGAGAAATCTTCCTATTCAGCTTCGCGTTTTTAAGCATCGCTTCAAGCTTCCAGTAAGCGTAGAGGGAAAGGAAGGATATAAACACGTGACCGAACACACTTTCGTCATCCTGCAGGTATAGCCTATCCGCATCAAGAACATTCTTGTAAGCATCAAACAGCTTTTCTACTCGATCTCTTTTCTTATATAGTTCGTACATCTCCTGCACGGGCATATCTTTGCTGGACGTAACTATTCAGCCTCCTTTTCAGAATACCCGAAATAAGCGTGAAAAATGGAT
>JANKMW010000192.1 GCA_024649985.1 Methanothrix sp.
AGGGACGCGCCGATCCTGCTCACCAGGGTTACGTAAGCCTCAGTCACCCCCTCGATCTCAGCGATCTCCGCGGCGGCCCTCGATGCGACGACGTTGTAGATCTTGCCGACGTGGTTTACGGGGTTTTTTCCCGCGATCGCCTCGATGGACATCGGCCGCATGGGGGTTATGAGGCCGCTTCCGCGGTTTCCCCGGCCGGTGGCGCCGTCGTCTCCCATCTCTATCGAGCTGCCCGTCAGGGTGAGGAAGATGTTCTGGTCGCTGTCGGCGGCGTTGACGGCTACGGTGGCGTCGGCTGCCCCGGCGATGGCGTCCCGGACCTTCTCTTTCACCTCCAGATAATCCTCCATCGAGGAGACGAACCTTGAGACGATCGCCGCCGCAGCCACCAGGTTAAGCGAATCGCCGATCCTGACCGCCATCACCTTCGTATCCTCCCCGACGCCCTTCACCCTTCTCATCCTCTCCTCCAGATCGAATACCAGCTCCTCGGTGGGGTTCAGGGGCGCAAACCCGACGCCGATCGACGTGTCGTTCGCCCCCCTCTTCATCAGGCTTCGAAGCTCCGGCGACCCCTCCCTCACCCTGGGGTCGACCCTGTAATCCTCTAGGTTCAAAACCGACCTATTGAGATGCTTGGATGCGACCCCCGCGATTATGGCGTCCAGATCCTTCTCCGGCGGCGACGTAGCCCTACCCCCCACGATCACCGTCGGCGGCTCCAGGACCCTGCCGCCGCCGAAGCTCACCTCCGTCCTCCCGGCGGTTATCAGCACCTTGTCGACGTTGTGGTGGAGGATCTCCCCGAACTCCTCCAGGTAGAGCATCGAAAGCTCTACGGATATCGCCTCGGATATCCCATCGGCGAGGGTATCCGGGTGGCCTGTCCCCTTCCTCTCCACCACTTCGAAGGGCATCGGCATGTACTTCGCGAACTCGATCATAGAAACACCCTCGCATTTACAGAATCTCCGGATTAATATTTTGATCGGTTCAGGTGAAACGGCGCCGGAGGATTACGTTGATTGACGTCGGTATCTTAGGCCAAACGTCGATAATGCCCTGATGTGAGTTCGGATAAAATGTCGATTGGTAATTGGAATTTGTCGGCAGACTGAATGTGGGAAGGGGATGGTATATTTATAATGCTCAACCTATTCCGGGGGGTGTAATTTATATTCATGAAAGAGCATTCGGTTATCTGCATGACTGAGTCAGCAATAACCCCAGATCAAGAGTCGATTCAGGAATTACACTTAAAGAGGATCACAGCTCTGGAGAACGAGAACAAACGCCTCAGCGAGGAGATAGAGACCCTCAGGATGGAGAAAGAGGATACCAGAGCAAAGCTCGTAGAGACCCTCATATCCAACAAGAAGTACATGCGTGAAGAGGAGCGGCTCAAAAAAGAGAACGCCCTCCTTCGGAGGATGCCCCTCTTCCTCGCGACGGTGGTGGAGATGGGAGAGGACTACGTCCTCCTCCGGCAGCACGGAAACAACCAGGAGTTCATAACCACCACATCTCCGGAGATGATGGAGACGCTGGAGCCGAACACTCGAGTCGCGATAAACAACTCCTTGACCATCGTCAGGGTGATGGACAAATCCGTAGACGTGAGGGCAAAGACGATGGAGCTGATAGAGGCCCCCACAGTCTCGTACGATGAGGTCGGCGGCCTCGAAGACCAGATAAGAGAGGTGAGCGAGACCGTGGAGCTCCCCCTCACCCAGCCGGAGCTCTTCGCCGAGATCGGGGTGGAGCCGCCCAAGGGCGTCCTCCTCTTCGGCCCCCCCGGGACAGGAAAGACCCTCATCGCCAAGGCCGTAGCCCACCATTCCAGGGCGACCTTCATCCACATGTCGGGGTCTGAGCTCGTCCACAAGTTCATCGGCGAGGGGGCCCAGCTCGTCAGGGACATATTCCAGATGGCGAGGGACAAGGCCCCTGCCATCGTCTTCATCGACGAGATAGACTCCGTCGGATCCATCAGGACCCACGACGGAACGACCGGGTCCGCCGAGGTGAACAGGACGATGATGCAGCTATTGGCGGAGCTGGACGGCTTCAGGGCCAGGGGCGACATCAAGGTCATCGCCGCCACCAACAGGATAGACATCCTGGACCCGGCGCTTTTGCGGCCCGGAAGGTTCGACAGGATCATCGAGATACCGATGCCGAACTTCGACGCCCGCCTTGCCATCCTCCGGATACACACCATGAAGATGAAGATGAATCCAGAGGTGGACCTTCAGACCATCGCAAGAGAGACTGAAGGCGCGAGCGGCGCCGATCTCAACTCCATCGCCGTCGAGGCTGGAATGATGGCCATCAGGCGTCGTGGCAGCTCGGTGACGGCAGACGACTTCAATAAGGCCGTGGACAAGGTCCTCGGCGAGGAGATGCTGCCGAGGGTCGACGAGTCCATGAGGATGTTCTCTTGAGGGTGAGACGATCTCCATGAGGATGCCCTCGTAATGGGACGACTCTCTCCATAAGGATGGCTTGAGGCTTACGGCAAGCCTCAAGCCAAAATATCTTTTTTAGTATGTGTTTAGCTCCTTTCTAAATCCATGCGAATTGACCTAGAATCCACATCGACCAGAAGAATTATATAATTTGTCATCAATAACGCCTTATTGGGAGTATGCACGACGAAGAGATTATCAAGCAACTTAAAGATGAGATGGAACGATTAAAGCGCGAGAATGAGTT
>JANKMW010000193.1 GCA_024649985.1 Methanothrix sp.
AGGAGACCTCAAACGGCCTCCAAAGTGGAACAGAATCCACATAGGAAAACTTAATGAAATATGAGAGCCTTCATTTTTCAAAGCAATCAGCCTCTATCCACCACAATTTCCGCTTCCTCTCTCCCCTGAGGAGACGATTTGGCCAACATCAGACCGGAGGATAGATTCGCGATCGAAATCATTGCCCGCCGCAGGAGACACCCTCCTGTGTGGCCATGATCCATAGCGGAGAGGTTCCAGATGATCTACCTGTATTACAGCGACCGATTCTTGAACTACAACTTCGGGCCGGAGCACCCCCTCAACCCGACGAGGCTGAGCCTCTCCTACAAGCTGATAGAGGATTCGGGCCTCCTCGACGAGAGGACGGAGGTCTTGGAGCCGGAGCCTGCCAGCGAGGAGGAGCTCCACCTCGTCCACACCCTCGAGTACATCGAGGCTGTGAGGCGGGAGGAGCCGGACCTGGCCTTCGGTCTCGGCTCCGACGACACCCCGGTATTTCCCGGAATCTTCGACGCCTCCCGGGCCATGGCCGGCGGGAGCGTCGACGCCGCCAAGAGGATGATCGAGGAAGACTGCTCCGCCTTCAACATCGCCGGCGGCCTCCACCACGCCTTCCCCACCCAGGCCGCCGGGTTCTGCGTCTTCAACGACGTAGCCCTCGCCATATCGATCCTCAAAAAGAGGTTCTCCCGGATCCTCTACATCGACATCGACGCCCACCACGGCGACGGGGTCCAGCAAATCTTCTACGAGGATCCCTCCGTACTCACCTTCTCGATCCACGAGTCCGGTGACTACCTATTTCCCGGAACGGGGTTTGTGGACGAAGCCGGCTACGGCCCGGGCCTAGGCTACTGCGTCAACCTCCCCATGCCGATGTACGCCTCCGACCGGGACTACAGCCTCGCCTTCGAAGAGGTAGTGCCGAAGCTCTTCGACTGGTTCAGGCCCCAGATCGTCGTGGCGGAGCTGGGGGTGGACACCCACTACTCCGACCCCCTCACCAGTCTCAACCTCACCCTGCGGGGCTACGCCCGGATGGTCCGCCGGATCGTCGAGCTGGCGGAGAGGCACGCCGGAGGTCGGGTCCTCGCCCTGGGGGGCGGCGGCTACAGCCTCCCCGTCGTCCCCCCGGCCTGGACGGCCGCCCTCCATCTGATGAGGGGGGAAGAGCCGACGGAATATCTCCCCCCCTACTGGGTGGAGCTCTTCACCAACGTCGTCGGCTACGTCCCCCTCTCCTATCCGGATATCGACCTTCCCATCGGGACGGAGACGGAGAAGAGGGTCTCCCTGGAGCTGGCATCAACTATGAAGAGGTTGAAGGGCGTCTACGCCAGGATCCACCCCGAGCTGTTCTGACCATATCTCCATCGTCTTATCGATCCTCTCGTCGATCCCCTCGTCGATCGTCTTCTCGATCTATTTCTTCAATTGTCGAAGATTAGCCTCATCTCCTTAGCCCCCCCCTCCGCCTCCACCGCCTCAAAGCCCATCTTCTCTATAAGCCTCAGCGCCGGGAGGTTATCCTCCAGCACCTCGGCAGTGAACCCGGCGATGCCGCTCTTCCTGGCGAGATCGGTCATGTAGGAATGAAGGAGCGTCCCCACCCCCTGCCTCTGATAGTCGTCCCTGACCACCACCGCCAGCTCGGCGAGCCTGTCCCTCTCGTTTCTGCTGTACTGGGCAAAGCCGATGAGGTGCTCTCTTCCGTCCCGAAAGACTAGTCCCAGGATGACGACGTCCCTTGAGAGGTCTACGGTCACGAACTCCTGGATCCGGGAGTGGGGCATATCCTTCCTCGCCGAGGCGAACCTCCGGTAGAGGCTCTTGTCAGAGAGGGAGTAGAAGAACTCCTTGAGGAGCGGCTCGTCGCTGATCCTGACAGGCCGCAGGAAGATCGACAGCCCCGTCCTGGTGGTCCTCCACGCCTCCAGATCCTCTCGGTAAAGGGCAGGATGGTAGACCTGATCCTGATATACGAGGGATAGCCTCTTCGCCTCTTCCACCAGCCAGGACCTGAAATTCGGATGGGATATCCCTATGAGGCTCATCGCCCTATCCCTGACGGACTTTCCCCGCAGGTCTGCGATACCGTACTCCGTCACCACGTATCGCACGTCGCACCGATGGAAGGTGGCGCTGGCGCCCGGGCCGAGCCGGGGGACGATCCTGCTCGCCGACCCGCCGTCTCGGGTGGAGGGGAGGGCGAGGATCGATCTTCCTCCGGGAGAGGCGGCGGCGCCGCGGATGAACTCCGCCTCGCCGCCGACGCCTCCGCAGAACCTCCCCCCCAGGGACTCGGCCGTCCCCTGGCCGGTGAGATCGATCTCCAGGGCGGTGTTCAGGGCCGTCATCCTTCTCTGTCGGGAGATGACGGAGGGGTCGCTTGTCCGGTCGATGGTCCTGAAGACGATCTGTGGATTTTCGTCGATAAAGTCGTATGTCGACCTCCTCCCGATGCAGAAGGAGGCAATGGCCTTCCCCGCATCGATCGTCTTTCTAGAGTTGTCGATCGCCCCCCGCCCTCATCAGCTCCGCGGCCCCGTCGGTGAAGATCTCGGTGTGAAGCCCCAGGTGCTTCTTATTTTGCAGATGAAAGACGGCGGCGTCAGGGACCCCGCCGCGCCCCACCTGGATCGTCGCCCCGTCGTGGACGATCCGGGCGACATTCCTTCCGATCTTATCCAT
>JANKMW010000194.1 GCA_024649985.1 Methanothrix sp.
GAACTTAAGAATTGCAGCTTCGAGCTTCATCGGACGGATTAAGCATCATCCGGTTTGCTGAACGCCGTTTCTGGTTCGAGAAGGGCGGGCCTGAAACGAATTCCAGCGCATAAAGATCCATCGAGCCGGGCTGACTAAAATCCGAAGCCAAAAGCTGCAGCATTTCGTCGAAGGGGGGAATGATGTCTATTAAAGGGAGTAGCAGCCGTGCGTATGCCTGGAGGCTCGCCGCAGCGGTTCTAACGCTGCTGATCTTTTGGGCGGGAGCTTCGGCCAATGATCAGATCGCTTATGAGAAGGCGGACGATGCCGCCTCATCTGAAGAGAGTTCGTGGAACGGGTACATCTATTCTAAGGACGCCGATCACATCTTCCAAGACGAGACCGACGATGATGGACGCTGGGAGATATGCAGATTGCCTCCTGGTACCTACAAAGTCTGCGAGGTCGACCAGGAAGGTTGGGTTCAAACTTATCCCATCAATGAGAGCTCTGGCGATCCCGTCTGTCACGTCGTCGAAATAACCAACTCAAGCGTATCGGATATAGATTTCCTAAATCGTGGTGACTATTGTCTCTCAGGTCACAAGTACTGGGACAAGAACAAAAACGGTCACCGGGATCCGGGAGAGCCGTTCCTCAAAGATTGGATGATCATCGTCGAAGGGGAGACAAACACGTGGAATCAACCCACAAACGAGCATGGATACTGGAAGATCTGTAACCTCTCACAAGGGACATACTCCTTATCCGAAAAGGCTCCTGGAGGGGCGATCGGCTGGATGGCATCCGAAAAACCACCTGCAAAAGTCACCATAACCAACAAATCTATCAGCGGCCTCGACTTCGGCAACTATCTCATCCTTCATGACGAGCCGACTCAGTACGAGCAGTTCTGCGAAAGCCAGCTCGTCGAGGGGACCGGCTATCTGGATCTCGGAACTTCACTGATGGATAAGAGGCTCGCTCTGGACTATAATAACAGGATGTTCGGGGACGGATATATAGGGCTCGAATCGTCCCAGGTCTACTCTCAGGAGCCGAACAGGCTCATAAGGCCCATCCCCAACTCCAGCGATCCCAACGGCACCACTCTTCATAAGCTGAACTTCTTCGAGAGCAGGAAGTTCGAGTACGAAGGAGCGACGCCCCTTGCGGGAAAGAGGTCCATAAGCTCCCTGGAGTTTTATGGAGGCATAGGCGCTAACGCCCTGGAGACGTTCAACGTCCTGCGAATGGAGGCCGACCAGACGACGTTTTTGGGCCATACCAGCAACTCCACCATCAGGCGGACGTTGGGGCTCAATGCACAGAGCAGCTTCAACGGCACCCTGTGGACGGAGTCGAGCCTCCACAAGATATTCTATAAAGACATCAGGAGAAGCGACCTGTATTCCGGAGAGTTCGAGGTGCAGAGGGAGCTGAAGTTCCACGAGAGCCCATCGGCGATGGGATCGATATTAAACCCCTGCAGAGGAGCGGACTGCTGAAGGGGAGCCGACGGCTGAAGAGCGCCGATCTCCCCCCAATTTTTTTCCCATCGGTCTTGCCGGGATCAGATCCTGATGCAACCGGCGTATCGCTCGGTCAACTGACTCTTGCTATGGGAATGGCCTGGAACGGCTGGAGCTGCACCCCTCTGATCGCCTGGAAGATCTGGGTCAGCCGGACTGAAACCTCCTTTTCGTTGTTGATCTCGCTTATCTCCTGGACCCTACAGTAGTCGGGCATGAACTCGTCGCCTGAGCAGCTGTCGACGAAGACGATGATCTTAGCCTCCTGGTTGTAGAGCACTTCTCCGAGGGGGGCGCGTATGTTCAAGTTCCCGCTGAAGGTCGCTTCTTCTCCCGCTCCCAGCCCTTTCTTCCAGGGGTACCAGATGTCGGTCTGGCCGGGGACCGAGAAGGGTCTGACGTACCTTGCGCCGCTGCCGACTATGACGTCGACGCTCGTCTTGAAGTCCTTATCTGTAGCTCCTCCCACGTTCTTGATGGTGACTTTGAGGGGCAGGTTTGCCGCTCTGCCGTCCTCCTCAAAGGAAGGGGTGCCAGGGACGACCTCGGTGACGATGAGGTCTGGAAGACGCGCCGCTGGGGTCAGAGTCCCTAAGACCTCCGCCGATGGGAGCGTCAGATCTGGAGCCCTCACCCCCACAACGTCAGAGACCCTACCGGCTCCTGCGACTGTGCAGAGGTTGCATAGATCCAGGGCAACGACGGTCTGTCCCCGATAAGCGCCCCGGTCCACCGTCACGGAGAATAGGTAGACCCCCGCCTTCCAGGTGTATTGGGTTCCCTGGTAGGTGGTGGGAACTATTTCCACTATGTAGAAGCCTGGAGCCCTGGCTGCCTCGTCCGCCCTCGTTATGTCCACCAGGGCTCCCCCGGGGGCTGCTATCGTCACGTCCACCTTGAAGTTGGACGGGATGAGGCCACTGACTGCGTTTCCGTTCTGGTCGGTGACTGATATGACCAACGCTGCGCTGTTGCTATTTCCGGGGGCCGCATTTATCGGGCTTGCTCCCCCCACCACGTTCAACTGAGATCCCAAGGCGGTTCCCGATAATATGACCACGGCTATCGCCATCGAGATCCCCAATATCAAAATTCGTTTCAAAAGCCTCACCTTCCTGATCGATCAATTCTTGCTTGTTATAAAGGCATTAATCGTTT
>JANKMW010000195.1:0-948 GCA_024649985.1 Methanothrix sp.
AATCGATAGCAGGAAAATTAATGAGCGTTCAAACCGTTAATGCGAAATGCCGGATGGAACCTGGTCGCAGCCTCCTCGACCTTGGCGGCCTTCTGATGGACCTTCGGGACCTTCTGGGCTGCCCCGTGGACGTAGTGACCGAGAGAGGGCTTCGAAAGCGGATCAGGGACCAGGTTTTAAAAGAAGCCGTGGCGCTATGAGGGATGATAGGAGACGGCTTTTGGACATCGCCGAGGCGATAGAGCGAATCGAGAAGTACGCCTCGAAAGGGCGGGAGACCTTTGAAGACGATGAGCTGATCCAGAACTGGATTCTTCATCACCTTCAGGTCATCGGAGAGGCTGCTCGTGCCATCTCAGATGAACTCAAAGACGAGCATGGATCAGATGCCATGGCTGCAGATCGTGGGGATGCGCCACATTTTGGTCCACCGCTACTTCGAGGTGGATCCTGATCTTATCTGGTCCGTCGTTGAGGACGACGTGCCAGTGCTGAAGCAACAGATCGAGCTGATTTTAAAAGATCCCGAAGAGGAAACTCCCTGAAAATTATCCAATATTTTTTAGCGGCCTGTGCCTTTTTTCGCCGCCCGCCACCCCGCCCTGCGAACGGTCCCGCCTCTGGGGTTCAGAAAGCCGGAGGGGGTTCAGAAGGTGCGGATAAGACGCTGATAAGGCGGCGGATAAATACTTATCATCTCCAGCCCCCATTACGCCGCCGATATGCGGGCTTGGAGGGCGGCCTTTCTATCCGCCCTCGAAAGATATCGAGAAGTATTCGGAGGATTGTATATATGAAACCATCATCTCGAATGGCTCTCCCCCTGCTCCTGGCGGCCGTGGTCGGGTCTGTCTTTCTTTCGGCTGGCGAGGAGACGGGGACTTGGGAGCTAAAGAAGGGGGAGCTCCTCTTCATCGACGACTTTTCGACCTCCAAGGTAGGAGGCTC
>JANKMW010000195.1:957-2659 GCA_024649985.1 Methanothrix sp.
AAGAAGGGGGAGCTCCTCTTCATCGACGACTTTTCGACCTCCAAGGTAGGAGGCTCCTGGGGATGCTCCTCGGATGAGAACTACAGCTACAGCTACCAGGACGGGATGTACGTCATAAACGTCGTCACCGCCGACTCATGGAGGAGGGTCCAATCCGGAAAGTCCTTCGGCGACTCCATAGTGGAGGTGGAGGCAAGCACCATCGCCGGCTCCGACGACAACGTCTACGGCCTCATGACCGGCTGGATGGACTGGTCCAACTACTACCTCTTCCTGATATCCGCAGACGGTTACTACAGGTTCCTCAAGAGGGAGGGGGGATCTTGGACCCGAAACGACCCCTGGACGAAGTCCGACGCCATCAACCTGGGAAAGACGACGAACCTCATCCAGGTTAAACGAGATGGAGAAACGCTATCCTTCTTCGCCAACGGAATCCATCTCGCCAACTACGCCGACGAAACTTTCCCCGAAGGGAATGTGGGGCTGATGGCCGGGACGACCGCCTGCGGCGGGGGGAACGTCACCATCGGCTTTGACAACTTCTCCGTCTGGAAGATAGAAGGGGCCTTAGAGGAGGCCTGAGCCCCGCCGACTGGGGAGGGATGGAGGGACCGGACCGTCGAAGACCTGCGGCCCGCCGGCGCCCCTCGCCACGAAGCCTTTTTATATCTTCTCCCCCTATGCCGCCCGGGCGCGAGAGTGGAAGGGCGGCTGCCGCTGGCGAACCCTTCGCCGGTGTGGAAAGTCCCCCCACCTCTGGACACGCAGACACCTTTTCGGGTGTAGGGCGAGAGCTCTGGCTCTGGCACAGAAACGATACTGCACCGCTCAAATGCCATGATGCCGAAAGGCTGAGGTCGGGCGGGAGGCAGATGAAACGGCGAACCCCTGCGGGTGCAAGCCAAAATAAGGGCGATCGATGGAGTCCAGCCAACGCCCGGGTATGGCGCTTAGCCGAATGCCGCCAATGCCGAAAGGCACCAACAGAAGGGGGCTTACTCTCCAGACTCGCGCCCTTAAACCTCACAGCCCCGTCATCTCCGGATGCTTCATCTCATGCGCGGATCCGACCGGCGTCCGCTCTCAATAGCGCTCCTCGCAAGGAGCCTCGCCACCCTGAGGGGCTCGGGGACCCTGCCGTCCAGGGTGAAAGAGTTGAGAAGCCCCTTCGTCTCCTCGGCGGTGACCCCCAGGCACCTGACGTAGACGACGAACCCCGTCTTCAGCCTCAAGGCCTCCCGGGGCCCGAGCTCCCTGTATAGATCAAGCTTAGCTTCCGGCTCGGAGAAGTACTCTCTGATGTATCCATCCAGCCCCTCCGACTCCTGGTATGTGAGGCTCACCACAGGGACGTCCGTCGCCCTGTGGACCGTTTCGAGGTCGACGATGTTGAACCAGCTGATCACCGACCCGTTCAGGAGGACGGCGTTGATGTCACGCCTATCAAGCCCCCTGAATATCTCCAGCACTCCCTCGGTGGCATCGTCTCCGCCGACGGATATCTGAGCGAAACCGAAACCGTCGACCCTCAGATCCTTTCGCATCACCACGCCCGCGAGACAGGATGCCGGCTCCGACTTCCTGAAGCTCTCGGCGATCCCCAGGACGCGAACCCCCTTCTTGTTGACGTGGAGCTTCATGAGGGTGACTACTCCCCGCCCTGAAGGGCGGGGCTTCTAGCTTTTGGCAGAGACTGTAG
>JANKMW010000196.1 GCA_024649985.1 Methanothrix sp.
ATGTTGGGAAAGACCGTCGTCCTCACCTCCAGGGGGACTTTCGCTTCCATGCAGAGGCGGAGGCTCTCGGCGACCCGGGGCGCCACGCCCTTTCGGCCGGTCGCCCTCTCGTACTCGGGGTCCTTCAACGCCTCCTTGACATCGAGAAATACCATATCCACCAGCCCCTCTTCGATGATCTCGGCCAGCCGGTCAGGAAAATATCCGCAGGTTTCGACCCCGACCAATAGGCCCAACACCTTCGCGTGGCCGGCCACCGCCCGGCAGGCCGCGAGCTGTACCAGCGGCTCGCCGCCGGAGAGGATAACGCCGCTGATGAACGGCCCGGCCTCATCGATCTTCTTTTTAATTTTCTCTATATCTTCCAGCGTCTCTCCGGACTGGAGGTGGGCGTTATGGCAGTGGGGGCAGCGTAGGGGGCAGCCCCTCATGAAGATGACCGCCGCGGATATCCCCGTCCAGTCCAGGGTAGATAGTGGCACTATGCCACCGAGATTTATCTCCATTGATCATCCAACTTCTCATCTGACCGCATCATCTAGGAGGGGAGAGGGTGACGGAGTCGTCATAACGGTTCTCCCCCTCCGCCGCCCCTGAGCTGTTCGAAGACCTTCTCGGCGATCCTGGGGCCGAGGATCTCGGCCAGATCGGAGAGCTTCGCTCCCCTCAACTTATCGAGGCTGGTGTACCCGGCACGGTGGAGCTTTCTTGCCCTCACCCTCCCTACCCCCTTCAGGTCCAGGAGGCCCAAAAGGTCGGGGCCCGCGCCGTAGTGGATCCTCTTTTCAAGCTGGTATATCTTGAAGGTGGAACCCAGCTCTAGGTGCTCGGAGAGACGGCCCGCCGAATGCATCAGCCACTCGGCGGTCTCCGCAACCCTCCTGATGTCCCCGGGCCCGACCCGAAACCGGTCGGCGATCCTCTCCTCCTCTTCTTCTGATATCCAGTCGAGGAGGAGGGCAGCGGTCTTCGCCTCCCTCATCATCCAGTCGAAGTTCTCCTCGAAACAGAGCTCGCCGTAGTGCTGGTGGATGAACTCCTCGATCCAGCCGTCGGAGGCCTGGACGTATAGGGTGTCCATATCCGGGGTCATGGTGATGAGGTGGAGGAGGGTGAGGTCCGTGATCTTCTCCTTCGCCCGGAGGTTATCGACGACGATCCTGGCGGTGAGGGGGTCGATGTAGAGCCTCGATACCAGCTCCCCCAGGGGGGTCGGCCGCAGATCTGGATCGATCATACCGCTCTCGATGAGAAAATCGAGGACCTTCTCGATGGTGGCGTCCAGGTGCCAGGAGTCCTGCTGGTGGGCGTAGAAGGTGGAGGCGACGAACTTCTGTAGCTCCTCGGCGCTCTTCGCAAAGCCCGTCGCCATGGTGGAGAGGAGGTGGGTCCTCAGAGCAGGCTCCATGGCGAGCTTCGAGAAGATCTCCTCAGGCTCGCCCTGGACGTAATGCTCCAAAAGGTCCCTCGTCTCTGCGTCGCTCTTGGCCATTAGGAACGCCTCGCCCCGGGGGTCGAGGCCGGGCCTTCCGGCGCGGCCCGCCATCTGCCGGTACTCCATGACGGGGATCGCCACCATCCCCCTCGCCCCCTCGTACCTTCTGTAGCTTCTTATGAGAACCCTCCTCGCCGGAAGGTTCAGCCCCGCGGCGAGGGTGGGGGTCGAGGCTATAACCCTGATATCTCCGGAGCGAAACCCCCTCTCGACGATCGCCCTTTGCTCGGGGAGAAGTCCTGCATGGTGAAAGGCGACGCCGCCCCTGACGCACTCGGCGAGCTTCCTCGCCGTCTCGCTCTCACCGGTGGCCAGGACCTTCTCCGAGAGGCGCGATCCGTCCCTCCCCAAACCCCCCTCCCCCTTCGAGAAGGTCTTGGCGAGCTTTGAGGCCGTCGCCTCGGCGTTACGCCTGCTGCTCTCGAAGATCAGCATCTGACCCTTCTGGTTCATGGTGTCGAGGGCGAGGTCGACGAGGTCGTCCCGGCGGGAGGGGATCGAGGCCGTCTCACCGGGGAAGTGGAGGACGCCGTCGCAGATCACCCCCTCCTTCAGCTCCACAGGCCTCCACCGGCTCTCGACGAGGTCGGCTCCGAGCCAGGACGCCACCTCCCGGGCGTTGGCGACCGTCGCGGATAGGCCGAGGACCTGCATCCCAGGGTTGAGGCTCATGAGCTTGGTTATCGTCATCTCCAGGGTCGGCCCCCGGTTCGGCGAGTCGAGGAGGTGGATCTCGTCGACTACCAGGACCGAGAGGTCCCGGATCCACCGGGCTCCGTTTCTGATGAGGGAGTCGGCCTTCTCCGAGGTGGCGACGATGATCTGATTTCTTCCCAGGTACTCATCCCGCCGCTCCATATCGCCGCTGGATAGACCCACCCTGATGCCCAGATCGGAAAAACGAGAGAATGCGGCCTGCTTCTCCGATGCGAGGGCCCGGAGAGGGACGATGTAGAGGGACCTTTTCCCCGGAAGAGCGGCCTTCAGCATGGCCAGCTCCGCCAGCATCGTCTTTCCTGCGGCTGTGGGGACCGAGACGAGGAGGCTCTTCCCCTCAAGAAGACCCCTCTCAATGGCCTCGCTCTGGGGCGGATAGAGCTCTCTAATCCCCTCTTTCTTATAAAGTTCCGCGACCTCCCTGGGGATCCAGGAGGTCAG
>JANKMW010000197.1:0-212 GCA_024649985.1 Methanothrix sp.
GTCCCCTGGGGCTGGATGCCGCAGCCGTCACGGAAATGGCTGTTGCCGGTCGCGGCGACCGATCCGAGGGTGACGCCGTGGAACCCGTTGGTGAAGGAGACGATCGTCTGCCTTCCTGTGTAATTTCGGGCGATCTTCATCGCCGCCTCGACGGCGTTCGTCCCCGTCGGCCCCGTAAACTGGATCTTATACCTCATGCGCCGGGGCTTGAG
>JANKMW010000197.1:220-2649 GCA_024649985.1 Methanothrix sp.
GGCTTGAGGATCCGGGAGTCGAAGGCCTCCATGAAGGCCTGTTTCGCCTCCGTGACCATGTCAAGGCCGTGGACGATCTGATCTGCCTCGATGTACTCGAGGAGCTTCTCTTTCAGAACAGGGTCGTTGTGGCCGTAGTTGAGGGCCCCGGCCCCCGCGAGAAAGTCGATGTACTCGCGCCCTTCCTCGTCTTCCAACGTCGCTCCCCTGGCCTTCGTGAAGACGACCGGGAAGTTGCGGCAGTAGCTTCGAACCTTTGATTCAAGACGATTTGTTGTGCTCATATCGTTGGCGGTTTTATCACCTTCATCACAACTATTCTCGTCTTCTGTGCTAATCTCGTTCATGATGGTTTCACCACATCTTTATTTTTATCCCATCCGTCCAGATTGGACGGTCCTATACAAACTAAGAGTTGAAATTAATAGATATTAAATGTTTGGTTTTAATCAATCTATTTTGTTTTAATTCATTTTATGTTTAATAAAGCCCGATTTCGACTCATCAGCGCCTTTGTAGACCTAAAACACTTCTCGCCTCACTCCCTCCACGGAGTCCAATCCCTCCGCCCGGATCTCCCCGGCCTCCGGCGAATGGCGCCGTCGTCGACGGTGAAATAGCCGATCCTGTCTGCTCTACGTCTCTGAACCGTGCCCTCGAAGATCTTCACACCATGGACCTCCAGAAGGCCCCAGGAAGCCTTGCACATGTTCCGATATTTGGACGGAGAGAGCTCGACCGCCTCCATGCAGGGGCATCTCTTGATCAGCTCGAGGAGGGCGAGGGCGACGGGATGGGTGGCCAGATAGACCACCCTCTCCTCTGGATCCACGGTGGCTATCACGGCCCGGGAGTTGACGACTCGGATCTGCATTATGGCGGTGGTGACTGTCCCGACGGGCAAAAGACGCTTCGATCTCCCGGCATCGAGCCCCGCGGTCCCGGCCCTCTTGGGGTTAGGATTGAGCACACGGAGGAGGGTTCCCCCAGAGGGCTTTCGAGGCGGGACGGGTTCCCAGAAGCTCTCCAGGATCGCGATCCCGGCTCCCAGGTGATAGATCGTGATTATTGAAGAGCAGGTGCCAGAGCACACCCGAAAGCTTCCGGTGAGTTCCCGGATAGGTTCACGCTGTCTCTTAGTTGATCCCGGTGGCAAGACTATAACAGATCCTTTATCTTTTGTATCTGTCCTTCGCCCAAGCGAGCTTGATAGCCAGATCAGCTACGATCTGCCTACTTTAACCGGGTGACCTGCGTACTGCTTTGAGGCGTTCAATGCCTGTTTGTCGGTTACGCCCTGCCACTCAACCAAGATCCATCGCGCAAAAGCGCTTGACTCTTCGATGTAGCTTTGACCGGTCACTATCGACGTGCAGCTAGCTATTCAGCTCGGATCTTCTTCAACGCGTCTTTGATCGCTTCTCGGACCATCCAGTCATCATCCTTAAGCGCATCGATCAGAGGGCCGACTGCCCTTTGATCGCCGGTCTCACCGAGCGCACGGGCAGCATCCAACCGGATTTCGGAGGGGCCATACTTCAAGTCCATTACGAGATCAGCCATAGCGTCGTCCATCTCGTCGATAAAAGACGGCATATGCCAATCAACCTCCTACTCGTTCTAGAACTCCTCCTAGACTTCCCGGTCATGACTGCCTTTTGAGGTACCCTTTACGCTCCAGGTAATCTACCTGAGGCCTAGTATACCTCCATACGACGTCGGCCTTCTCATCCTGAAAATCCCAGGGAACGACGATGACGACATCGTTTTCCCGGATCCATATCCTCTTCTTCATCTTGCCGGGTATCCTCGCCATCCTCTCTTTGCCGTCGACGCATCTGACCATCAGCCTGTTCGCGCCGAGGCGAGTCTCCACGGACCCGAAAACCTCTCTATCATGCGCTCGAGGAAGGCGGACTCGCTTTACGACCTCAGGACCTTGTGCATCTCTCTTCCTTTTTGTACTTGCATAATTAGCCAGTTATATCACCACTAAAGACAGTTCGATCTTCAAATCCGAGATTTCGGCACAGACGGCGCCGCCCCTCCTCTCGGCCCTCTCAGCATCCCTCAAGTTCCAGACCATCATGCCATAACCTCCATCCAGAGCGTCTCCACCTCTTTATCTAAGGCAAGGTCGGGTATCTCCAACAGGGCGACGAAGACGGACTCTTCCAATATGGCCAGGCCGCGGTTCAGCTCGTCCTCGGTGATGTTCAGAGGGATTAGACACTTCAGGACCTGGTCCTCGGAGCCGGAGGTCTCGATGATGAGCCCCCTCTCGAAGGCCAAGGCCGATATCCGAGCGGCGAGATCGCCGCTTCCGCAGTCGAGGGCCTGGACCATCCCTCTGCCGCGGGCCGAGAGGATACCCCTATCGTCCAGGTCGACGAGCCTCTCAAGCCTCTCTCGGACGATCCTACCCTTCT
>JANKMW010000198.1 GCA_024649985.1 Methanothrix sp.
GTGACGTTGATCGTGAAGTTGACCACGGTCCCGTTAGATCCTGATGAGGGGTGAGTGGTCTTGTTGACATCTATGAAAGCAATGTTGCTATTGATGCGGCTATTAATATCTCTTAGAATGGTTACAGGATCGATATCGACCCAGTGGTAGAATTTACTATGAGTGGAATAAGAGATCTCTTTGAGGATTCCTGTACCAGTGGAATCGTTTCCAATACCAATGGTATAGATCCACGTTTTTTCTTCTATATTAATCAGAGTTGAGTTATTATAGCCACCATTCGGAGTAACATCATTTGGGACCCCATCTGAGAAAAATATCGTTATATTATTCATACAATTAAATTTATTATTCTCTAATAGTATAGTCGCCCGTATTAGGAATTCATTGATGTTCGTAATTTTATGTTGTTGCATCCTCGGAAAACGTTCGGATTCACTTTTTATATCTAACAACGTATTATTTATTAGGTCGAAGTTTCTCGTTGGATCTTTGCAAATATATTCAAGGCCACCACGATTGTTACCCAAGGTGCTCACAAGACCAACAACATGTGTACTATTATTCAGAAATCCTATAAAACTCATCGCCTTAGCAAAACGCTCACCATCTTTATCCAAATCATTTACGCTTTTTGAATTGTCGATTAAAAGAACAATGGCAATGCTGCTTGATTCTCCTGACGTAATCTCGTCTCCATGCACCACAAGCATGACGCAAAATAAAGCGATCCCCACCGCCACCAGATGCTTCAGCCTCATGATATCTCTCCTATCTTCACATCGCCTTCTTCAGTTCTAAGGTTGATGACGTTTACCCCAGCGGCATCGCCGCCCGTAGCCGTTATATTGATTCCTCCGGGCCAGCCGGCGTTGCTGATCGCGTCGGAGGCAAGGGCGCCCTTTACGGCGGTGAGGATGATCAGGCTCCTCGCCTCCCCAGGCCTCACGCCGCTTGCGGTCCAGGTTATGGTGGTGGTTCCGTCAGGGTTCTTCGCGACGTTGACCTCGGCGCCGGAGGGGACCGTCTCCTTAACCTCCTGGTGGGCGGGAAGGGTCTCGGTGACGACTATGTCCTTGGGGGCGGCCCTGCTGGAAGCATGGGCTGCTGCATCCTGGAGAACTTCTCTCAGCTCTTCTGAGTCGAGGCCGCCGATGGAATAGAACCTGCCGCCGGTGATGCTGGCCATAGTGCTCAGGCTCTCGTACTTGAGGGGCGACTCGAACTCGTCGATTTCCATGCCCACGGGATATATTGCGTAGCCCCTCCGCTTCAGCTCAATTGCCAGGCTGTCCAAGCCCTCGCCGGGCTGAAACTCGTCGGGGCCGGTGATGAAGAGGACGATCTTCTCGTCTCCGTCGAAATGGTCCCCGAACCCGTAGTCCACCTCCATGACCCCCCGCAGGCCCGCCGAGTAGACCGTCAGGTCCGTCTCGTCGCATAGTCCGGAGAGGTTCGAGAGGGCGGCCAGGACCTCTTCCTCGCTCTCCTCCAGGGGCCGAAGCGGGACCATCAGCGGATCTGCGCCTTCGCCGTCGTCCTCGTCCCAGCCGATGATCGAGACGTTGCTGAAGTTCGCCTCTGCGAAGGCCGCCCACACCTCCTCGCCCATCTCCTCGTAGGGAAGTCTCATGCTGCCGGAGACGTCGAAGGCGAAGACTGCGTCGATCGCAGCATCGGGCCTCGAGACGGTAAGGTTGATGACGCCGGCCGGCTCGTCGGTGCCGTTCCAGTATGGCGTCGAGCCGAAGATGGCGGTCTGGACGATGTTTATGGTGTTCTCCTTTGATCCACCTTTCGAAGTTGCATTCTTCTCCTCCAGGTTGGCATCAGGACATTTTGGGCAGGGAGGGCACACAAGACATGGGGGTTCTTTCCGGATGTCGGTATGGTTGACACAAGGGCTTTTGATTACGATTAAACCGTCATCAGGGCAGTTGTGCCAGGGGCGGCCGTCAGGCCCCCATGGGAAGCTGAGATTGAAATGTAGCGATGAACCCTCCCCTAAATATGCAATATCGCCGGTGAAATTTAAACTACAATTTATAAAGATTTTGATATACGTATTATTACAATCTGTATCATTGCAGGGTATAACCTCCAAGGTGCGTTCTTCGATCGGCTTCTTCATTGGGATGTAGCTTCCGTTCGTGTTTTGTGCCGAATAGGTCATCTCCGACCCCGGCTTCCCGAGGGGGAACAATCCGGTATTCTCGGAGCGGACTGCGAAGGTCTTGCTCCATCTTTCCCCTATGTAGAAATGGTTCCTCGGGCCGCTTCCGTCATCCACCGTCGGCTTCCACGTGAAGACCTTATCATCCCCCTCAACCTCGGCGTCCTGGAGGAAGTAGATAAGATCTCCAGGAGCAACGTATCTCACTGTGACGTTATTGCCAGCTAGACTTGTCATATTTTTATAAATTATTGTCAATACCTCCTCTACAGTTAGATCATGCGCAGGATAATATCTTCCTCCCGTAGTGTCTGCGATCTCTTGCAATATGTCCTTATCATCCTTTCCAATAGCAAATCCCACAGTCCATATCTCGATTCCAATTTCCCTGGCTCGGCTTACCTGAGATCCAGG
>JANKMW010000199.1 GCA_024649985.1 Methanothrix sp.
TTTTGGCAAGCAATAAATTCTTAATTTTGCATAGCCTTACTGCGGAATGCCGGATTCATCGAAGTAGTCGAGGATCGCTGGAAGGAGCTCTTTCCTCTCCACCAGATTTGCGGCGACGCGGCGGAACCTGTTGTAGTTCTCCCTCTCCCCCTCGGAGGCGAGGTCCGGCCTCTGGCCGGTCTGGAGGAGGAATATGAAAGATCGCAGCCCCCGGTTGTACTCGGATATTCTCTCCATCTCCTCGGGGGAGGCGCCTTCCCTTCTCCTGTGGACGAGGAGGTCGTCGGCGGCGTACCCCTCCTTCAGGGTAAAGATGAGGAGGTCGTGGTAGGGGAGGTCGGCGATCGCATCGATGAACCTGTCCATGTCGCAGTCTTCGGATATCATCGTTTATTCTACAGTCTCTTGAATTATTTTAGATTTTATATACTAATCTTGCCAGGCGAACGGTGTTATTGATCCACCATTTTGTTGATTATATTGATCGAACTCTTCTTTAGTCAGTGAATACCATTCGTCATACGGATATCTTTTAAAATAATGCGCAATGCTTTCTCTATAATGTTGATAAGCCACATCGACCAAACGACCTTTACGTAATATATTCATACTCTGTTTTAAATCAGACGATTGTATTTGAAAAACTCTATGAAAATTCACTGCCATTCTTTCTTTAAAGCCGAATTCTTCATCGGCCGGTAAATAAAACCATCTAGCATTTAATCGAGACTTTTGAGTAATCAAGCTTACCCATTTGGGAGGTTTTTCTGGAAGGGTTAGGTTAGTTACTTCTTTAAAAGTCCCAATTTCAAATAGCGAAATAACTGGTGATCTAGACGCATCACAATCTTGTGTTGCAACGATACCCCAAACTTTTTTAAATGGCAGAATAAAGAGGACGTCGTCCCTGTCTTGTATAATGTCCCATTTTGTATCCTCATATTCTCCATACTCTGACATTACAGCTAATTGTCCCAAGGTAGGTAAAATAATAGGAAGAGGGTAGAATATGTCGCCCTGTCTAATAGGCATATGATCTTCTACTAATTCGTAGATCACCTATTAGTCATCCTCCTCATAAAATAGATTTTGTAGCTTTGATTCCAAATCTAGGAAGTGAATCCACTTCTCTTCAAAAATATCACGATTATTCATAGCTAATTCATAAGCACTTATCGGTGAAATCTTGATCGGACTGTCTTTATCCCTTTCCGATATAATTTTGTCAATTGAAACTTGACGTTCAATATCTCCCAGAAACCGATCAAACATTTTAAAGTCATTTACTAAGAATTCAGGTATTTTAATATGATGCAATGAGTATTTATCGATGCTTATAAAATCCTTAACAATATTATCCCTTAAAACATTGGTCCTAGCGCTCATCAGATTTTTACCGAGACGTGAGCTATCACAACTAAAAGATCCAAAGGTCGACAAACGCAGCTCGGAATTAATTTCATTCTCATAACTATCTATGCTGTCGTTACTGGAACTGATAAATGTCGATTGCTTGCCTTCTTCCTCCAAAATCGATGAGGATCGAATACTAAGATTAGATCGCTGAAATTGCTTGAAGTAATTTGGGGGACCTAACTCTACATTGACTGAGGATTGTGTTGGACTTAAAACGTCACCAGCCAAATTAACTTCCTCCACTTAATATTTTATTTACAATATGATAAGAATCATCACATAGTTCCGGCAAACCGCTTATATATTCGATAGCTTTTGTTACAGTCAACGGTTCAACATCAAAATGATAGTTAAAATTAAATATCAATTTATTCTCTCCGCTAGGCTTAATTGAAAGATTCAATAAATAACGGTCTTTCTTTGCTTTGACTATACATCCCAATTCTAGTTCATAGTCCTGAAAATTGTTAGATATATTTAAATCATTAATATTGATGTTAAATTCCGGCATGGTCTCACCCGGGGCAATCTGAGCAGACCAAATAAAATTTAAACCCAATGCTGAGTATGGTATGTGAGGCAACAATTCTAAATATTTAGCACCTATTTTTGCTAAGGATTTCTGATCTGATCTCAAATTTTTCAGACTGATTTGCAGTCTTTGTTGGTCAATAGTAATATTGTATGTTTCAGATTCAAAAACGGAAAATTGTGGTGTATTTACATAATTTATATATTTCTCATCTAATAGCTTATTCTTCTCTATCCATTCGGGAGACATTATACTAGGATTATGTGCTGAAGCTAAGATAACAAGATCCATCTTCGACAATTCAATTTCCATATAGCATCTCCACTTCTACTTAGTTGAATTGCATATTTAAACTCTACGTTTTACACATAATCCACCACTTGAATCCCCACCAAAACGTTGGCTACTGCAAGGCTAACTCGCACCTACCTGGAAGATGGCAGGCCAGATCAAACGTCGCTCCACCACACATGCCCAAAAATCTAATGATATCTCTAAGTCTCGATCATATTGCATTGGTCATCGGTTAAGAGAAGAATCGCGATGAGGCAGCGATCTCGGTAGCAAG
>JANKMW010000019.1 GCA_024649985.1 Methanothrix sp.
AAAATCGATAGCAGGAAAATTAATGAGCGTTCAAACCGTTAATGCGAAATGCCGGTCTCATCTTTCGGCAGATTTAATCGGTGATCGGCCGGATCTTCGTCGCCGGGATAGTTGTCGACGAGGAGAGATTGGGGGCGATAGACGGGTTCGGCCAAGATGATGGCGAGGAGGATACTGCGGTGCTGATGAAATAAGCCCTCATTGTCTGAAGTCGTCCCCAGCGTCCGTCCCGGATCGCTCAAGTCCCAAAACCGTCGCCTCACACCACTCCCCGATAGAACGCTAGCCGCCTCGCATACGGCCGGAAGAGCGCTAGCAGCCTCTCCTCCTCTTCGCCGGATAAGGGTTCAGCATCCGGCCCCGCATCGGAAAGGATGCGGACCTCATCGGGGGTCGAGCAGCCGGCGATGATGAGGGATACCTCCTGAGTTAAAGCGTACCGGAGGAGGAGGTCGGGGCCGATTCCGGCCTTGGGGTTGAGGTAGTGGGAGCCCCCCAGGACCTTCATCCCGATGACGGCTATGCCGCGCTCCTTCGCCGCCGCGATCGTCCCGTCGAGAAACCCGCCGATGACCCCCTCCAGGGGGTTCACCGGTATGAGGATGGAGTCGACGGGCCAGTTTTGAACAGCATAGTTGACGATGGCGGGGTCATGGTGGCCGCTGACCCCGATGAGCTTTGTTATTCCGACCTCCTTCGCATCGATGAAGGCCTCCAGGGCCCCGCCCGGCCCCTCGATCTCCCGGAGGTCCTGGCGGGTCCTGACGTCGTGGATCTGCCATAGGTCGAGGCCGTCGATGCCCAGGGTCTTGAGGGTCCGGTCCAGGTCGACCCGCGCGCCTCTGGCGGTCCGAGACGCCGACTTGCTCGTCTGGAATATCCGGTCCCGAAGCTCGGGGTGGGACCGCCAGAAGGTGCCGTAGTAGCCTTCGCTCCCTGAGTAGGCGGGGGCGGTGTCGAAGTAGCCGATCCCCTGGAGGGCGGCCTCTTCGATCACCTCCGCCGCCCTCGCCTCCTCGCCGAAGGTCCGAAGAATCCCCTCGCCCCCCAGCCCCACCACTGTCAAATCCAGGCCGCTCTTCCCAAAAGGACGGGTCCTGATCTCTGCCATATTCGCCACCTCCTCCCAACCATAAACCGCTTCTTTCAAGTCACTTCGGCCTCGCTGGGCCAACCCCGCCCCGCCTTCCTCCTCCGTCAGACGGTCTGGGGTTCTCTTTGGGCCCCGGGGCCTGCCCCGGACGGCTCAGCTCTCCTTCTCGCCCCTCACCATCACCTTTCCGGCGGTGATGTCGGCGGGGAGGGGGAAGTAGTTGGAGAGGTTCTCCTTAACCCACTCCGAGGCGATGTTGTTCGACTCCTCGGCCCCGCCCTCGGTCTCGAAGAAGTTTATGAAGGCGACGAGGCCGTCGCCGCAGTCCACCCCGTAGTACTTGACGAAGCCGGGGATCTCCCGGACCTTCGGCAGAAACCTGTCCTCTACGAGCCTCATCACCTCGCCAACGTGCTCTTCGTCGGTCTTGTAGCGCCTTATGCTCAGATACATTTCTTCCTCCAACCAGGTTCATGGACCGCCTCTGATAATAACCTTATGCGAATATCCTGAATCAAGAGAGGTCGAAGCCTCATCCCCGACGTCTCTTTCTGAAGCAAATCCTCATCAGGGCTCTGGTCACCTCCCGGCGAGGACCATCTCCGCCGTCCTGCGGGGGGTGTGCTTCGCCGGGGGAGCGTACCCCATCCTGATGAGGATCTGGGGATATTCGACGCCGAGGATCTCGACCATCTTCCGGCGGAGCTCGTCGATCGCCACAGGCTGGCTGAAGAGGTCGAACCTGACCCCGAGCTTCGTCGCCGTAAGAAAGAGCCGCTCAAACCTCATCCCCGCCTCGACCCAGGTTCCTTTGTCCTCGGCGTCTGTGGAAAGGATCCCGACCGCCGGGGAGGCCTTCATCAGCCCCATCTCCTTCTTCGCCCTGGAAGATGAGGTGTCGAAGGTCCCGAAGATGAACTTGCCGAAGTAGGACTCAAAGTCCGAGTAGCCGAAGGCGTAGCCGGGAAGGCCGTCCCAGGCGTCCTCGTCGTTTCTCCTGATCCACCGGGCCAGGTCCTTTCGGAAGGCCTTGTTACCGAGCTGTATCCTGTGGGACTCCCCCAGGACCTCGGCCATCGCCGCCCTCTCCGCCGGGTCGGTGAGGACGTCGAGGCGGAAGCCCCCGTCTCCGACGGCCTTTTTCATCGCCTCGATCTTATCGGCCTCGATGGGCCGGTCGTCGTAGGCGCCGCGGTTGGTGTGCCTCTCGGTGATCTCGTCGAAGAGGTATGGCGGAAACTGCGGCGCTGGAGCGGCCTCCTCCTCAAACTTGACGGTCGCTATCGTCTCGGCGTCGATCCCCTCTGGGAACCTCTCTACCCGGTAGCCCAGACCGAAGTGCTCGGCGGCGACGAGGAGGTTTGTGAGGGCGCAGCCGAGGCTCATGTACATCGTCCTGTTCGTCGGCTCGACGTCGGGGAGGGTCCGGCCGAAGTCGGCCTTTACGGTGACCTCGCTTCCGTCTACGGCGAGCTTCCAGGGCTGGTTGTTCGGCCCCGAGGGGGCCAGGACCGCGTAATTCAAAAGGAACTTCAGCTTCTCGTCCAACTCTTCCGACGCGGGGTAATCCCCGGCGTCGAGGTTCCAGGCGATAAGGTTCTTCTCTGCCATTGTAATCTACCTCTACAACCGCTATTTAGCATGAGACTTTTTGAGGCTTTTGGAATCGCTGTCTCTTTGTCAGGACGGGAAGACGGTCCAGCCAACATCCCCGGGTATTACTTGCTCGACACCCTCAAAATCGGTATATACATCGACCGCCAACCAAAGTCCGAGATGATCGAGAGGGAGAAGCTCGCCGAGGCCGCGCGGGCATTGATGGAGTACCTCGCCCCCGTCGACCCTGACGAGTTCGAGGCGGAGACGGGCATCCGCGAAAATGACTTTCGCGAGATCGTCCCCCAGGAGTTCGACGGCCGGATCTTCGCCATAGACGGGTCCAACGTCGTCGTCTTCGACCTTGGAGCCGTCAGCCTGAACAGGATCAGGGCTGGCTACGTCGTCTACCGCGGGACTGAGTGGGAGAAGACCTCCATCACCTGTGACGACCTCTTCGTCGCCGATCGGGAGAACTACCAGAGATCCTTCGACCGGTTTCGCCGGGGGATCTTCGGCATCGAGGAGCCCTTCCTGCTGAAGACGGCCGAGGAGATCGACCGGATGCCGACCTTCTATCGGGACCTCCAGGAGCACGTCGCCCTCTTCGAGGCGGTCCTGGAGGCAGAAGGCGGCGACCTCGTCCTCTACGACGGGAGCTTCTCCCTCTGGAGGGAGCCCTACCACCGGGAGGTCTTCACCAGCATATTCGAACGGGCCGGGGAGAGGGGGGTGGACCTCCTCGCCATCAGCAAGTCCAGCCAGCTCTCCTGGGGCCGGGGGATAGCCAGGCCCCTCCTCAGGAGCGTCGATCGTCTCGGTTTCGCCGCCGTCCCCGGCAGCCCCTGGCTAGTCCAGCTCAGCGGCAGGAGGGCGATGAGAGAGGAGCCCTGGGGTGGCGAGACCTTCGGCGCCCGGCTCCACCCCGCCTCGACCCACGCCTTCAGGATCGACGCCCCCGGCCGGGCGGCAGAGTCGATAGACGAGATCCTCGGGCGGGTCGCCTTCTACTCCAGCTCCTCCGAGAGCCCCGGCTACCCCCACGCTCTCTTCAGGGCTCATCAGGAGATGAAGATCCCGGTCCAGGAGCGAGACTTCACCCGACTATCCCTCTTCGAGGAGCTCCGGGGGCTAGGGTTTGCGGAAGGAGATATACGGGGAGCCCTCGACTATCACGAGATCCTCGATTCGATCAAGAGGAGATAGAATGGCAAATTTATCTGATGAAAGATGGAAGGAGCCCCGGGGGCAGGAGAGCGCCCCCCCGGAGGGTCTCGCCAGAATCGGCAGAAAGCCCCAGACCATAACCATGGACGAAAGCTCTAACCCCTACTTCAGGATAATATCAAAAGACGTCCGGGAGTACCACTTCATAGTCCCGAGCGAGGAGTGGGTGGAGCTGGGAGAGATCGTATCGATCCACGATCGAAGGGCGGAGAGAGGCGCCACCTTCCTCGCCAGGATCACCGACCTGCGCCACGACTCCAACTACGACGGAAACTGGGACACGGTGATCCGGGGCGACGGCTTCTACGACTCCGACCATATATTCTGCCGGGTGGTGGCAGAGCCCCTCGGCTGCATAACCAAGGAGGATGGGGGAAGGGAGCGGTTTAGAAAGTCGAGGACGATCCCCGCCAAGTTCTCCCCCGTTACTAAGGCGGAGAAGGAGGAGCTGCGGTTCCTCGGAGAGGTGATGGGGGATATCGAGGTGGGAAGGCTCAGGAACGGGAGCCGGGACGTAAAGGAGATCCCCGTCGCCCTCCACAGCGACGCCATGGACCACCACATGGGGGTCTTTGCGACTACAGGCATGGGCAAATCGAACTTCATGAAGGTCTTCGCCGCCTCCTGCATGAAGATGGCCTCGGCCAAGAAGTCGAAGTTCGGCCTTCTCATCGTCGACCCCCACGGCGAGTACATCTTCGGAGCGGAGGGGACGAAGGGGCTCCTCCACCTCGACCGGTACAGAGACGGGATCGTCTGCTACTCCACCGATAAAAGGCACCTGAAAGACCCCCTCGTCTCAAACCTGACGGTGAAGAGAAACGAGATCCTCCCCGGAGATATAGAGGTCCTATACGACTGGACCCCCGCACAAAGGGAGGCGCTGGAGGCGGTATCAAGGGTCTTTTACGGGGACGGTTGGCTCGACGACCTCCTAACCCCCGAGGGGGGCGCTAAGATGATCGCCGAGGGGTTCCACGAGAAGACGGTTGGAAGGATAAGCAGGACGATCAGAACGATCCTGGACAAGAACCGTTACATATCGGACCTCACCTCCAGCATCCCCGGCATCGTAAATAACCTCCTGGCAGGAAAGGTCGTCCTGGTGGACATCCCCACCCTCGGCGAGAGGAGCGAGCTCTTTCTTCTATCGATCTTATCTCGGTCGATCCTCGACCGGTACAAGAAGGAGAGCGCCGAGGGGCAGAGGGGAAAGAGGTGCCTCATCACCGTCGAGGAGGCGCAGCGGGTCCTGGGCGGCGGCGAAGGGAGCCTCGCCCGGTTCGAGTCGATCGCCCGGGAGGGGCGCAAGTTCGGCGTCGGCCTCTGCGCCATAACTCAGCAGCCGAAGCTTATCGATAAGCAGCTCCTCTCCCAGTTCAACACCTTCGTCATCCTCGGCCTCGCCGACAGAAACGACAGGACGCGGCTCGAGGAGTCGGCGAAGCAGGATCTATCGTCTCTGGACGTCGAGATCCAGACCCTGGAGAAGGGGGAGGCGATCGTCAGCACCCTGAAGATCCCCTTCCCCGTCCCGGCGAGGGTCCACCTCTACGAGGAGTACCTGGACCGGCTCAACGGGGAGGGGTCGGCTGAGAAGAGGGAAGAGAGGAGGGGGTTTACCCCTCCCCCCGATTAGATCCAGGAGATAGCTCATGAAGATCGTCCACATGGCAGACTCCCACCTCGGCTTCTCCGCCTACGGCCGGGTCGACCGGTGGGGGAGAAACCAGAGAGAGGAGATGGTCTACCAGGGATTTGCCAGGACCGTTGATAAGATCATCGACCTATCCCCCGACGCCGTCGTCCACGCCGGCGACGTCTTCCACCACGTCCGCCCCCGGATCAGGCCCCTTTACGTCTTCCAGCAGAACCTGGAAAAGTTGGTGGAGGCGGGGATTCCCGTGGTCATTATCAGCGGAAACCACGACGCCCCCAAGAGCTACGCCGCCCTCTCCCCCTTCACCCTCTTCGAAGGGATGGAGGGGGTCCATATCGCCCACCAGTACCGGTACGAGCCCTTCGAAGTTGGGGACACCACCTTCCACTGCATCCCCTTCTGCCTCGGCCCCGAGGATTACCTGGCGGAGTTTCGTAAGATGCAGGATTACAGGGCCGAGAGGTCGGGAGGAAGGGACGTCCTGGTGATGCACGGCCTCGTCGAGGCTTTATGGGACCGGAGGCTCCGGACCGTGGGGGAGCACCAGCTGCTAGAGAGCTTCCTCAAGGGCGACTTCTCCTACATCGCCCTGGGCCACTACCACGGCCAGGCAAAGGTGGCGAAGAACGGCTGGTACAGCGGCTCTGTCGAGTACTTCAGGTTCAACGAGGCCGGCGACGATAAAGGCCTCCTCCTCGTCGACCTCGAATCCGGGAAGGTGACCCAGATCCCCATCCAGGATGAGTACATGCGGGATCTCGACCCCGTCGACTGCCGCGGCCTCTCCTCCCGGGAGGTGGAGGGACTGATAAGATCCGTCTGCGACGATCTGGGCCTGAAAGATAAGATCATCAGGCTGAAGCTCTCGAAGATCTCGAGGGAGGCTTACAGGTCCCTCAGCCAGAGGCTCTTGGGAGAGCTGAGGGCTGAGCCGCTCCACCTTGAGATCCTCCCGGAGTTTGCAGACGACCCCGTACGATATGAGACCGAGCCGATGGACTCAAGAGATCTGCCCCAGGAGTTTCGAAAATTTCTCGACGAAGAGGCGGCCGGTGACGCCATCCCCGCCGCCATCAGAGATGATGTCATAGCCTACGGGACCGAGTTGCTCGCGCGGATCTCGGAGAAGAGGACGACGGAGAGTTTCAATGCGGCTAAATAGCCTCTCAATGAATAACTTTAAAAAGTATAGGGGCTCCGTCAGAGTCGAGTTCCAGGACGGCCTCACCGGGATCGTCGGAGGTAACGGCTCGGGGAAGAGCACCATCGTCGAGGCGATCGCCTGGGCGCTCTACGGCTCCAGGGCCTCGACGGTGAGGCGCGATTTCATCAAGAACTCCCGGGCTTCGGAGAGGGACGACCTGGAGGTGAAGCTCTCACTCTATTCGGACGGGAAAGAGGTGACGATCTTCCGGGCGATGAGGGGGAAGAACATGACGCCGGAGGCGAGGCTCTCCATCGACGGGGTCCTGGTTGCCAACGGCACCCGGGAGGTGGACGGCCGCCTCGGAGAGATCCTCCGGATAAGCTTCTCGGACTTCATGAAGACCTTCTATGCGAGGCAGAAGGACCTGGACAACCTGATAAGAGATCGGGGCTCGGAGAAGCGGGAGTACCTCCTCGCCCTCCTGGGCCTCGACGAGGTCAGGGACAGGGCGATCGAGGAGATCAGGTCCGACCTGAAGGAGGCCGAGGGGGAGATCGGGAGGCTCGAAGGGGCCCTCGCCGAGATCGGCGACGTCGGCGAGATGATCGCCGTCCTTGAGAAAGAGGTCTCCAAGACGAGGGATGAGCTTGCTGCTGCAAGAGAGGAGGAGTCTCATCTCGCCATTGAGGCGGAGAAGAGGCGGAGGACCCTGGAGGGTGAACTGGAACGGAGGCGGACCCGGGACCATCTCAGAGGAGAGACCGACCGGCTCTCCCGAGATCTGGAGGAGAGGAGGAGGGCGGTACTCCTCGACGAAAAAAGGCTCTCGGAGATCGAGGAGGGGAGGTGGCGGCTCTTCGAGCTGGAGCCGAAGCTCGCCCGCCTAGCATCGGTGAGGGGGCGGCTGGAGGAGCTGGAGCCCAAGAGGGTCCGCCACCAGGAGCTCCTGGAGTTTCGGGCGAGGGCGAAGGCCGAGATGGAGGGTAGATCCCGCGGCCTGAAAGAGGCTGGGACGAGGCTCCTTCGGCTACTGGAGGAGAGGCGGGAGATGGAGTCGATCCAGCCCCGGGAGGAGGAGTACCGCCGGCTCATCTCTGATCTCGAAGCCCTGGAGTCGAAGCGGGACCGGTACCATAAGCTCTCAGCCCTCGCCGGGGAGGAGAGGGGGAGGGAGGAGGCGGCGAGGGAGAACATCGCCAGGGCAAAGGAGGCTCTGTTGGGCCTTTTGGCGGCGAAGGGCCGGATGGAGGAGATTTTTCCCTCCGTCGATAGATATCGGGCCCTCGGAGCGGAGATCTCGCGGCAGAAGAATGAGAGGGAGAAGAGGAGGCGATTATCCGAGCTGGGGGAGAGGCAGGCTGCCGTCGCCTCCCGGATCGATTCCCTCAGGGCCGAGGTCGCCGCCCTCGACGGAGAGATCTCAGAACTCGGCGACCTGACGGGGAGGGAGGCCGACCTCCAGAAGAGGGGAGAGGAGATCGACCGGCTCAAAAAGTCGCTGGAAGGTGAGATCGCCGATCTGAACCTGAAGATCTCCGTATCGAGGCGGGAGCTGGAGGAGGCCGCGGAGGAGAGGTCCAGGATCGAGGCTCTGGGCGAAGAGAGCCTCTGCCCTGCCTGCGAGAGGCCCCTCGCGGGGCAGAGGGACCTCCTCCTGGAGAAGTACGGGACGGCGGCCTCGAAGGCCGAGGAGAGGATATCCTGCCTCGAAGAGCTGAGGGGAGAGGCGCTCTCCCGGCGGGAGGGGGCGGCAAGATCGGCAGAGGAGCTCCGGATCGATCTATCCGCCCTGACCGGATTGAAGGCGAGGGCTGGAGAGATCCTCGCCGAGAAGAGGGGGCTATCCGCCCGGATCTCAGAGCTGTTGGACGAGGCGATGAAGATAAAAGCCGATATCGAGGCCGTCGGACCCGCAGATTTCGACCCGGAGATATTCGAACGGCTCGAGGCGGAGGCAGGAGCCCTTCATGACCTGGTCGCAGAGCACGCCATTCTCACCGTCCGGATCGAGGAGATCCCAAAGAGGAGGGTGGAGCTGGAGGAGGCATCCAGGTACCTCGCGGCCTCCCTGGAGAAGCTCTCCTCGTTGGCAGAGATGATGGCGAAACTCGGGTACGACGAGGAGGAGAGGTCGAGGCTCAGGGAGAGGATAGGCTCCCTCCGGGAGGACCACCATAGGTTCACCGCCCTGGAGCACCGTACCGGAGAGATCCCGGATCTAGAAGAGGCCGTCCTCTCGGCAAAGAGGGAGGTGGAGAGGCTCAAGAAGGGGTACGAAGAGGTCGAAGGGGAGATCGAGCTCCTCGGCTTCAGCCCCGCCGCAGATAAAAGCCTCCGGGAGGAGGCAAAGGAGCTACAGAAGGCCGAGGCTCTCGCCTCCGAGGTCAGGCTCGCCCTCGCCGCCGAGGGGGAGGTGAGGCTCCATCTAGAGGAGGCGAAGGCGGCGGCGACGAAGCTCGCCGGGGAGATCGCCGACGCGGAGGAGCGGCTCTCTATCCTGGTTTTCTCTGATGGAGCATATGAGGAGGCTGAGGCGGCCCTGGAGAGGGCCGGCCTCCGGCTCGAAGATGCGAGGAAGAGGGGGTCGCAGCTGGCCATCCGCCTCGCCCTCGCCGAGGGGGAGCTAGAGCGGCTTAATAGGGAGGCGGCCCGGAAGGAGGAGCTGGAAGAGAAGGCGGCCTGTCGGAGGGTCCGGGTCCAGGTCGTCGAGACGACGAGGGGGCTGGCCAACCGGTTCATGGACGCGATCCTGGTCCGGATAAGAAACGAGATCGCAGAGGAGGCGGGAAGGATCCTCCGGGAGGTGACGGGAAAGTACGGAAGGATCGGCATCGACGACGACTTCAACATCCTCGTCGAGGACGAGGGGGATTTCTACCCCATATCCCGCTACTCCGGCGGCGAGATCGACATGATCGCAGTCTCCGTCCGGGTAGCCATAAGCGAATACCTGATGAGGTTCTCATCTAACGGCCCAGGTTATTCTTTCCTCATCCTCGACGAGGTCTTCGGAAGCCAGGACGTGGAGCACCGGGAGAGCATGATCAACATGCTCCGCAGCCTCGACGACCGGTTCCCCCAGATCTTCGCCATAAGCCACATAGGCGAGGTCCAGGGTCAGTTCGACAACTCGATCCTCGTCGTTGAGGATGACGACGGGTCGAGCAGGATCGAGGTGGATTTGAGGTGAGGTCGGACCTGCGCGATCATTTAAAGATCTCTCGATGGCGAAGGAGGATCTTGGCCATCCCGATACCGGCAAAGCCCATCCTCGGCGCCACCTTCTTGATCGCCCGGCTCGGGAGGTCGACGTCCCCCACCTCCTCGATGATCCTGGTCAGATCTTCCTCATCTCTGAGATGACGTATAAGATCGTCCATCTCGGAGTCGGCCATCACCGCCCTCAACCTGTGGACGATCATCCCCAGGCGGATCTCCCGGCCCAGGGCAGCCCGCCACCTCCGCTCGTACTCGGAGAGCCTCGCGGCGGAAGAGTCCCCCTCGCAGGCCGCCGCCGCGGCCACCTCCCCGGCGATCTTGGCGGATACGAGCCCCGGATAGATCCCGCCGCCGGAGGTGGGCTTCACCTGCCCCGCGGCGTCTCCGACGGCGATGAAGCCATCGGCGACGGTCGATGCGGGCGGCCCCAGGGGAAGCCCGCCGAAGGCCAGGTGTAAGGGGCCGCCCCGGATTCTGCTGCGGATCTGGGGGCTCTTCAGAAGGCCTCTCAGATGGAAGCAGCCCATCTCCCGGCAGCATAGCCCCACCCTGGCGGCCCCCTCCTGGGCCGGGATCGCCCAGCCGAAGAAACCGGGGGCGACTTCCTGGCCGAGGAATATCTCCACCATCTCCGGGTCGCCGACCTCGATAGGTAGCTCCACCTGGGCTGAGGAGAGGAGGACCCTCGGCGGCCCGATCCCTGCCCGCCTCGCGATCCGGGCCCCCGCTCCCTCGGCGGAGATGACGACCTTTGCCTCAATCTTCCGCCGGTCGGGGCCACGGCCGACGGCGAGGACGGACCGCCCTCCGCCCCTCACAAGGTCCGTCACTGGGGAGGCCATCATCACCTCGGCCCCCGCCCTCGCCGCCTCCGCCAGGAGCGCCCGGTCAAAGAGCCTCCGATCGACGACCCACGCCTTCGTCTCAGGGGCCTTGAATGCCGATTGAAGACCCCCCGGCGATAAGACCTTCGCCCCCCGGAGGGGCCTGATCAAAAAGGAGCCCGGCGGCAGCTCCGATTCCTCCACCGCCCTCACCCCCAAAAGCCCCGCGCACTGGACGGGCCAGCCGGCCCGGGGGTGCTCCTCAAAGATGACGACTTCCGCTCCGGCGCTGGCCGCCTTCTTCGCCGCCATCGATCCCGCAGGCCCGGCCCCGATGACGGCGACGTCGTACCGTTCCATCTCAACGAAACTCCATCGGCCGGGGGGATAGCCTTTTCCATCCCCGGGCCAGATGACATCTCACGGGAAGGGTCTATAGGGTCTGGAGGGAACTATTTGGAGATACTCTGGCTATCTGAGGAGGATGTGAAGGGGTCGCTCTCGATGGAGGGGACGATGGAGGCGGTGGAAGAGGCCTTCCGGGAGGCCGGCCGAGGGACGGTCCAGATGCCGCCCAAGTCCTACCTCATCTACAAAAAGTACGACGGCGACCTGCGGACGATGCCCGCCTACTTGGAGGAGATGGACGCGACGGGGGTGAAGGTCGTCAACGTCCATCCGGAGAATCCCGGCTCGGGCCTTCCCACGGTGATGGCTTTGGTGATACTTAACTCCCCAAAGACGGGTGCCCCCATCGCCGTCATGGGAGGTACCTTCCTCACCAACATGAGGACGGGGGCGGCGGGAGCCGTCGGCGCCAAGTACCTCGCGAAGAAGAGCTCCAAGACGGTGGGGATCGTCGGCGCCGGAGCTCAAGGAAGGAGCCAGCTTCTGGGGCTGGCGGAGGCCTTCGATATCGAGGCCGTCAAGGTCGCCGACGTATCCCTCGACCGGTGCCGGGCTCTTGAAGAAGAGAGCAGGACCTTTCTCGACGCCACCTTCGAGATTTCCACCGATATCAAAGAGGTCTGCGATGCCGACATCCTCGTCACCACCACCCCGTCGCGAAAGCCCCTGGTGAAGGACGACTGGATAAACGAAGGGACCCACATCAACGCCATCGGGGCCGACGCCGCAGGAAAGGAGGAGCTGGACCCGGCGATCCTCAGGAGGGCGAAGGTCGTCGTCGACGACGTCGTCCAGGCCACCCACTCCGGGGAGGTGAACGTCCCCCTGGCGGAGGGGCTCATCGCCCTTGAGGACATTTATGCCACCATCGGCGAGGTGGTGGCAGGGAAGGTCCCGGGTCGGACGAACGAGGATGAGATCACCGTATTCGACTCCACCGGCCTCGCCATCCAGGACGTTGCGACGGCATCGAGGGTCTACAGGACCGCCGTCGAGAAGGGGCTTGGAATACGGCTCCCGTTTCTGTGAGCATCCCCATCGGATAAGCGATATATAACATCCCGACGACTCTAGGGTTGTCCATGTACGCGATCATCGCCTGCGGCATATTCAAGGATGAGATCGAGAAGATATCGGAGAAGCTCGACTTCCCCTTCGAGGTCCGCTACCTGGAGGCGGGGCTTCACGTCGACTTCGACGACCTTGAGGAGGCGCTGAAGGCAGAGCTTGAGAGGTGCAAAGAGCATGAGGGGATCATCGTCGCCTACGGCGAGTGCCATCCCCGGATCGGTGAGATCCTCGCCCCTTACAACGCCGTCCTCATGAGGTGCCAGAACTGCATCGACGCTCTCATTACTCGAAAGAAGGTGGAGGAGATAGCGACCCGGGGACTCTACTTCTACCTCTCCCCCGGCTGGGTCGAGAGCTGGAGGGATATGTTCGAGCGGATGAACTGGAGCCGCGAGGAGGCCCGCTTCCAGCTCGCCCCCTTCAAGGGCGCCATATTCCTGGACACCCTCGGCGACGCCGACGACCGCGAGGATGGGCTCATCGAATTTCTCGATTTCACCCTCTGTGCCTACCAGAAGATGGCTGTGGACCTGGACCACTTCAGATCCCTGATCGTCGAGGCCAAAGAGAGGTTAGAGGTGTGATCTTTGGACGAGGAGCTTGAAAGGATAAGGAGAAAGAAGCTCGAGGAGATGAAAAAGATGGCAAACGAACCAAATGCGGACTATCCCGACAGCCCCGTCAAGCTGACGGACGGAACCGTCGGCGACGTGGTGGCCAGGTATCCTCTCGTCATCGTGGACTGCTGGGCGGAGTGGTGCGGACCCTGCAGGATGATCGCCCCGGTGATCGAGGAGCTGGCCAAAGAGATGAAAGGGAAGGTCGTCTTCGCAAAATTGAACGTCGACGAGAATATGCAGACCTCCAGCAAGTACGGGATCATGGCGATACCCACCATGCTCGTCTTCAAGAACGGCGAGCTGATCGACCAGATGGTGGGAGCTTACCCCAAGACCACCCTCACGAATAAAATTCAGAAGTATCTTTGAGGCCGGCGGCCCGCCCGCCTCAATGATACGGTTTTGCCTGTGGAGGTGTCCCCTCTTCAAGCCCGGATCTTCGAGGGGATCAAGACCCCCTCCTTCACTCCGGATCCTAACTCCCGGAGCTCCTTCTGCCGGAGTCGTGAGTCGATCTGGTTGATGGGTTTGGGCTTCCCGCCCAGTTTCGTCGGCTCCTGACCGGTCTCGGACGGGACGACGTAAGCGCCCTTATCCCTGACGGCGATCTCCCGCAGGTCCTTTATCCTGAAGTAAGCCGCGACGTCGTAGAGGGGCTTGGCATTCCTTCCCAGCTCGTAGGTCCCAAGGAAGGACTTCTGCCGTACGACGTAAAGCCCCTTATCCCTGGCGGCGATCTCCCGCAGGTCCTTTATCCTGAAGTAAGTGTCGACCTGGTAGAGAGGCTTCGCCTCTTTGCCGAGATGGATCGGGTCTAAGGCCTTGTAACTGACGTCTCCGAAGCTCGAAGCCTTTGCTGTCGAGCCGTCCTCTCCAAAGGCCGGCGACGCCAGGGCGATGAGGAGCGCCAGGGCTGCCAAAGGGGCTGTATGATGGATATTCAGGCTCATGATGATCCTCCTTCTATTAAGTGGTCGGATGTGCATATAAATTTTTAGGGTGCTGGATATGGAGATGGGGGCCTCCCCCTCCAGCCGTCTCATGCCCCTCGATCCTATCCTCGCTCCGATCTTCAGTTCACCCTGATGATCTGGAGGAGTGAGGAGACGGGGACTCCCAGGATATCGTCGACCCCTTTCTTGTCCAGAAGGACGCCGATGGCATTCGTCGAAGCGCCGTGATTGTTCAGCTCCTCCACCGCCTCCTCGAGGGTCCTCCCTGAGGTGATGACGTCGTCAACGATGACGCACTCGGCGTCGGAGACGTCCGAGAAGTTGGTGCTGAATATCCCCTTGAACTCCGCCTCCCCCTTCTCCTGAGACCACCTCTGCTTCGTCGGGGTGTAGACCGCCAGCTCCGCCCCCAGCTCCTCGGCGACCATGCCGGCGATGGGAACGCCGGAGAGGGCGATCCCCACGACGACGTCGACGTCGGCGTCGGAGCATTCGAGACACTCCAGGATCATGTCGGTCAGGGCCATGGAGACCTGCCGGAGCCTTATGGAGCTCTTCCCTATGGAGGACCAGTCTACGGAGACGTCCTTTGGCCCCTGGACCCCCGACCTCTTCTCGCCATGGGTCAGAAGCCACGTCACCGTCTCCCTGGAGATGTTCAGCTCCTCGGCGATCTGTCCCTCCACCAACCCCTCCGCCTTCAGCTCGGCGGCGGTCTCTATCAAACTATCTATATTTTTCATAATAACCCCCCTCTTCTCTTCCTTCTCGTCGTGCCGCAGACGGGACAGTCTTCTCCTTCGAAGGGCCTGCCGCATCCGGGGCACCTCTGGGTCCTCTTCAAGATCTTCTTAATCCTGGGCTGGGCCACCGTCTCCACCCGGAGGCCCAGATGAAGGGCCACGTTCTGAAGGGCGTAATCGTCGGTGGCTAGGGTCGCAGAGAGCTCCAGGGCTTTAGCCAGAAGCTCCAGGTCGACCTCGGAGAGGACGGCGGCGTCGCCGGTCCTCTCGGCTCCGGCCCTAGCCCTCGCGAGGGCGTCTCGGGAAGGGGGCTCTATCCTCGCCCCGGATATCTGTAGCCTCATCCTGGAGCCGATGTCCAGAAGCTCTCCCTCGACGCCGGGGACGGTGACCACCTCTCCCTCGAACCCCTTCCCGCATATGAAGACCGACGAGTCTGCGACGGTAGCCGGAAGCATCCCGTACCTTTTTGCATCAATACTACTTGGACTTTGCCTCGCCCTGGGCCGGGAGGACGGAAGGTGGCGAAAAGGGGGCGGCAGCCCGAGACCAAAACGCTATTAAGATATGATGCCACCCAGGGCAGGGAGGATCCCATGGCCAAGAAGAGGAAGAGGTCGAAGAGCGCTCAAAATGGAGCAGCTGCGGGCCCAGACGGGTCGAAGGCGGCAGATGAGAAGAAGATCACCGCATCAAAGATGGATGCGGCGGAGAGGAAGAAGGCCAGGTCCGATGGGATAGTCATGACCATCTACCCCGCGTTTCTGGGGGTGATCTTCGGCTTCGCGAGCCTGCAGCTCTTTGGAACTGGAGTCCCCGAGGAAGGGTCGGTGGGGATGATCTACCCGTGGTACTTCGTCATGATCCTCGTCATCGGCTTCACCTTCTACATCCAGAAGTTCACATATCCATACCTGAAGATAAAGGTCGAGGAGTTCAAGGCCAAGGACTGGCTTTACGTCGAGTTCATAGCCGTTGACCTCTGGCTCGTATCCTGGACCCTCCTCATCAACTGAAACGGGGTGGAACCTTTGAGGATCGCCGTCATCAATAGAGATCGGTGCCAGCCGAAGAAGTGCGTCCGGGAGTGCGAGTACTTCTGCCCGCCGGTGAGGACCGGGGACGAGACGATCACCTTCCCCGACGGAAAGCCGCAGATCACCGAAAACCTCTGCGTCGGCTGCGGTATCTGCGTCCGGAAGTGCCCCTTCGGGGCGATCACCATCATAAACCTCCCCGACGAGCTGGAGAACCCCACCCACCGTTACGGCGAGAACGGCTTCGCCCTCTACGGCCTCCCCGTCCCGACCGTCGGGAAGGTGACGGGCCTTTTGGGCCCCAACGGGATCGGAAAGAGCACCGCCGTCGCCATCCTCTCCGGCCTTTTGACCCCCAACCTCGGGAGGGGAGCCTCCTGGGGAGAGGTGATCGACGACTACTCCGGCTCCGCCCTCGGCGACTACCTCCGGCGGGTGGGAGAGCGGGGGGTGAAGACCGCCTACAAGCCCCAGTACGTCGACCGGATACCCAAGAGCTTCTCGGGGACCGTCGGAGCCCTTCTGGAGAAGACCGACGAACGGGGCGCCCTCTCGGAGCTCGCCGAGAGGCTGAACCTGCTCTCCCTGATGGAGAGGGAGATCTCGAGCCTCAGCGGCGGGGAGCTGCAGAGGGTGGCGATAGCGGCCTGCGCCGCACGAGATGCCGACGTCTTCTTCTTCGACGAGATCAGCCCTTACCTCGACATCTACCAGAGGATCAACGCCGCCGAAGCGATCAGAGATCTGGCGGAGACGAGGTCGGTGATGGTGGTGGAGCACGACCTCGCCCTCCTGGATCTATTGGCCGAGAACGTCCACCTCGTCTACGGAACCCCCGGCGCCTACGGGGTGATAACCAGGCCGAAGGGGGTGCGGGTGGGGATCAACCAGTACATAAAGGGCTACTTCTCCGAGGAGAACGTCAGGGTCAGGTCGGAGCCGATCGTATTCGAGGTCCATGCCCCCCGGGCCGAAAAGGACGTCCCCATCCTCGCGGAGTACGAGAGCTTCTCGAAGAGGTACAGCGGCTTTCTCCTGGAGGCGGAGGCGGGGGTCATCAGGAGGGGCGAGGTGGTGGGGATCCTGGGGCCCAACGGCATCGGAAAGAGCACTTACATCAAGCTCTTGGCGGGTATCGAAGAGCCGACGGAGGGACGGCTCCATCTGAAGCTGAAGGTATCCTACAAGCCCCAATACCTGAAGGCTGAGACCGACCTGTCGGTGGAGGGGTTCCTTCGGAAGATGACGCGGGAGTTCGACTCCAGCCACTACCAGTCGGAGTTCGTAAAGCCCATGGGGATCGAGAAGCTCCTGGACCAGTCGATGGACGAGCTCTCCGGCGGGGAGCTACAGAGGGTCGCCGTCGTAGGCTGTCTCAGCAGGGACGCGGACCTTTACCTTTTGGATGAGCCATCGGCCCATCTCGACGTCGAGCAGAGGATGATGGCGGCGAAGGTGATGCGCAGGTTCGCCGAGAGCGCCGAGAGGTCGGTCCTCGTCGTCGACCACGACATCTATCTCATCGACCTCCTCAGCGAGAAGCTGATGGTCTTCGAGGGGGAGGAGGGGAAGAGGGGCGTCGCCCATCCGCCGGTGGAGATGAGAAAGGGGATGAACCGCTTCCTGAAGGGAATCGGGATCACCTTCAGGAGGGACGAGGAGACCCGCAGGCCCCGGGTGAACAAGCCCGGCTCGAGGCTCGACCGGTCCCAGAGGGAGTCGGGAGAGTACTACTATTACGCCCCCGATGGAGCCTGAGGGGGCGCAAAGCTCCCTCACCATCCGCACCCAACCCCTCCTTCCGCCTCCATCCCCTTCTCCGCGGCCTTCTCTCCTTCTTATCACGCTATCCCTTTGCGCACTATCCCTTTGCCCACCCGATCCCCCTCCAGCCTCCTACACGCTCCGGAGATCCCCCACCGAACGGGGGATCGGGGGGATTTTCCCCCTTATGAAAAGAGATTCGGGGAGAATTTTCAACATAAACCGTCATCTACATATCGTCTGGGCGACAGAACCCCAAATGCAAGGAGATTTCGAAATGGAAAGTGCAAAAGCCGACGACGTTGTTAAAGTTCATTATACGGGGATGCTCGAAGACGGGACGGTCTTCGACAGCTCCATGGAGAGGGACCCCCTGGAGTTCACCCTGGGAAAGAATATGGTGATCCCGGGGTTTGAGGCGGCGGCTTTGGGGATGGCTCCCGGCGAGAAGAAGACCGTCAACGTCCCCGCCGAGGAGGCGTACGGCCCCCGCCACGAGGAGATGGTGATGGAGGTCTCCCGGTCGAGCATGCCCCCGGAGATCGAGCCGGAGGTGGGCCAGATCCTCCAGATAGGGCAATCCCAGGATCAGATGCTCCAGGTGGTGGTGGCCGAGGTCTCAGAGGAGTCGGTCATCCTCGACGCCAACCATCCCCTGGCGGGCATGACCCTCGTCTTCGAGATCGAGATGGTGGAGATCGTCGGGGCCGGGTCCGCCTGATCCGCCCCGCCCGATCCGCCCGTCTCCCCCGGTCCGTTACGAGATCGATCTAGCGATCGATCTAGCGATGGTTCCGCGGTTGGTTCCGCGATCAATTTCTTTAAATCGGATGGATGATGGAGAGTCGTAAGATGAAGCAGGCTAAAGAGGGGGACACCGTGAGCCTCCACTACAAGGGGAGCTTCGAGGACGGAACGGTCTTCGACAGCTCCGAGACCCACGGGGCGCTGAGGTTCACCATCGGCAAAGGGACGGTCATACCGGGCTTCGATGAGGCGGTTTTGGGGATGAAGCCGGGGGAGGCGAAGACCGTCACCATAGCCCCGGAGAAGGGGTACGGCCCTCGAAACGAAGAGCTTCTGATGAAGATCGACAAAAAGGAGCTTCCCCCGGACCTCGCCCCGGTGATCGGCCAGAGGATCGAGTTCTCCAAGGGCGAGCAGAGGCTCCAGCTGACGGTGGCCGAGATCTCGGAGGAGGCGGTCACCTTCGACGCCAACCACCCCCTGGCGGGAAAGACCCTCGTCTTCGAGCTCCTCCTCCTGGAGATCGAGGAAGAGTGAGAAGAGCCTTGGCCAGGGGTTGCGGCCGATACGATGTTGGAGGGGCATGGACGGCAAGAATAGAAAGGATATAAAGCCGGGGCTGAAGGTGGAGGTCGTCCTCAAGCGCGACCAGAGGACGGGCAAGCTGACGGAAGGGGTGGTGAAGGAGATCCTGACGAGCTCCTCCTTCCATCCCCACGGCATAAAGGTCCGGCTCGCCGACGGCCAGGTGGGGCGGGTGGCGAGGATCGTGGGGTAGAGTTGGCTTCTTTTCTACGAAGGGGCGGAAGATGGGCCCCAAATCTTCGGCATACAGACGAGGTTTTAGACGATATTTGAATCTCAGATGCTCCGGCCGCCAGGCTCTGATTTTGGACGCCTCTTCTCTCATCTGCCGGTATGCTTTTATCATTAGTCAGATTATTTTCAATACCGGTAAAACGACCGGAGATGGCGGCTCAGGAGGAATCGTCATAAACGAGAGACATCTGATCGATCTCATATAAGAAAATCGATCGGGAAAATTCATCTGGGGCGAGGGAGAGATGAACGACTTCAACAAGCACGTGAACTTCATCTGGTCTGTGGCAGATCTGATCCGCGACTCGTTCAAACGGAGCAAGTACCAGGATGTGATACTGCCCTTCACCGTCCTGCGGCGGATCGACTGCGTCCTTGAGCCGACGAAGCCCGAGGTCTTGAAGGCAAATGACAAGCTCAAGAGCAGGCTTGAAAACCTCGATCCTCCGCTCTGCAAGGCCTCTGGCTTCGCCTTCTACAACACCTCCCTTTACGACTTTGAGAATCTCCTCAAGGACGCGCCCAACCTCGCAAGCAACCTTCGGGCCTACATCAACGGATTCAGCGAAAACATGAGGGAGGTCCTGGAGAAGTTCGATTTTGAGAATACGATCTCGAAGCTGGACGAGTGGGGGCTCCTCTTTCTGGTGATGGAACGGTTCAAGGGCGTCGACCTCCACCCCGACAAGGTATCGAGCATCGAGATGGGCTACATCTTCGAGGAACTGATCCGAAAGTTCAACGAGGCATTGAACGAGAACCCCGGCGAGCACTTCACGCCAAGAGAGGTTATCCGACTGATGGTGGCCCTTCTGCTGAGCCAGGATGCCGAAGCCCTCAGCCACAACCACGTCGTCCGGACGGTTTACGATCCGTGCTGTGGGTCTGGCGGAATGCTGACGATCGCAAAGGAGCGGATTATAGAAATCAACTCTGAGGCCGACGTCCATCTCTTCGGCCAGGAGGTGAACCCCGAGACCTTCGCCATGTGCAAGTCGGACCTCTACATGAAGAGCGCCGACGGGAAGGATGCCGAGAACATCAAGTTCGGGTCCACCCTCTCCAACGACCGGCATAGAGATCGGCGTTTCGACTACATGCTCGCCAATCCTCCCTACGGCAAAGACTGGAAGCGCGACCAGGCCGCGGTGGAGGCCGAGGCCGAGCGGGGGTACGCCGGCCGCTTCGGCGCCGGGACCCCGAGGATCAGCGACGGTCAGCTACTCTTCCTCCAGCAGATGCTGGCGAGGATGAAGCAGCCGGAGGAGGGCGGGTCCAGGGTGGCGATCGTCATGAACGGCTCGCCCCTCTTCACCGGCGACTCCGGGAGCGGCGAGAGCGAGATCCGACGCTGGATCTTCGAAAACGACCTCCTCGACGCCATTGTGGCCCTGCCCGAGCAGCTCTTCTACAACACCGGGATCGCCACCTACGTCTGGATCCTGACCAACCGAAAAGCAGAGCCCCGAAGGGGCAAAGTTCAGCTGATCGACGCCACCGCCCTCTGGGTCCCCATGAGAAAGTCTCTGGGGAGCAAGAGGCGCGAGATCTCCGGCGACCAGATCGAGGAGGTCAAAACGATCTACGAGGCCTTTGAGGAGGGCGAGCAGTCCAAGATCTTCAGCACCGAGAGCTTCGGCTACCGGAAGGTCACCGTCGAGCGGCCTCTTAAGCAGAATTATCAGGCGAGCCCCGAGCGGATCGAGCGACTCCGTGATCAGAAGGCCTTCCAGAGCCTCGCCCAAAGCCGGAAGAAGGACAAGGAGGCGAAGGCGAGGGAGGAGGCGGAGGGAAGACGCCAGCAGGAGGCGGTCCTCGACATGCTCTCAAAGATGCCCGGCGGCGTCTTCAGAAGCCGCCCGCAGTTCGAAAGCGCCCTCATGCGAGCGGCAAAAGCCGCCGACCTGAAGCTTTCGACCCCGATGAAGAAGGCGATCCTCGCCGCCTTCTCGGAGCGGGACGAGGCCGCCGACACGTCCACAGACGGCAAGGGACGCCCCGAGCCCGACCCCCAGCTCCGGGACACTGAGAACGTCCCCCTCGGCGAGGACGTCCGGGGGTACTTCGAGCGGGAGGTTCTCCCCCACGTCCCCGACGCCTGGATCAACGAGCAGGTCAGAGACCAGAAGGACGGCGAGGTCGGGAAGGTCGGCTACGAGATCAACTTCAACCGCTACTTCTATGAGTACAAGCCTCCAAGG
>JANKMW010000001.1:0-15897 GCA_024649985.1 Methanothrix sp.
GGCGGTGGCGGCCCAGATGATGCCAAAGGTGATGAGGGTGGCTTTTGGAGTGGGGGCGCGATGGTGAGGTGATGAGCTGCTGGGGTGGTGCCAGTTGGATGCGAAGGGTGGAATGGATAAATATAAATCACATACGAAATTAATATAATCGTCATGAAGATCGTGGGAATATGTGGCAGCCCTCGGGAGAAGGCGACGGACCACGTCCTGAGGGAGGCGCTGAAGATGCTGGAGGAGAGGGGATTTTCCGCCTCTTTCTTCGGGGTCAGGGGCAAGAGAATCAGCCCCTGCCTCCACTGCGATTATTGTCTCTCAAACAAGGAGTGCAGGATAAAAGACGACATGTACGACCTCTACCCCCTCCTCCGGGACGCCGACGGTATCGTCTTTGCGACCCCCATCTACAACGGAGGCGTCTCCGCCCAGACTAAGGCGGTGATGGACCGGTGCCGGGCGCTGGTGGCCGCCGACTTCGACTTCTTCCGGGGGAAGGTCGGCATGGCGATCGCCGTCGGGGGGGACAGGATGGGGGGGCAGGAGCCGGCGATCCAGCAGATCATAAACTTCTACGTCCTCAACGGAGCAGTCCCCGTCGGCGGCGGCTCCTTCGGCGCGAACCTCGGCGCCACCTTCTGGTCGAGGGACACTCTGGAGGGGGTCGTTGATGACGAGGAGGGGTGGAGGTCCCTCAGGAAGACCGTCCGGAGGTTCTCAGATCATCTGGGGGGCGCCGTCTCCGAAAAGGAAAGATAAATCAATATGTGGATGGATAAAGGGGATATCATGACCGATAAGAGGCCGAAGAAGAAGGTGGTCTGGGGGGTCACCGGCTCCGGCGACCGGATCCGGGAGACTGCCGAGGTGATGAAGGAGATGAGGCGCCAGTATGACGACGATGTGGAGATCAGGGTCTACATATCCAAGGCCGGAGACCAGGTCGTCAAGTACTACAAGCTCTTTCCCGAGCTGGAGGCGGAGTTCGACAAGATCTGGGTGGAGGCGAACGCCAACGCTCCCTTCCTCGCGGGGCAGGTCCAGATGGGGAGATTCGAGTTCATGCTCATCGCGCCTGCCACCTCCAACACCGTCGCGAAGATATCCTTGCGGATCGCAGACACCATGCTCACCAATGCCGCCATCATGAGCCAGAAGGTCCTCCTCCCCCTCTACATAATGCCATCAGACTTTCGGGAGGGGGAGGTGACGACGAAGCTCCCCGACGGCAGAGACCTCTTGCTCGTCATAAGAAAGGAGGACGTCGAGCACGTCGAGAGGCTGGCGGCGATGGAGGGGGTCGGGATGCTGGAGCGACCCCAGGATATCCCGAAGTTATTCGAGGAGCATTTCGGCTGAAGGACGAAGGTCAGAACGCTGCCGCCACCCGCGCCGTCGGGCGAGATGTCTGGAATTTCGTCTGGCGGCGAATGGACCCCCCATCGTCCTCGCCAGCCGAATAATGAGCTTTTAGAAGAGAAGAGTTACAGATCCTATGGTTTTCCGCGTCATGAGGACTTCAGCTCTTTGAGCCTTCCGATCTTCGTCATCACCTGTTCGGTCTCTGCCCTCTTGTTCGTCTCCAGGTAGTCGATGATGTCGTATAGCCCCTTCTTGAGCTTATAGATCCGATAGGGCCTCCCCTTCCCTGGGTTCTTCTCGTCCCTCTCGGCTATCCAGTCGAGCTTCCTTAGCTCCCTCATGGCTATGCTCACCTCGGGCTGCCGGAGATCCGACCCCATCTCGATCTCGCGAGAGGTGGCCTCGTCGACGCAGGCGAGATACGTCAAGACCTTCGCCACGTTCCTCTTGAGGCCGATCTTCATCAGTATCGAAGCGAACTCATCGCGTTCAACGTTCTGAGCGGGTAGCGAAACATTCCTCAATGCGGTCACCATTGGTCTGGTAGTTATAGATCCATATATAAGTTACGTTCAAAATAATTATATCCTAATCCGGACCGGGCGAAGGTTATGCCCGGTTCGATTCCGAAGGATCGAAACTGATTTTACTGACCCTTACCCAGGAGAGCTCGATATAATATCAGGCTCATGAGGCGATCTCTTGAAAGGGCTCTACATCATTGACAGCTATCTGAAGAGCTTTGAGGCCAGGGTGGAGGAGGTCGCTAGAAGGCGACCGTCTCGTCCTGGATACGACCGCCTTCTACCTCCACTCCGGAGGGCAGCCCCACGATACAGGCTTATTGGCGAGAGGTTGCGAGGAGTTTTTCAGTTTTATACGTCGGCCTCACCGACGGCAAGATCTGCTGCCAGCTGGGGAGAGAGGGGCTCGTCGAAGGCGACGGGGTGGCAGGGTCCATCGACCGGGAGAGGAGTTACTTATTCATGAGGAGCCACGCCGCCTGCCACCTCCTCTCCTCCGTCATCTATCGGGAGACGGGGGCGATGATCACAGGCAACCAGATCGGTGAGGATAGGTCTCGGGTCGACCTTCAGGCCTGTGGAGGGACCCACGTCGGGAGGACCGGAAAGATCGGGTCCATAAAGATGCTCAAGGCCGAGAACAAGGGTAGGGCCAACAGGCGGGTCTACTTCGAAGTCTTGGACGGTGATTGATCTTGGACGAGATGGAGCTTTTGGGAAAGACTAGGGTTAAAGTCAAGGACGAGCGGGTCGTCGAGACGGGGGTGCCTCTGATCAGGTGGTGTCCCCTCTTCGATAAGGTCCGGGGGATAAAGGAGATAACCCCAGAGGCCGCGGCCGCCAACATGGTGTTTCGGATGAAAGAGCACGGGATGTTCACCCCAAGAAGGAAGCTGGAGATGGACGTCTTCGTCGGATTCGGCGCCTCGGAGGTGATGATGACGGCGACCTCCCGGAGGCTCATAGATGGCGCCGTCACCGTCTGCGACGGTGCCGGGACGGTGATCACCTCCAACCCCAGCCTCATCCAGGGGATGGGGGGCTGGATATCGGGACTCGTCAGCACCGATCCGATACCGGAAGTTCTGGCCGGGATCGAAGAGAGGGGGGGTGTCGTCCTCGACCCGGAGACTGCCAAGATCGATCAGGTGGCGGGAGCAAAGCTGGCCTCCGAGATGTGGTCTAGGTTCGCGGTCACCGTCGCCGACATGGAGGCCGCAGAGAGGCTTAGGGACCTGGAAGAAGAGCTGAAGGTCAGAATCCTCATCGTCGGGGTCCACCTGACGGGAATCGGTGAAGAGGAGGCGGAGCGGCTCCTGGCCTGCGCCGACATCGTGACTGGCTGCGCCTCCAGGTACATCCGGGAGAAGGTCCGGCCCCTCGTCCAGGTGGGGACCGCCGTCCCTCTATTCGGCCTGACGGGTTGGGGCAAGGAGGTGCTGGTGGAGAGGGCGAAGGAGGTGGACCGGCCGATCCTCATAAACACCATGCCGTTGCCGGTCCTGCCGGAGAATAAGCAGCCGCGTCCTCTCGTCTAGCTCCCCTCTTGGGGTCTATCGTTTAAGGGCAGGTCAGATACAGCTGGTTTCCGGAGCCGATCTCTTGGCGGATGTTGAAGTCGCCGATGTAGGTCCCGCCGTAGGTCATGATGGTGACGCCTTTGGAGCCGTCTTTCACCCGGGCCCCGAGCTTCGCCGTCCCCCTCCCCTGGGATGCGATCTGGTAGACTGATGCGTTATCGTTCTGGAATATGGTGGTGTCCTTGATCAGGTAATCGAGGTTGGTGTAGCTCTCGGAGATGACGGTCCCCATTTTGTAGTTCTTGGCGCAGAGGGCGTTACGAAGGTCGCTTTCGGCGTTCTGGCTGGCGAAGGGACGATGATCGAAGAACCCCCATTCGTTGAAGTACATCTCGTCCTCGCCGACGTAGGCGGTCTGTCTCCGATCGACGATCCCGCTCCCCTGGGTCCCGACTACGAGCTTCTGGCCGGAAAACCCCTTATCCGTCTGGTAGATCTTCATCTCGTCGATGTACCCGGAGAGGTATATGTAAGAGTGTTCCGTGACGTTCCCGGCGATGCTCCAGGCTCCAAGCCCCGTCGGAGATGATACGATCAAAGAGAGGACTGCGAGCGACAGCAGAGTTCTGGCCTTCATGATAAACCCCTTTTCTAAGCTTGATATTCTGGACCATCCGTTATAAATCTGATGGAGTCGGAAGCCTCCCCAGCTCTCCGCCCCGTCACCAGGAGCCGAGTCGCTCTCTCTTCACCAGGAGCCGAGGCCGACCGTCGGCCTCCTCGACGAGCCGATCTGGTGGATGATAACCCCATCGTCGTTGGAAGGCGTCGCGTCCCTTATCAGGTACACGCCGCCGGTGTAGCTCTCGGAGACGACTGTCCCAACCTCGAGATTTTTGGCCCGGAGCGCTTTACGAAGGTCGCTCTCTGAGTCCATCGGCCGGTAAGGGCGGTAGTGGAACTCGCCCCGGACGTTGAAGTATATCTCATCCTCGTCGGCGTAGGTGGCCATGGTCCTGGAGGCGGTCCCGCTGCCCCGGGTTCCGTAGACGAGCTTCGAGCCTGCTATATCCTTCTCGGTCTGGTAGATGAACATCTCGTCCATGTATCCGGAGAGGTATATGGTCGATCGTTGCTCTACGCTCTTTGCGATCTTCCAGTCTGCAAGCACCCCGGGAGACGATAGCAGCATCGAGAGAGCAATCAGCAGCGATAAAACTCTGCAGTTCATCATCTACCCCTTTCTTCATCCCCTATATTCCGAAGCGTCCGTTATAAATCTGATGGGCTTTGGCCCTCAGATCCTATCTTTCGCCTCTCATCTCGCCTTTTGCCTTCCTCTTCCCCTTGCCCCTCCTCCTCCTCCTCGGCGGGCTCTCCCTGATCTCCTCGATCCTCCGGTCCAGCGCCACCTTCAGGCGGGGGTCCCCCTCTCCGGAGTACCGGTCGATCCGAGCCGCGATGGCGAGCTTCGCCGCGAGAGCGCGAGCTGCTCGCCCCCGAAAGGCTCTCGTCGTCCCCATGATCGCAGGGTGCCTGTAGATCATGCCGTGCTTCGGCGAGGGGGCCTTTCCCCGGAGGTGCTTGAAGAGCGCCTTCTCTGCCCCCATCACCTGGATCGCCGAGGCGGGCATCTCCGATAAACTCTTGAGCCCACCGGCCCTGGAGATGATCCGGGCGGCGAGGATCGGTCCCGCGAGGTCGGTGAGGTTCGGGGCGATCTGGGCCGTCGCCGTCTCCAGGCTCTTTGTGACCGATCTCCTCGTCTCGGTGAGGACGAGGATCGATCGGGCGAACTCCCCCACTGGCCCCTCTTCTTCGGCAAGATGCTCGGCGAGGGCTCTCCCCCGGAGGCGGCGCTCGTCGGTGAGCCTCGACCACTCGAAGAGCCTCTCTTCCAGGGCGTTTATCGCCTCGTTGAGGTCGTCGAGGGCCTCGACTGTCTGGAGGAGCTCCGCCTCGGCGTCGGCCGAGGCCCGCAGCTTTCTTTTCACCAGGTCCAGGGCCACCGATCTGAGGGTGGAGTTGTACTCAGCATCGCCCTCGAAGAGCCCTCCTTTCAGGGCGAGCTTTCTGAGGTCGGGCTGGACCGCCGACGCCCAGACCTCCCCGATGGTGGTGGCGGCCGTTCTGGCGGAGGCGGGGATCGACTCTCTCGATATTCCCATAAGCCTCTCTGCCGTCTCCTCAGATCCACCGGCCAGAGAGACCTCACCGGTGGAGGTGTCGATATATCCAAACCAGGTCGTGATCTTCATCTCGATATCCTCACACTCCCCTGGTCCAATATTACTTTCGCCCCGCCGGAAGTAAGTTTATCTACCATGAAAGCCTCTTGGATATTGCCTCTCTATTGAAAAAACTGGAGGTCAAATGTCATGAAAGAGATCGTCGAGCAGATTTTGGCTCGGCTGCGGGACCAGAAGGTGGAGGTTCCAGCAGACGAGGTGGAGAGCCGTCTGAGGCTCCTCGTTGAGAAGTTCGGAGTCCCCGAGGGCGAGGCTGCCCGGTCCGTCGTCAACTATTTTCTAAAAGAGCACGGCATCGCTCCAACGTCCTTCTCCGCCAGGAAGAGCGAGCGCCTGAAGGTGGGAGAGATCAGCGGTCCGGGCCGATGGATCGACCTGGAGGTGAAGGTGGTGGAGCTCTGGGAGCCCTCTAGCAGCGCCATATCCCAGACCGGCCTCGTCGGGGACGATACGGGAACCATCAAGTTCGTCAAATGGACGAAGTCGGACCTTCCGGAGCTCGAGCCGGGAAAGAGCTACCACTTCAAGAACGTCGTCACCGACGAGTTTCAGGGGAGGTTCAGCGTCAAGCTGAACAGGACGAGCGGGATCGAGGAGCTCGCCTCCGAGGTCGTGGCTGCCGAGGCCCCGGCCGGAGGCCCGGTCCAGGAGATGAAGATCTCAGAGATCGGAGAGGCCGGCCGGTGGATCGACCTCCGGGCTAAGGTCGTCCAGCTCTGGGACCCTACGAGCGAGACGATATCCCAGACTGGTCTCATCGGCGACGATTCTGGGGTGATCAAGTTCGTCAAGTGGGCTAAGTCCGAGCTTGCCGATCTCGCCGAAGGCGAGAGCTACCTATTCAAGAACGTCGTCACCGACGAGTTCGAGGGGAGGTTCAGCATCAAGCTGAACAGGACGAGCGGCATCGAGCCCCTGGAGGAGGAGATCGAGGTGAGCCCCCAGGAGGCGAAGTTCACGGGGGCCATGGTGGACGTCCAGAAGGGATCGGGGCTGATCAAGCGGTGCCCCATCTGCAGGAGGATGCTGACGAAGGGGGTCTGCGGCGAGCACGGAAAGCAGGAGGGGACCTACGACCTGCGGATAAAGGCGGTCCTCGACGACGGGGTGAAGGTCCAGGAGGTCCTCATCAACCGCGAGAGGACGGAGAGCCTCGTGGGGATCGAGATGGAGGAGGCGAAGACTATGGCGATGGAGGCCCTCGACCACGAGGTGGTGAGGGGTATGATCCAGGAGAGGCTCCTGGGCAGATACTACACCGTCTCCGGCCCCACCGTCGACCGGTACATCCTCGTCGAGACGATATCGCAGCTTTCCCCCGTCGCCGAGGAGGAGGTCCGTGCCCTGGCCGATCGAGCAAAATCAGAGGCGGTGATCTGAGATGGCGAGCTTCGCAAGAGAGGTGGCGAGGAGGGTCTTCGCCTCTGAGCTTCGGGACTCCGACCTATCCTTCCGGGAGAACGAGGATCAGTACGCTCCTCTTTACTTGATCACCCCTACGGGGGCGCGGTGCAACCGGGTCCTTCTGGTGGGAACCCTCACTGAGAAGGATAATCTGGGGGACGAAGTCGAGTACTGGAGGGGGAGGATCGCCGACCCCACGGGGAGCATCTTCGTCTACGCAGGCCAGTACCAGCCCGACGCCGCCCAGGTATTGGCAGCCACCGAGCCTCCGGCCTTCGTCTCCATCGTCGGCAAGCCGAGCGTCTACGAGACGGAGGACGGCAAAAGGCTGATATCCGTCAGGGCCGAGTCCGTCCAGAGGGTCGACGCCGAGACGAGGGACCGGTGGGTCCTGGAGACGGCGGCGAGAACCCTCGATCGCATAGAGGCCTTCGGGTCTTTCCTGGAGATGGGAGGGGCCGACGCCTTCTCCAGCGGCGACGAACTCCTGAAGAAGTCCCAGTCCCCAGGAGACGTGGCCGACATGGGAAAAGCCCACCTCCACTACTCGCCGGACCTGGTGAGGTACCGAGAGATGGTGGCGAAGGCCATCGAGGCCCTGAAGGCGGAGGTCTCGGTCCCGAAGGTCGGAGCCGAGAGGAGGGGAGACCCGGCGAAGGGAAGCGGCGCGAGGTCCGGGCCGGCCTGGGACGAAGACGAGCCCATGGATCTTGGGACCGAGGAGGCCGAGAGGCGTATCGGGGGGTTTGAGGACTTGGAAGAGGGACCTCTTCACTACGAAGAGGACGAGGGCATCGAGAGCGGCGAGAGGATGGAGGAGGAAGAACTCTTCTTCGGCCGAGGGGAAAAATCCTCCCCAAAGAAGAGGAAATAGCCTTGAGACCAGAGGCGAGCGAGCCGGAATTCGCCCTGAAAAGTATATATAATATGTCTGAGTTTATATTGAGTGGTGATAGAATATGGTGATCGGAGTTACTATGGTCAAAGTGGTGCCGGGACAGGAGAGGACCGTTTACAACGCCCTGAAGGAGGTCGAGGGGATCAAGGACGTCTATCACGTCTTCGGCGAGTACGACTTCGTGGTGGTTCTGGAGGTGGAGGGGCTCTCCGTCTTAAACCGCCTCGTGGACACCATCCGTGAGATTCACAACGTGACCGCGACCCAGACGGTGGTGGGGGCTGAGCTCTGAAAGCTCCCTCCTCTTTTCTGATATGGAGATAGCAGAGGAGCTGGCCAAGCACCAGAAGGCCATCTCCGTCGCCGAGTTTTTCGAGAAGAACCGCCAGATCCTGGGGTTCGACTCAGCCCCCAGGGCTCTCATAACCACCGTCAAGGAGGCTGTGGACAACTCCCTGGACGCCTGCGAGGAGTCGGATATCCTCCCGGACATCTTCGTCCAGATCATGAGGCGTGGCGAGGGGTTCCGGGTGGTGGTGGAGGACAACGGCCCCGGGATCGTCGGCAGTGAGGTTCCCCGGGTCTTCGCCAAACTCCTTTACGGATCGAGGTTCCACACCCTCAAGCAGAGCCGGGGGCAGCAGGGTATAGGGATCTCCGCTGGGGTCCTCTACTCCCAGCTCACCACAGGAAGGCCGACGGCGGTCACCACCAGGATCGGACCGACCCACGGTGCGGGGCGGTGGGAGCTGATGATCAACACCGCCACCAACGAGCCTGAGATCCTGAAGACGGAGGAGACGGACTGGGACCGCCCCCACGGGACGAGGGTGGAGCTGGAGATGGAGGGGTCCTACGTCCGGAGCCGCAGGCAGTCGATTTATGGCTATTTGAAGAACGTGGCGATAGTAAACCCCCACGCCCGGATCACCCTCATCGAGCCCGACGGTAACGTCGAGGTCTTCGAGAGGGCGACGGATAAGCTGCCTCGGCCTTCCTACGAGATCAAGCCCCACCCCTGGGGGATGGAGCTCGGGGGCCTCATCAAGATGCTCCGGTACACCGACAAGAAGAAGCTGAGAGTGTTCCTCCAGGGGACCTTCTCCAGCGTCGGGGCGATCATCTCCTCGGAGATCTGCGAGAGGGCGGAGCTCGACCCCGAGATGGCGCCCCAGGACCTCACCCACGCCGAGGCGACGCGCCTATTAGCCGCCTTCAAGCAGATGCGGCTGAAGTCGCCGCCCACCGATTGCCTCTCCCCCATCGGGGAGGATCTGATTCGTGCAGGGCTGGAGAAGGAGTATCGGGTCGACTTCGTCGCCACCGCCACACGGCCGGTGGCGGTCTACTCCGGTAACCCCTTCCAGGTGGAGGTGGGGCTCGCCTACGGCGGCGAGCTGAAGGCCGACGGGAAGGTGGACGTATTGAGGTTTGCAAATAGAGTTCCCCTCCTATACCAGCAGGGGGGGTGCGCCATGACCCATGCCATCGAGAACGTCTCCTGGAAGACCTACTCCCTCTCCCAGCCCGGAGGCGGGGTCCCCACAGGTCCCGTCGCCCTCATCGTCCACATCGCCTCGACGAACATCCCCTTCACCTCTGAGTCGAAGGACGCCGTCGCCGACGTCCCCGAGATCGTCGCGGAGGTGGAGCTGGGGCTGAAGGAGGTGGGGCGGAAGCTGCGAAGGTACCTCTCCAAGAAGTCGGCCCTCTCGGAGAGGAAGGAGAAGGAGGAGATCATAAGGAAGCTCCTTCCTAGGATATCAAAGAAGCTGGCGGAGCTCCTCGAGCGGGAGGAGCCTGACATAAACCCCGTCGTCGCCAAGATCATGGGAAACCTCCTCGTCAAAAGGTCCATCGTCTCCGAGAACGGCGAGGCCTTTGTGACCCTGCACGTCGCAAACTACGGCGACTCTGCCTGCGCCTTCAAGCTCCACGAGACGGTCTCGGTGGAGGCGAGGTCCACAGAGCCCCCCGCCCGGGTGATCCCCCTGGGGGACGGCTACGACCACCTCTGGAAGGTCTCCCTCCGGCCGGGGGAGAGGCAGAGCATCAGCTACACCGTCCCCTCGGAGGGGGTCAGCTTCTCCGAACCGGTCATCGAGGGGGTAGCATCCGAGCTCGTCAGCGGGGCGAAGGTGGTGGGATAGATGAAGGAAGCGGCGGTTACAAAAGAGAGGCTCCTGGGGCTCGCCGAGACGCTTTATGACCAGTTCCAGGAGGGGATCGTCCCCCATCTCGCCCTCCCCAGCAGGACGAAGAAGAACATCGAGTACGACCAGGATGGGGAGGTCTGGGTATACGGCGACCAGGAGAGCATCAGGTCCGTCAAGACCGTCCGGGGCGCTAAGAGCGTCCTCAAGACCACCTACCTGGTGGAGCTTCTCATAAACGAGCACCTCAAGAACAACCGGGGCTCCACCTTGAGGGAGATATACTACATCTCCGAGAACTGGGACGTCGCCAAGTTCGGGGAGCAGGCCGAGAGCGACCGGCTCGTCGAGGACCTGGAGATCCTCACCTACCTCCTGCGAGAGGACTTCCACGTCAGGCCTGAGGAGGATGGGGCCACCGTCTTCGGCCCCCTCACCATCAGCGAGAAGACCCGGAGGGGCGAGAGGACGATCCACTGCCAGGAGGACGTCGGGGAGGCAGGCTACCAGATCCCCTTCAACGTCGACAACGTCGAGTTCAAAGGTCACGACGCCAAGTTCGTCGTCGCCATAGAGACCGGCGGGATGCACGCAAGGCTCATCGAGAACGGTTTCGACCAGGAGCACGACGCCATCCTCGTCCACCTGAAGGGGCAGCCCGCACGGTCGACGCGCCGGCTGATAAAGAGGCTGAACGAGGAGCTCAGCCTACCGGTCGTCATATTCACCGACGGCGACCCCTGGTCTTACCGGATCTACGCCTCCGTCGCCTACGGCGCCATCAAGAGCGCCCACCTCTCCGACTACCTGGTGACCCCGGCGGCCCAGTTCCTGGGGGTCCAGCCGACGGACATCGTCAACTACGACCTCTCGACGGACAAGCTCACCGACCAGGACCTCCAGGCCCTCCGCAGTGAGCTCTCGGACCCGAGGTTCGCCACCGACTACTGGAAGGAGCAGATCCAGCTGCAGTTGAAGCTATCGAAGAAGGCTGAGCAGCAGGCCTTCGCCGGAAAGGGTCTCGACTTCGTGACGAGGGTCTACCTCCCCGAGAGGCTCTCGGAGATGGGGATGATATAGAGTCTATAGAGTCCCAGCGGGGCGAAATTTTATATATTTTTGAGCGGTCCTCAGGCTGTGGTCATCGACTTTCACGCTCACATCTACACCGACGATATGGCGCCCAAGGCGATATCCTCCGTCAAGAGGAGGATGGGGGTTCGGGTGCCGGGGCTGGGGACCGTCTCAGACCTCAAGGAATCGATGGCGAAAGCAGGCGTCGAAAGGTCGGTCATCCTCCCCCTCGCTCCCCTCCCCAGGCACGTGGGGCCAACCAACGACTTCTTCATCGCTGCCGCGGGGAACGGAGACGGCCTCATCCCCTTCGGCTCCATCCACCCCTTTCAAGAAGACCTCGAGGAGGAGCTCGACCGGCTCCTGGCCTCCGGCGTCCAGGGGGTGAAGGCTGTCCCCTTCATGCAGAGATTCTATCCCGACGACCCGAGGTGCGACCGGCTCTACGATGGCGTAGCCGAGCGGGGGATGCTCCTCCTCCTCCACGCCGGCAAAGTCCCCGAGGACCTTCCGGAGTTCTTCGGGACCCCCGACCGGTTCGCCCGGATGGCGAAGCGCCACCCTGACCTCGTCGTCGTCCTCGCACACCTGGGCGGATGGGAGATGTGGTCGGCCGTCCGGGAGTACCTCATCCCGGCTGAGGAGAACGTCTACTTCGACACCGCCTACATCTCGCCGAGCCTCTCCTCAGAGGAGGCGGGCGATCTGATAAGGGAGATCGGAGCCGACCGGGTCTTATTCGGGACCGACTACCCCTGGACCGACCAGGCGGAGGAGATCGAGTTCGTCGAGGGGATGGACCTTCCGGCCCGGGAGAAGAGGATGATACTCTCGCAGAACGCCCGAAGGCTCCTCTTCCTCTGAGCCAACTTTTTTAACGGATCAATATGGTGATAATAGCATGAAGCGCGATCTGATGGAGATTCTGGCATGCCCGATGTGCAAGGGAGATCTGGACCTCGAAGTATTCGAGGAGAAGGACGGGGAGATCCTGAAGGGGAAGCTCTGCTGCAAGGGTTGCGGCGAGTCCTACCCCATCGAGGACGGGATACCGAATATGCTCCCGCCGGAGCTGCGGGAGGAGATGGCCCGCTAGGCGGTCCGGAGGTCCTCCGCGTCCGTCGCATCAGCCGTCCATGGGAGCCGTCTCTTCAGTAGCCAGAATCCTCCCCCTTTTCAGATCCCCGTTTAAAAGATCTCTCCAAATTCCCTTTTATTCTGATCGTCACTCTTATGTAGGGACGAAAACCCTTCCCGGATACGTGATAAGCGCAAGATACATCGTCGTTACGGGCGGGGTGATGAGCGGCCTGGGCAAGGGGATCACCGCCGCCTCCATCGGTCGGATGTTGATGGAGCAGGGCTACAAGGTGACGGCCATCAAGATCGACCCCTACATAAACATCGACGCGGGGCTGATGAGCCCCTTCCAGCACGGCGAGGTCTTCGTCCTGAAGGACGGGGGGGAGGTGGACCTGGACCTTGGAAACTACGAGCGATTTTTGGACGTGGAGCTGACCCGCGACCACAACATCACCACCGGGAAGGTCTACAAGACGGTCATCGAGAAGGAGAGGCGGGGCGATTACCTGGGCAAGACCGTCCAGATCATCCCCCACGTAACCAACGAGATCAAGGACCGGATAAGGAGGGTCGCCCAGGAGAGCGGCTGCGAAGTCTGCGTCATCGAGGTCGGCGGGACCGTCGGGGACATCGAGGGGATGCCCTTCCTGGAGGCGATGAGGCAGCTTCGAAACGAAGAGATGGGAAACATCGCCTTCGTCCACGTCACCCTCGCTCCGACGACGACGGACGGCGAGCAGAAGACGAAGCCGACCCAGCACAGCGTCAAGGAGATGAGGGCGCTGGGCCTTCACCCCGATATCGTCTCTGTCAGGTGCACAAAGCCCCTGCGGGAGGAGACGAAGTCGAAGATCTCCCTATTCTGCGACGTCCCCGTCGAGGGGGTCGTCTCCAACCACGACGTCGACGACGTCTACAAGGTCCCCCTCCTCCTGGAGGAGCAGAGGACGCCCCTCTACCTGATGAAGATGCTCCGGCTCTACCCCCTGGAGCACCGGACCGACTGGGTGGAGCTGATCGAGAAGATGGTCTCGATCAGGGACTCCGTCAAGATGGCGATCGTCGGAAAGTACACCGCCGGATCGCAGGGCACGACCCACATGGAGGATACGTACCTATCGATCCGCGAGGCCCTCAAGCACGCCGGGATCGAGGCTGGCGCCTGGCCCGATATATCCTGGATCGACGCCGAGGATCTGGAGAAGAGATCGGCGGAGGCGGTCCTGGAAGAGTTCGACGGCATCCTCGTTCCCGGAGGCTTCGGCGCCAGGGGGACGGCGGGGAAGATGGCGGCGATAAAATTCGCGCGGGAGAACGCCGTCCCGTATCTGGGGATCTGCTTTGGGATGCAATTGGCCGTCGTCGAGTTCGCCGAAAACGTCCTGGGCCTTGCCGCCGCCAGCTCCACCGAGTTCGGGGATACCCCCCACCCGGTCATCACCATCCTCCCCGAGCAGGAGGGGGTGGAGGATATGGGGGCGACGATGCGCCTCGGCGACTACGAGGCGAAGCTCTTGGAGGGGAGCCTAGCCGAGGAGATCTATGGCAGTCTCAAGATCGTCGAGCGCCACCGCCACCGGTACGAGGTGAACCCCGAGTACATCCCCAGGATCGAGGAGAAGGGGATGATCTTTTCGGGGAAGAACAGCAATCGGATGGAGATCGCCGAGATCCCCGGCCACCCCTTCTTCTTCGCCACCCAGTTCCACCCCGAGATGAAGTCGAGGCCCGGCCGCCCCTCGCCCCCGTTCCTGGCATTCGTAAGGGCGATGAGGGAACGGGCGGGAAAGAGGGGGTAAAAGGCCGAAAATCGATATGCTGCGCCGTCGGGGCGGGCGGCGCGGAAATATTTTCTGCCTGGAGATAATGCCAGAATAAAAGAAAGGTTTGACTTTACTCGTGGTGGTAAATTGAGTTCTGAACCAAATAATCCCCCGGCCAACTCAAGCGATTGGTATTCACCTAAGATGGAATACGAAGGCGAGGGAAGAGCAGAATTCTCTGATCCAGAGATTGTACTTGAAGGAACGATAATAATCAAGTTCGACGAAAATGGTAACTCGATCATCAAAATGACTAAATTAAAAAACATATTATCAAATTTGCTGATCGATTCGGATATAATCCAAATACTCAATTCAATGTATTCCGGAAATTCGATCACTAGCGGAGCAATGAAAAAAGTGGTTGCTTGGAGATCACTGTTCAGTAACAACAAATGTAAAACCCTAACAGTTAAAACATTAGATGGTATTTTTTCAGCCAATGATGGTTACAATCATGAAGATCTAATGCCAAGGTTTTCCTTTCTAAAATCTAAATTTAATATATCTTCGCCTGGTAATGCTAAGTATTGGGTACTCCCAATATCAAATTTCATATCAGAATTTAGGCAACGAAACGATACACTAAATTATCATCCCCTTCGTATAAATCCCGATAACAACCTGATAATTTTCGAGTTCAATGGCGGAATGGGATTTATTGAGCAACTTAATGACTACAACGAGCGCAAAGATCGGCTACTTAAATGCCAGAAAAGGAATTTGATTACGGCTATGATGGTAGGTGAAGTTGGAACGAAATCAATTGACTTTGCTGATTTAGATCAATGGTTTCCGTTCAACTTCCTCGACCTGCTCGGACTTGCAACAGGTAATGAAGTGGGTGGTGGTCCGTGGATCGAATTTCGTGATGCGACTGGTAATCTAGTCCAGCGTATTCACACTGGACTGCGCCGACCTATCTTCTTTCAAGGACATCGTGCCATTGACGAGGTATTCCATCATGGTACTGGTCGACTGCTCACCAAACTTCAAACATCCCCTCATTACGGAGAGTCTTATTTAACTGCTGTAATAACTCACATAGTTCAAAGTCAATCGGACTACCTATGGACAGAAGATAGAATGAATCACTTGTTCTTAGCTTTTGACTGCGTATGTAAAAAATATGAGCTCGATACACAGGACTTATCATCTAAAAAATCACGTTTAGATAGGTGTTATCAAGAAATAATTGAAACAGCGCTCAAATCGGCCAAAGACCAAATATTAGCTGCAGCCAACGATGCTAACGCAAACGGCTATAGCGATCAATGTAGGATCCTCGAAGAAATCGCAAATAGGGCAGAATCAACGCCTTCTGGTGGTAAGGCCAGATCCATTGGTATTAGCATTAGTGATCTACTTAAGTTGCCAGAATTTGATCTACCTGATTTTGAGATTGTAGATAGCTATTACCAGCATAATCCACGTCCAGATGGGATATTAACATTAAGTTCTGTTCTCTCATATTATCGTGGTACTACAATGCATAAGGGATACTTTGACTTCCATAATGATGAATATAAGGCAAAGGATGTGCCAAGAGTCAGAAATCATCTTTATGATATATGTATTCGAATCGTCCTGAAAATGCTTGAATATGATGGTATGTATAATCCAGCAGGTTTACAATATAAAGCTATAAAATCTATTGACTGGGTAAAACCGGATACACCACCAGGCGAACTTGGATATGAATGATCCACACCCATCTCGATAAAATTCTCCCGTAACTTATTTCTCCCAATATCCCACAAAACCCTCTCTCGGAGTCCCTCCCATGACCGACAAGAAAGGCCCTCGCCATTCC
>JANKMW010000001.1:15907-24299 GCA_024649985.1 Methanothrix sp.
CGGCCCCAACGGCAGCGGCAAGTCCACGGTCTTCGACGTCTTCGCCTTCCTCTCTGAGTGCTTCTCGGTGGGCCTGCGGCGGGCCTGGGACAAGAGGGGGCGGTTCAAGGAGCTTCGCACCCGGGGGACGGCCGGCCCCATCGAGATCGAATTGAAGTACCGGGAGCGGAGCAATCTTCCCCTCATCACCTACCACTTATCCATCGACGAGGGGCTGACGGGTCCGGTGGTGGCCGAGGAGTGGCTCCAGTGGAGGCGCGGGAGGCAGGGCAAGCCCTTCCGGTTCCTCGACTTCAAAAACGGCGAGGGGCGAGTCGTCAGCGGGGAGATGCCCGATGAAAAGGACGAGCGGGTCGAGGAGAGGCTCGACTCCCCCGAGATGCTGGCGGTGAACACCCTCGGTCAGTTCGCAAAGCACCCAAGGGTCAGCGCCCTGCGGCGGTTCATCACCGGCTGGCACGTCTCCTACCTCACCGCCGACAGCGTCCGGGGCGTCGCCGAGGCGGGTCCCCAGGAGCGGCTCTCCACCACCGGAGACAACCTCCCCAACGTCATCCAGTACCTGAAAGAGCAGCACCCCGAAAGGCTGGCGGAGATCCTGGCCACCCTATCTCGCCGGGTGCCCCGGCTGGAGAGGGTCGAATCCGAGTTCATGCCCGACGGCCGCCTCCTTCTGGAGATCAAAGACGCACCCTTCGAGAAGCCGATCCTGGCAAAGTTCGCCTCCGACGGGACCCTCAAGATGCTCTCCTACCTCACCGTCCTTTACGATCCAGACCCGCCCCAGCTTCTGGGGATCGAGGAGCCGGAGAACCACTTGCATCCCCGGATACTGCCGGAGCTGGCTGAAGAGTGCCGGAACGCCTCCAGCCGGACACAGCTATTGGTCACCACCCACTCACCCTTCTTCGTCAACGGCCTCCTCCCCGAAGAGGTCTGGGTCCTCAGCCGCGACGAGAAGGGCTATACCCGGGCGAAGCGGGCCGCCGACATGAGGGGGATAAAGGAGTTCATGGAGGAGGGGGCGAAGCTCGGCCACCTCTGGGTGGAGGGCTTCTTCGAGATCGGAGACCCTCTCCTTGAGTCCTCACCATCATCCCGAAGTTCCGCCAGTTCCGACAGCACCGAGACGGAAGAGAAAGCCGCCGAGTGATCTGTCATGCACATCGAGTTTCTGGTCGAAGAGCCCTCGGCAGAGGCTGCCTTGAGAAATCTGGTGCCCAGGATCGTGCCAGGCGTTGATGTACAGTTCCGCGTCTTCCAGGGCAAGCAAGACCTCCTCTCCAAGCTTCCCGGCCTCTTGAAGGGCTACAGAAGGTGGATTCCTGCCGACTGGAGGATAGTGGTGCTGGTCGACGAAGACCGGCAGGACTGCACTAAGCTGAAAGCAGAGATGGAGAGGGCGGCAGAAGATGCTGGCTTGATAACGAGAAAGATCGCCGGAGGCGGCTCCAGTTTCCAGGTCTTGAACAGGATATCGATTGAAGAGCTGGAGGCATGGTTCTTCGGGGATCTTCAGGCCCTTCACCTCGCTTATTCTAGGATTCCCCGAAGCCTGGAGACAAGGTCAAAGTATCGCGACCCTGACGCGATCCAGGGCGGAACCTGGGAGGAGCTGGAGAAAGAGCTTCAGAGAAAAGGGTACTTCCACGGTGGCCTTGCCAAGATCGAGGCGGCAAAGGCCATATCCGCCCATATGGACCCGGATCAGAACAGGTCGAAGAGCTTTCAGGTCTTCAGGGACGGCCTGCGAGATATGGTAAATTATCCCCGAAGCTGATCTGCTCCCGTTCATGAGCCCATAATTCCTCAGACGAACTTATCCGCCTCCCTCGGCGAGAGCGGCAGCGGCAATCCCCCCGCCCTCCGGCGCCGCCCGAGCCCTTCCCTCACCCCTTACCCCGCCACCTGGCGAAGGCGGATATGAAGACGAGGTTTGCGCCGACGCATATCCCGCCGGCGAGAAGGGCGGTCAGCACCGGCGATAGCTCCATCATCTCGCCGATGGCGCTTGCGAGGATGACGGCGATGGCGATGGTCACGGCGAACCTGATGATGCGAATGGACCCGGTCTCTTCCATGGGCAGTGCCATCTTCTCTCATCTGTAAAAAAGGCTTCTGGGATCTATCCGGCCGGGCCATCGGACCGGGGAAAGGTATAAGGGCGATGATATAAAAATAAAATCTCCATGGCCATCAAGATCATCCAGGTGGACGCCTTCACCTCGGTCCCTTTCTCCGGAAACCCCGCCGCCGTCTGCCTCCTCGACCGCCCCCGGGACGACGGCTGGATGCAGAAGGTCGCAGCCGAGATGAACCTCTCGGAGACGGCCTTCCTCACCCCGCCGGGAGACGGCGGGGGAAGGGGCGAGGACGGGATCGAGAACGGAATCGGGGGCGAGCCAGGGGGCGATGCAGGGGGCGGGAACGCGGACGGGAGCAGATGCCGGGACGGGAGCTGCTTCGGCCTGCGATGGTTCGCGCCCAAGGCCGAGGTCGAACTCTGCGGCCACGCCACCTTGGCCAGCGCCCACGTCCTCTGGGAGGAGGGGATCGTCCCTCCCGGAGAGACGGCGCGGTTCGATACGAAGAGCGGCCCCCTCACCGCCGAGAAGAGAGGCGGCCTCATCGAGATGGACTTTCCGGCAGAGCCGGAGAGGCCGGTCAAATGCTCGCCACCGATGCTGGAGGCGGCCCTCGGGGCGCCGTTCTCTTACGTCGGCGACAACAGGTTCGACCTCCTGATGGAGCTCGACGGTGAGGAGACCCTCCGGGAGCTGCGGCCGAACTTCGACATCCTCAAGAAGATCCCGGTCCGGGGGGTGATGGTGACGGCGGAGAGCGACTCTCCCGATTACGACTTCGTCTCCCGGTTCTTCGCCCCGTCCCTGGGGGTCGACGAGGACCCGGTCACCGGCTCCGCCCACTGCTGCCTCGGCCCCCACTGGTCGAGGAAGCTCGGCAAAAATGAACTCGTCGGATACCAGGCCTCGGAGCGAGGGGGCGTCGTCAGGGTTCGGGTCGGCGAGGACGGCGAGCGGGTCAAGATCGGGGGCGAGGCGGTGACGGTCCTTAAGGGGGATCTTTTGGAGAGATAGAACGAAGGTATATCGATAGGCATGAGATCATCAATCCAGAAGGCTCTTCACCATCCTCGTCTCGGGCGCCCCCGTCTCCTCGTTGACCCCGTCGGCCGCCACCTTCCAGCCCCGGGCCATGTAGAAGCTCATCGCCCCGAGGTTCTCGGTGAAGCAGCAGAGCCTTCCGGTTCGGTGTCCCTCCTCCCTCATCTCCTCCTCCGCCCGGTCCAGGAGGGCGGTCCCGATCCCCCGGCCGTGGCGGTGGGGATGGACCCAGAGGAGGTCGACGGCATCTTCGAAGGTCGCCGCCACCCCCACCACGCCGCCCTCGTCACCCTCGTCGACGCCGTCGACTCCCTCGATGCCGGCCCCTCCTGCCGCCACTGCCACCGTCATCCTCGGCCACTGCTCCTCGACGAGGGCCGTAACGGCGTCCCCTTCGACCCAGGGGTGGAGGGCCTCGGCGGGGATGATAGGGCCGTAGACTTCCGGGATCGTCTCTCTGCAGAGGCGGACGATGGCGGGAACGTCTCCTCTCACCGCCTTCCTGAGGGCAAATTCGGCCATCTCCATCGATCCACAATACCGCGATCTCCCCCGTTAATATCTTCTGGCTTCCGCCGGGGAGACGGCGGATAGGAGTGAGTGGGACGAGATTGTGATGATGATTATATGATTGAGGTTATAATATGATATACAGAGCTCGATCGGGCCAGGCCAGCTATGGCGAGGCGATAGGCATCCTCCTCCTCGACTCCTTCACCCCCTTCATCCCCGGGGACGTCGCCAACGCCACCACTTACGACTTTCCCGTACGGTTCCAGAAGGTGGAGGGTCTCACTACAAGAAGGGTCCTGGGAAAGGACCCTACAGCCTTCGAGCCCCTCCGGGCGGCGGCGGAGGATCTGGCCGGTCAGGGGGTGAGGGCCGTCACCGGAGACTGCGGTTTTCTCGCCCTCCACCAGGAGAGGCTCGCCGCCTCCCTCGATATCCCCGTCTTCCTCTCCAGCCTCCTGCAGATCCCCTTCATATACAGCATCATCGGACCAGGCCGGAAGGTGGGGATCATCACCGCCGATTCAGAGGCCCTCGACGCGAGCCTCCTTCTGGCAGCGGGGGTGGAGCCGGGGGACCGCTTGGTGATAAGGGGGATGGAAGACCGGGCCGCCTTCTCGGAGGCGGTCCTCGAGGAGGCGGGGGTCCTCGACTCCGCGGAGGTGGAGAGGGAGACGGTATCTGTCGGAAGAGAGATGGTGGCCGAAGAGCCGATGATCGCAGCCCTCCTCCTGGAGTGTAGCTGCCTATCCCCCTACGGGAGGGCGGTCCAGAAGGCCGTCGGCCTTCCGGTCTTCGATTACGTCACCATGATAAACTACGTCCATTCGGCCCTGGTGAAGAAGAGGTTTGAAGGGGAGATGTAGCCTGGTGTCCTGCCGGGTCGCAGAGCCATCGGTCAGATGAGCCTTCACTACATCTTCAAAAGCTTCGCGTTCACCGCGACGATGACGGTGCTGAGGCTCATAAGCACCGCCCCCACCGCCGGGCTGAGAAGGATCCCATAGCCGTAGAGGACCCCCGCCGCCAGGGGTATGGCGAAGGCGTTGTACCCCGTGGCCCAGATGAGGTTTTCGAACATCTTGGAGTAAGTCTTCTTCGAGAGTCCAATTATCGAGACTACGTCACGGGGATCGTTTCTGACGAGGATGATGTCCGCCGTCTCGACGGCGACGTCGGTTCCGGCGCCGATGGCGATGCCGACGTCGGCCTCGGCCAGGGCGGGAGCGTCGTTGACGCCGTCGCCGACCATGGCAACCCTGTATCTCTCCTGTACCTCTCTTATCTTCTCCGCCTTCTGATGGGGAAGGACCTCAGCGAAGAACTCGTCGAGGCCGAGCTCCCCTGCAACCTCCTCTGCGACGTACCTGTTGTCGCCGGTTAGCATGATGCACCTTATCCCCATCGACTTCAGCCTCTTGACCGCCTCCTTCGACTCCGGCCTCACAGAGTCGCCGAGGGCGAGGGCGCCTATGGGCTTTTCATCCTCCAGGAGGATGACCACTGTCTTACCCCCTTCCTTGGCAGCCTGGACCCGATCATCATCGAGGCGTATCCCCTCTTCCTCCAGGTATCCAGGGCTTGTGACCAACAGCCTCCTCCCGTCGACCGTCCCCGAAACGCCCTTTCCGGCCATCGACTCAAATTCGTCGGCCGGATCCGGGGAGATTCCCTCCTCTTCGGCGCTCTTCACCACCCCCCTGGCGATGGAATGCTCCGACTTCGCCTCCAGAGACGCCGCCAGCCTCAAAACCTCATCCTCTCCTACCCCGGCGAGGTCGATGACTTCGGTGACCCCAAATTCTCCCCGGGTGAGGGTCCCGGTCTTGTCGAAGACGACGGCTTCGAGTCCCCTCGCCCTCTCAAAGGAACCTCTGTCCCTTATGAGAAGGCCGGAGTTTGCGGCTAGAGACGTTGATACCGCCACCACCAGGGGGATGGCGAGCCCCAGGGCGTGAGGGCAGGTTATCACCATCACGGTGACTGCTCTCTCGATGGCGAAGGCGAACTCCCGGCCGTAATGGAGCCACGCGGCGAAGGTGATGGCCCCCACCGATAGGGCGATCAGGGTCAGGAGAAGGGCAGCCCTGTCGGCCAGGTCCTGAGTCTTAGACCTGCTCTCCTGGGCCTGGCTGACGAGATCCACAACCTGGCTGAGGTAGGTACCTCTCCCGGTCTTGCTGACCTCTACGATCAGGGACCCCTCGCCGTTAATCGATCCGCCTATGACCTGGGACCCCTCCTCCTTTCCGACGGGCTTCGACTCGCCGGTGAGAAGAGACTCGTTGACGCTGCTCTTCCCTTCCAGGACGATCCCGTCGACGGGGACTTTCTCACCGGGCTTGACCATGACTCTCTCCCCCAGCTTCAGAAGATCGATGCCCACGTCTTCGACCCCGTCGTCTCGGATGAGGTGGGCCTCAGAGGGCATTATCTTGACCAGCTCTTCCAGGGCGCGAGAGGCGCCCATGATCGAGCGCATCTCTACCCAGTGGCCCAGGAGCATGATGTCGATCAGGGTCACCAGCTCCCAGAAGAAGAACTTGCCAGCAAGGCCGAAGACGACCGCAGAGCTGTATAAGTAAGCTACGGATATGGCGACGGCGATGAGGGTCATCATCCCCGGCTTCTTCTCGCGAAGCTCCGTTGAAAAGCCCTTCAGGAAGGGCCATCCGCCGTAGAAGTAGACTATGGAGGATAGGGCGAAGAGGAGTTGAAATGATCCCTGAAATACGATTTCAAAGCCGAGGAAGGACTGGATCATGGGGGAGAGGGCCAGGACCGGGACGGTGAAGGCGATGGAGACGAAGAACCTCTTTTTGAAGTCCTGAAGCATCCGGCCGTGGTGTCCTCCTCTTCTGTGAGCCTCCCGCCCTCCCATATCGTGAGGTTCATCCCCTCCGCCAACGTGGGCTTCTCCCCCACCTTCCGATCCATGGTGTCCCGAAGCCATCTCTTCTCCTTTCCGGTCGCTCAACCCTTGAGATCCGTCTTCGCTCATGTCCATCAATCCCCGATCTCTGATCATCCTTCCGTCGACTTCTTCTGCAGACCTGCTTATCCAGACCCAGGCTGGCGGCCAGGCCTTCGGCCGCCACGGATGAGAAACCCTGGGACGTTGCCGTTCAGGAGACGGCGATATACCGTCCCCTGAACCGATGGTCGGCCGACCTTTTCCTCCCCACGAAATAAGCCTGTTAAGACCTCTATGCCGCCATCAGGCGAACGTCGAACCGGTCGAGGTTCATGACCTTGTTCCAGGCGGCCACAAAGTCGGAGAGGAACTTCTCCATGGAGTCCTCAGATCCGTAGACCTCCGCGATGGCCCGAAGCTGGGAGTTGGAGCCGAAGATCAGGTCGACCCGGGTTGCGGTCCCCTTCAGCTCGCCCGTTGCCCGATCCCGACCCTCGAAGACCCCATCGTCTTCCGCCGCTGCCTTCCACTCCGTCCTCATGTCGAGGAGGTTCGCGAAGAAGTCGTTGGTCAGGGCCTCCGGTCGCCGGGTGAAGACGCCGTGTTGGGTCTGGCCATAGTTGGCGCCCAAGACGCGCATCCCGCCGACGAGGACCGTCATCTCGGGAGCGGTCAGCGTCAGAAGCTGGGCCCGGTCCACCAGCAGCTCCTCCGCCGATACGGCATATCTGGCCTTGAGGTAGTTTCGAAAGCCGTCTGCAACCGGCTCGAGGACGGCGAAGGACACCGTATCGGTCATCTCCTGGGACGCATCCGTCCGTCCCGGCGAAAAGGGAACGGTCAGATCGTGACCGGCATTCATAGCCGCCTCCTCGACGGCTGCGCACCCGCCCAGGACGATCAGATCGGCGAGGGAGACCTTCTTGCCGCCCGACTGAACACGGTTGAACTCCGTCTGGATCCCCTCGAGGGTCGAGAGCACCTTCTTCAACCGGGCAGGTTCGTTCGCCTCCCAGTCCTTCTGCGGCGCAAGACGGATCCGCGCCCCGTTCGCCCCGCCGCGCTTGTCGGAGCCCCGGAAGGTGGACGCCGACGCCCAGGCGGTGGAGACCAGTTGGGAGACAGACAGCCCCGAGGCGAGGATCTTGGCCTTGAGGTCTGCTATGTCGGCCGCATCGATCAACTCGTGATCGACTTTGGGTACCGGGTCCTGCCAGATCAGCTCCTCCGCCGGGACCTCCGGACCGAGATAGCGGGAGCGGGGGCCCATGTCGCGGTGGGTCAGCTTGAACCACGCCCGGGCGAAGGCGTCGGCGAACTCCTCGGGATTTTCGAGGTAGCGGCGCGCTATCGGTTCGTAGATCGGGTCGTAGCGCAGCGATAGATCCGCGGTGGTCATCATCGGCCGGTGCTTCTTCGAGGGGTCGTGGGCGTCGATGACCATATCCTCCTCGGCTACGTCCTTCGCCAGCCACTGATGCGCGCCGGCCGGGCTCTTGACCAGCTCCCACTCGTATTTGAACATCACCTTCAGATAGCCCATGTCCCATCTGGTCGGGTTCGGCTTCCAGGCTCCTTCCAGGCCGCTGCTGATCGTGTCCCCGGCGTTGCCGCTGCCGAAGCTGCTCTTCCAGCCGAGCCCCTGGTCTTCGATGGGAGCGGCCTCGGGTTCCGGACCGACGAGCGCGGGATCGCCAGCGCCGTGGCACTTGCCGAAGGTGTGCCCCCCGGCGACGAGGGCGACGGTCTCTTCGTCGTTCATCGCCATCCGGGCAAAGGTCTCCCGGACGTCGAGGCCGGAGGCGACCCGATCCGGGTTGCCGTCCGGCCCCTCGGGGTTGAC
>JANKMW010000001.1:24309-26379 GCA_024649985.1 Methanothrix sp.
TGACGTAGATGAGGCCCATCTGGACGGCAGCGAGGGGGTTTTCGAGATCCCGGTCGCCGGAATAACGGCTCTTGGGTTTGTCGCTCGTCGCCAGCCATTCCTCTTCGGAACCCCAGTAGACGTCTTCTTCCGGCTCCCAGACGTCCTCGCGCCCACCGCCGAAGCCGAAGGTCTTGAATCCCATCGACTCCAACGCGCAGTTTCCGGCGAGGATCATCAGGTCGGCCCAGGAGATCTTCCTCCCATACTTCTGCTTGATCGGCCAGAGGAGCCGGCGCGCCTTGTCGAGGTTCACGTTGTCCGGCCAGCTGTTGAGGGGCGCCAGGCGCTGGGAGCCGGACCCTGCGCCGCCGCGGCCGTCGCCCATCCGGTAGGTGCCTGCGCTGTGCCACGCCATCCGGATGAAGAGGGGGCCGTAGTGACCGTAATCGGCCGGCCACCAGTCCTGGGAGTCGGTCATCAGCTCAAAGAGGTCCTTCTTCAGGGCCGGCAGGTCGAGCTTCTCGAACTCCTCGGCGTAGTTGAACGCCTCGCCCATGGGGTTGCTCTTGGAAGAGTGCTGGTGTAGAATCCTGAGGTTCAACTGGTTCGGCCACCAGTCACGGTTCGACGTCCCTACGCCGGCCATGCGCTGGTGAGCCCCGCCCGTCGCCGGCTGCTTGCTATCCTCATTCATAATCTTCGCTCCTTTCATGATGTGGATTGTTTATCGTCGCAGCCGCGAATCATTGGGCTGCTCCCTATCGGGCTTGCGCCGCATCGAGCTGGAAGTCCTGCAACTGAAGGGGACCTTTGGCCGCCGTTGTTAGGGAGTTGTCGTCGTCGATCGGGCGCCCTGTCCTGAGGTCATCGTCTCTTCTGCCATTTTTAACACCTTTTATAGCTCGATGTAGCTCGATATAATGGTAAAATAGTACCCGGAAATACATTAAAGTTTGCCTTGGGTGGGATTCTTCGCCCCCTCAATCTTGATGGGAAGAAGTCGGCCAAGATGTCATGTAATACGTCGGATAAGACATTTGGGAAGTTAGATGTTGCGGGAAGATGTTGGGGGAAGAGGTTATTAGTGACGACCTCCCTTAGGTTTTAGGATAAATGAAGGTTGATGGATATCAACAGGCTGCAAGAGGATGGCGGTCCCATGTTAAAGATTGAAGATCTCTGGGTGAGCATAGGGGATAAAGAGGTCCTGAAAGGGGTGAACATGAGCGTGGGTGAGGGGGAGACCCACGCCCTCTTCGGGCCCAACGGCTGCGGCAAGACGACGCTGCTCAGCACCATAGCCGGGATCCCGCGGTACAAGGTGAACGAGGGGACGATCTGGTTCAAAGGCGCCGACATCACCAGGATGCCGATGCACGAGCGGGCGCGTCTTGGTATCGGGATCGCTTTCCAGCACCCTCCGACCATAAGAGGGCTGAAGGTCTCGGACATGATCAAGCTCTGTAACCCCCAGGCAAACGCCGAGAAGATCCTCGAGGATCTCGACTTCGTCGATTTCGCCGACCGGGAGGTGAACAAGGGCTTCTCCGGCGGCGAGGTGAAGAGGTCAGAGATGGTTCAGCTCCTGGCCCAGGAGCCGGACTTCGTGATGCTCGACGAGCCCGACTCCGGGGTCGACCTGGAGAATATCAAGGTGATCGGCAGGGCGATAAATACCCTCACAGAGAAGGATAAAAAGCCCAGCGCCAGGAAGAAGTCCGGGGTGATCATCACCCACTTCGGCCACATCCTCGACTACATGTCGGCGGACAAGGCCCACGTCATGATCGAGGGGACGATCGTCTGCTCGGGAAGCCCGAAGGAGATCCTGGAACAGATCAAGGTCAACGGATACGAGGGGTGTGTTGGATGTCTATGTCCCGTCTAGAGGAGAAGGCGAAGAAAGCGAAGGATAAGGTGGCGGCTCTGGGGACAGATATCGATATCGATAGCTACGAGGCGGAGTCGGAGGATTTCGGAGAGATCGAGGCGCTGGAGATGCTCCCCGATGACGTCCAGACCGCAGCCCTCAACGCTGGGGTGAGCTTCGCGGGCGAGTCGGCGGGCGACTACCTCCAGGTCGACCAG
>JANKMW010000001.1:26389-41976 GCA_024649985.1 Methanothrix sp.
GTCGACCAGTCGGCGGTCCACCGGAGCTCATCGGAGGAGGGAGTCGAGGTGATGGACATAGGAGCCGCCCTCCGGGAGCACAGCTACCTGAAGGATTACTACTGGAAGCTCGTTGCCATCGATGCCGACAAGTACACCGCCGACGTGGGGCTACACCCTCCCGCAGGCTACTTTATCAGGGCGAAGCCCGGGACCAAGACCACATTTCCCCTCAAGACATGTCTATTCATGGGAGGGAAGAACAAGCGGCAGAGGGTCCACAACGTAGTCATCGCCGAGGAGGGGTCCGACCTTCACATCATCACCGGCTGCACCACCCCGTCCCACGCCGGGAGGGGGCTGCACCTGGGGGTATCCGAGGTCTACGTCAAGAAGAACGCCCACGTCACCTTCACCATGGTCCACAACTGGGGTGAGGAGGTGGAGGTCCGGCCCCGGGGTGCGAGCCTGGTGGAGGCCGGAGGGTCCATCTCCGAGAACTACATCACCCTCACGCCGGTGAAGAGCCTCCAGGCCTTCCCCACCGCCACCCTCGCCGGGGAGGGGGCCGTCGCCAGCTTCAACACCATCATGTACGCCCGGAGGGGGAACATCGACATCGGAAACCAGACTATCCTCGCGGCACCGAAGACCAGCGCCGAATCGATATCGAGGGTAGTCTCCACCGGGGGCGAGATCATAAATCGGGGGCGTATGGTGGGGAAGGTCCCCGAGATCAGGGCTCACGTCGAGTGCGTCGGCCTCATCCTCACCGAGAAGGGGCGGATCTACTCCATACCGGAGCTCGACGGCTGGTGCGGCGGCCTCGACATGTCTCACGAGGCGGCCGTCGGGAAGATCTCCCAGGTGGAGCTGGAGTATCTGATGGCCCGGGGGCTCTCCACCGATGAGGCGACGAGCGTCATCGTCCGGGGTTTCCTCGACGTCGAGATCAAGGGCCTTCCTCAGGCGTTGAAAGAGGAGATCCAGAAGATAACGAAGCTCGAGGAGATCCACGGGGGGTCCTGAAGCGATCTCTGGCCAGAAGTGAGGGGACGATCCGGGTCGATTTATCCCCGGCGAGGTCGTCTCCTCCCCGCCTCACCTGGCGACCAAATCCTCCCCGGCAGCCGAGCACTTTCTTTCGAGGGGACGGGCTGCCCCGCTCCGCTCCTATGGAAGATCTTTTGGAGACCTCTCAGCCCTCGCCCTTTCGACGAACCTGCTGAGGCTCTCGACGTCCTTTATCTCCCGGCGGACCATCCGCTTCAGCCGCTCCCTGGTATCGAGGTCGACCCTGGCACCGGCGGCCAGGAGGTGCTCAGCCACCTTTCGGGCGATTTCTTCTCCGGCCCTGTCCCAATCGGTGAGAACGACGACGGCTTTGAAGTTTCGAGCCGCCTCCTCCGCCACCTCCAGCGCCGGCCGCCTCGCCGCCCGGATGACCGGACCCTCGATCCCCAGCTCCCGGAGGGACCGTTCGTCCCTCTCCCCCTCGACGATGATCGCCGCCCCTTCGCCGGAGGCCTCCAGGAGGGCATCGATCACCCTCTCGAGGGTTTCGAGGTCGCAGCAGACCCTCCTCCCCCTGGGATCGCGACCTTTCCGGCCGCCGCTACCTCTCCACCCTCCCGACATCAGGGCGTCCCCTCTATCGCCCCTGATAGGAGCCTCACCGCCTCTTCGGCGTCGACCCCCAGGACGATGACCACCTTTCGGGAGCTCTTCTGGCCTGCCGTCACCTGGACCCTCTCAGCTCCGATCCCGAAGAGGTCGGCGAGGGCCTGTTCCAGCTCGCGGTTCGCCCTTCCTCCCGTAGGCTCCTTGGTGAGCCTCGCCAGAAGAGACCTCCTCCAGGGGTTGAAGCCGGAGGGGACGAGGAGCCTCTTCGACCCGGGTGTCACCTCGAACCTCATGAGAGCCCCCTTAGGGTGGGTATCTATCGCCTCCCGGATATCGCCGCCGACCTCCATGAAGATAAAACCGCTCCCGTAACCCCTTATAGATTTGCCCCGGCCGCCGGCTTGGATCATCGGTCAGACTGCGTAGATCGGTCAGACTGCGTGGATCGGTTCGACGGCGTAGATCGATCCGACGGGTGAGATCGACTCGATTGTCCGCCTTCAGGAAAATAAGGAGGATAATCAGCATCGCCTATTTTAAAATCGGGATAGGGGGCAACGTTAAAATAACCTTAAGATCATGACGGTCAAGGTTTTCATGCAGATTAGGCAAGTTGTCGTCCTGGCTCGCGAGTCTTCCGAGGTTAACGATTTTCTGAGCCGTCTGGAGGAAAAGGGGGTTATAGTCAAACGGTCCAACCCCGCCGAGGTCCTGAAGGAGATCGGCTCCGCAGATGGCGGCGTCTGGGGTGGACCCGACCGGCTCCTCCTATGCGATATGGACTTCGGTTCCTCCCCCTTCGGACCGGCGGTCGTGATGGCGGCGGCGGAGTGCGGCTGCCCCGTCATGCTGGGTCCTTCTCGGTTCGGAAGGGTCCTCGACGATATGGTGGTGAGAGGGGACCTCTCCGAGGGCGTCCGAAGGGAGCTCGCCTCAGAGGCGACCTACCTATCCATATCGCGTGGCGCGGATAGGCTTGCCTCCCTCCAGGGAGAGAGCCCGCGCTACCTCGTCCAGGCCTACGAGAAGGTCCAGGACCTGCGGTACGGGGAGAACTGGCACCAGAAGGCCTCATTATACCAGAAGCCAGGAGGGCTCGGCCTCCATCTCGCCCCCAAGCTCTCAGGCAAAGAGATGTCCTACAACAACGTCGTCGACGCCGAAGCGACCCTGGAGATGCTCGTCGACCTGGTGGAGTACGACGGCGTAAAGGAGGATCGGACCCTCTCTGTGATAGTGAAGCACGCAAACCCCTGCGGCGTCGCCTACGGCCAGGACGGAGTGGAGGCTTACAGGAGGGCTCTATCCACAGACGCCAAGAGCGCCTTCGGTGGGGTGATGGGCTTCTCAGAGCCGGTGGGGGTGGAGCTGGCGGAGGAGATGCGGGACCACTTCATAGAGGTCTTGCTGGCTCCGGGTTACGACCCCGAGGCTCTGAAGATCTTGATGGAGAAGCCCAACCGGAGGATCCTGGATGTAGCCGAGCTTCTGGAGGTGTGCGACCGGCTCTACCAGGGGTGCCAATCCAAGAGCGTCTTCGGCGGCCTCCTCGTACAGGACTATGACCGAGGGGACATATCTGAGTGGAAGGTGGTGACGGAACGGGGTCCCACCCCAGCAGAGACGATGGCTCTGCGGTTCGGCTGGAAGGTGACAAAGTACGTCAAGTCCAACGCCCTCGTATACGCCACCCCGAACCAGACGGTCGGGATCGGCTCTGGCCAGGTTTCCAGGGTCGATTCGGCCCGCTTCGGGGCTGAAAAAGCCGAAGAGCACGGCCTGGAGACCGAAGGGACGGTGGCGGCCACCGACTCCTTCTTCCCCTTCAGAGACGGCCTCGATCGGACGTTTGAGGCAGGGGCCACCGCCGTCGTCCATCCAGGGGGGTCCATCAGGGATGCTGAGGTGATTGAAGCTGCAGACGAACACGGGATGGCCATGGTCTTCACCGGCATGCGCCACTTCAGACACTGAAAAGGGATCGTTCGGCGAAGGCCGGGCGAGGAAGATGGAGCAGATCCGAGCAGTTGCTCGTTTCTCCCTCCTTTTATCTATCCTCGCCCTAGCAGGGTCGGCATCAGCCGGTCCCATCTTCGCCACCGGCGACCTCCAGGCGGCGATCGACGGGGCGATGCCGGGGGATACCCTCATCGTCCCCTCCGGTGAGTATGACCCCTTCACCGTCGACAAGCGACTCAGCATCCAGGGCGTCGGATTTCCTTCCGCCAGGGCCCAGACCCAGAACTCTGCCATCACCATCATGGCCGACGGTGTGAGGCTCCAGGGGTTCAAGGTGGTGGGGGCACCGAAGAACCAGGACGACAAGTTCAGGTTCTACATGGACCTATCAGACCGTAAGCCCCAGTACTCTCTGAACCAGCCCAACTCGGGGGTGCTGGTGGTCGGCGACGGCGTCTTCATTGAGGATCTGGTGGTGGAGGGGTCGGAGGCTGGGGTCCTGGTCAAAGGGTCCAGGAACTTCACCATAATAAACTCCTCTTTTGAGAGGTGCGACAGCGGTCTATGGCTTCAGGACTGTGAGGTGGCCGCCGTCGAGGGATCTGCCTTTCTTGAGTGCGACAAATACGGGGTCCGGATCGAGGGCTCTGAAGGGATCACCGTCCAGGGGAACCGAGTCTGCGAGAACTCCGGGGCCGGAGTACTTCTGAAGGACTCCTCCGGCTGCACCGTCGCGAAGAACGAGTTTTCCAGAAATTGGCAGGGGCTCTTCCTCTGGAACTCGTCTTTCTGTGACATCCTGGAGAACGACGCCCATAGGAACGTCTACTATGGGATGGTCATAGCCTCGGGGTCCAATAATACGATAGTCGGCAACAGGGTCACAAAGAACGGCGGATCGGGGCCGGGGCTTCTGGGAATAGGGATCAGCATCCAGGAGAACTGCACCCACAACCTGGTGGCGGGAAATCTCCTGGAAGAGAACCTCAACGGCATCGATCTGACGAGAGGATCTCAGTTCAACCTGGTATGCTATAACGAGATATCGAAGAACAGCAACGGCATAAGGCTGGACAAGAACGAGAACAACCTAGTATACAAGAACAACTTCAGGCGGAACATCATATCCGGCTACGACAACGCCAGCAACAACTTCTGGAACGGTTCCATCGGCAACTACTACGACGACTACCGAGGCCGGGACCGGGACAGCGACGGGATCGGAGACGACCCCTACTGGATACCCAAGGGGAGCAGCTGCGCCGTGGACTGGCGGCCCCTGATGAAACCCGTCGAGGAGGAGGTAGACGTCGATGCGGCGTGGGAAGACCTGGGACGCTACGCCATCTACAGCCCCCTCGAAGACCTCCCGTACAAGGTGGAGAACCGGACGATAGTGATAGCCAAGAGAGAGCCGTCCAAGTGGTGGATCTAAGGGGCTGTCGCAATATAAAATGAACATTTTTAGAGTCGATATCCGAAACTAAATCGGTTCATGGTGATCATTCCTGGATAAGCCATAACGAAATCTGAGCATTTTATCTCGCGTCAACGACTAAGTCCCGATCTTCACCGGCTCGGCGATGGACCGCAAGGTGGCTATGGCCGAGAGGGCGGCGAGATAGCTGGTCTTGGGGTTTCGAGGGGAGGGGACGTTCTCGACCCTGGTGATGATCCTGCCGAAGTCCCCCTCGGCGGTTATCTGGTGAATGTTCACTTCGGCGTCGGGATCTGCCACGATCTTAACCATCACCCTCGCCCCCCGGGCGGTGAGGCTCAACGTCGCGGCGACGTTGACGTTGGCGGGGAAGGCGACGACCGCCTCTTCTGCCGTCCCCTCAAATATGACCTGCGGCTCTTTTATGGCGTCGAGGTCGATCTTCATCTCTTCGATGTAGGGTGCTCCCAGAAACCCCTTCGGGTTTTTGGTGGTGGTGAGGGTGACGAGATCTATCCTTCCCGCCCCTGCCGACTTGAGGCCGTCGAGGCCGGATATCGCCCCCGAGGGGAGGTAAACCCTGGAGCCGTTCTCTTCTGCCAGATCCTCCACCATCCTCAACAGGCTCCTATCGAGGAGGGCGCCGACGGACATGATCATGAGGTCTCTGCCCCGCTCGAGGGCAGCCTTCGCCACCTCGGGGACCGCCTTCTGAGACGCCGCCTCCACCACGATATCGGACCTCTCCACCAGATCTTCCAGTTCCGAGAGGATCGGTCGGACCTCCAGAGAGCTCGCCAGCTCCTCCGCCCTTTCGACGTTATGATCGAAGACCGCCACCAGCTCCCCCGAGATCTCGCCGCTGTCTATCGCTCTTGCTATCTCGGCCCCAATGGCGCCGCAGCCCACCAGCCCTATCTTCAGAACCATCGGTGGCTATAAATCGATGAGAGGACAAAACTTTTGCGGTATGCTGCTATCTGAGCTGGAGCGGTTCGCGAGGGAAGACGTAGGAGAGATGGACGACAGCAGCTCCATAGTCCCAGAAGTGATCGCTGAAGCCGTGATCCTGGCCAAGGAGATGTGCATCGTTTCAGGCCTTGAAGAGGCGGATCAGATCCTCAATTATTTCGGCCTCGAAGGTGAGCAGCTCGTCCGGGAGGGTGCTGCAGTCGGCGCAGGGGCGAGGATTTTGGCGATCCGGGGCCTAGCGCGGTCGATCCTCCAGGCCGAGAGGCTGGTATTGAACTTCATGAGCCGGATGAGCGGGATATCTACCATCACCAGGAGTTGCGTCGATAAGGCGGGGACGGTCCGGGTCGCCTCCACCCGGAAGACGACGCCGGGCTTCAGATCCTTCGAGAAGAGGGCGGTTGTGGTGGGCGGCGGCGACCCCCACAGGTTCGACCTTTCAAGCTCGGTGATGATCAAGGACAATCACCTGAAGCTCTTGAGCCTTGAGGAGGCGATCGCCACCGCGCGAGAGAAGGCCAGCTTCACCAAGAAGATCGAGGTGGAGGTGGAGAGGCTGGAGGACGCTCTGAAGGCTGCGTCCCTGGGGGCGGACATAATAATGTTCGACAATATGAGCCCCGATGCGATCCGAGAGGGGGTAGAGCTCTTGAATAGAGGGGGGCTAAGGGGCCGGGTCCTTCTGGAGGCTTCCGGGGGCATAACCCCTGAGAACGTCGCCGACTACGCCGCAACGGGGGTGGACGTCGTCTCCATGGGCGCTCTGACCAGGTCTGCGAGATGGATCGACTTCAGCCTCGAGATCGAGATATGATCCTAGAGGGGTAGAACAAAAACGTTATATCGATCGATTTATTACTCAGATCTAACTTCGGTGAGTGGGAATGCGTCCTGTCTATCTCGTGCTGTCTGTGGTCGTAGTGCTCTTAGTTTCATCCATACCTCTGGCGCTGATGGGTGCCGCTGCTTCAGACGAAGCCGATAATATCGACGGCGAGATCGTCACCCGGGACTTCTCCTTCAGGGCGGGAGAAGGGGTAAGGATCGGAGATTATAGGGTGGAGCTTTTGAGCGTCGTATCCGTCATAGACGGACTTGTAGAGGTGAGGGTCTACAAGAGGGCGAGTCAGTTCGAAGACTGGAGGGTGATGCAGGATTATCGGGATGTGAACTTCGACGGAGGAAAGGACCGCGGCGGCCTCACCCTCACGGTCGTCGAGATATTCGACATCGATACCGTCAGGATGAGGGCCGCTTATAGGTCTGATTATGGATACCCTCAAAAGTACGTCACTGAGAGGGCGCTGGCTCCCCGGAACCTGCCGGAGCTGAAGGTCTTCACCACCGTAGACAAGACCACGGTCAGCACCGGGGACGAGTTGAAGGTTACCATCACCGTGACGAACGCCGGAAACGACACCGCCCGAGACGTGGTGATCCAGGATTCTCCGCCGCTGCCTCAGTTCAGGTACCTGGCAGGATATCCGCCGAAGGTCAAAAACCAGCTCCAGCCCGGCGAATCTGACATCGTCGTCTATTCGATGGTGGCGGCGGCAGAAGGTTCGGTGGAGCTGGCAGGGACGGCGGCGAGGTACTCCGACTCCAAGGCCACCCTCTACTCCGCCACCTCGCAACCGGTCAATATCGAGATCAGACCCCAGAGAAGGCCGGACCTCGCTTTTGAGGTGGAAGCGCCGGGGCCCATCGAGCTGGGCGGCGAGGGGGCGATAAACGTCACCATCAAAAATGACGGCGAAGCCGCAGCTCAGAGGGTGGAGGTGAAGATGGGGTTGCGATCCGGGATGGACGGACTCGAATTTTCAGGAGGGGGTCTTGACAGAAGCTTCTTTGAGATCGCGCCGGGGGATGTGGAGAGGTACTCGGCGACTGTCAGAGGGTCCCGGAGCGGAAGTTATGTCGTCGACCTCTCGGCCAGCTACCGGGCCGACGGAGAGATGATGCAGGAGGATACGAGCTTCCAGGTCTCGGTCCTGGAGAGGGAGTACAAGTATCTATATTACCTCCCAATAGTTCCCGTCCTCATCATCGGGATATGGCTGTATAGAAGATACAAAGAATATAAATATTAAGTCGGAGTCTGAAGTAAGTCGGATGGAGCAAGCCCTCGGATTGGGAAGGCGGGCGGAGAAAGCGCCTGCTGAAGGATGTTATCGGCACGGCCGTCAGCTTAAGGCCGTTACATTTTAAGGAGTCTGGATTGATCATATATGTTGAACGTACTGATGCTGGGGATCGGCCAATGTGGGAACAGGATACTCGACGCCGTAAATAGAGAGTCCTTCGGCGGATCTTCCAAGCTATCTAAATATTATTCTAGACAAAAGTTTCCCAGCAGAGTTGAGACCCTGGCGATCAACACCGCCGTCAACGACCTGAAGGAGCTGAAGTTCACCGCCGCCAAAGACAGGCTCCACGTCCCAAACCTCCACGGCGTCGGAGCCAATCGGAGCCTCGGAAAACAGGGTTTCTGGGACAACCGGGAGATGATCATGGAGGAGATCGAGAAGAGGGGGGACTTTGACATCGCCTTCGTGATGACCTCCTCCTCCGGCGGGACCGGATCCTCTTTTACGCCGCTGATAATCCACGAGCTGAAGGAGCGGTACAAGAATATCACTGTGATCGCGGTGATGGTCCTCCCCTTCAGGGAGGAGGGATCGATATACCTCCAGAACGCCGCCTTCAGCATGAGGGACATCATGGAGGTCCAGTCCGACGGCATAATCCTGGTGGACAACCAGTACCTCAAGAGGCTCAGCGGCGACATAAAGACCGCCTACGACAGGATCAACGAGATGGTGGCAGAGCGGCTCCTCTTCCTCATCGAGTCCCTGGACAGCGAGATGCTCTCGGTCACCGACCTGGGCGACTTCAAGACGGTGATGCGCGGAGGCCTGGGGATGGGGACCCTCGGCTTCTACGAGTCGGACAAGAAGACCGCCTCCCTCACCTCGGCGATCGAGGGGTCCCTCAAGCCCGGGGGTCTCCTCTACCCCGCCGACGTCTACGAGGACGCCGCGAGGGCGATGATAATCATCCAGGGGTCGAGGGAATCCCTGGACGTCGACGAGATCACCAAGTCCGTCGAGAAGCTCTCCAGCAAGATAGGCCAGGTCTTCAAGGGGATCGTCATAAAGAAGGGGAGGCCCAAGATCCTCTCCGTCTTCACCCTGGGGCAGGTCCCGGACCTGGAGATGCTCTACGCCCAGGCCGCTCAGGCGATCCAGGATGAGAAGAGCAGGAAGACGAGGGCCAAAAAGCAGCTCGACGACGCCTTCGCCTACATCGAGGACCTGGAGGAGGTCTACTGATGGGCTTTAGGTCTCAGCTGGCCGGCGTCCATCGTAGGCGGATCTTCGTCGATCTCCAGAGGAAAGCCATATAGGGGCGGAGGTGAAACCCTCGCCCATGATCAGGGGGAAGGCATGGGTCTATGGTGACGACGTCGACACCGACGTCATAATCCCCGGTCCCTACCTCAGGACCAAGGATATCAGGGAGCTGGCCTGCCACGCCATGGAGGGGATCGACCCCGATTTTGCGAGAAATGTGAGGCCCGGGGACGTCATCGTCGCCGGGAAGAACTTCGGCTGCGGCTCCTCTCGGGAGCAGGCGCCTCTCGCCCTCCGGGAGGCGGGGGTCGCCTGCGTCGTCGCCCGATCTTTTGCGCGGATCTTCTACAGAAACGCCATCAACGTAGGCCTGCCGGTGGTGGAGGCGGACGTCTCTTGCCGGAAGGGAGACGTGGTGGAGGTGGACCTGGAAGACGGGACGGTTACCGTGGGGGGGGTGACCTTTCGAGGGACGAGGCTCCCCGGCTTCCTCCTGGAGATCCTCCTGGACGGGGGGCTCGTCCTCCACCGGAGAAAGGAGAGGGAAGGAGAGAAGGAAGGAGCGGCTTGATATTCCCTGAGGATTACAAGTACGTCGGAGCTGCCACCGAGGCGAGGCCCGGCGACCCCATATACTTCTCCACAAAATACCTGATCCATTTTGGGGACGAGATCGCCATCTACCAGGTGGAAGCGGAGGAGGGGAAGGGGTTCATGCGACCGGTGAAGTCGATGGAGCCGATCGCTGGCGGCGACGAGGTCGTAGAATATCCCGAGAAGGTCGACACCAGGAACAGGACGAAGCTGATAGAGCTTGCGGCCAGCTTATGTCATGGCGGCGTGAATACAGTGATCTATAGAGGCTCTGACGAGCACATCACCTTCGTCCACCAGCCGGACCTCTCCGCCATAACCGAGATCGAGATCCTCGACGTCGTCCCCCCCCGCCCGTCATGGCTCGTCAGCGTCATCGAGAACCTGGACGGCGCCGGGGTCCTGGGGGATCTCACCCTGAAGTTCAAGAATAGAATCCTGGACCTCCGCCGCTTCGAGGGGGTGGGGGTCTACTTCCCCTGCACCGCATCGGGCCTCGGCAGGTCCCTGGACAGGGATCGGGTCGACGTCGACGACCCACTCATCGTCGGCTGTGAGGTCTCCAGGGAGGTCTTCAGGGATATGTACCCTGGAAAGGATTTCAGGTTCCTTAACACCTGCCCCCTATCAAACGACCTCTTGGCTCCGGAGGGCCCCTTCATCACCCGGTGCTGCCAGTCCGAGCGGCGGGGGATCACGAGGTCTGGGGGCCATCTGGGCGTCGTCGTCCACTGGGGCGATGGAGCGCCGAAGATCGCGGAGGCTATAAGGTGTCTTTCAGAGGAGCTAAAAAGAGGGTAGCTCTCGTCGAGGGCGACGGCGTCGGGCCGGAGGTCATCGAAGCGGCTCTGGCCGTCCTGGAGGCTGTGGGCGCTGAGATCGAGTTGGTCCCCGTGGAGCTCGGGTACCGCCGTTGGAAGAGGACGGGCAAGGCGATGGCCGAAGAGGACCTCGACCTCATAAAGAGCTGCAGTTGCGTCCTCTTCGGCGCCATCACGACGCCTCCTGACCCCGAGTACAGAAGCGTCCTCCTCGCCCTGAGGAAGGGGCTTGACCTCTACGCCAACATCAGGCCGTTTTCGGCGGAGGGGATCGACCTCGTCATCGTGAGGGAGAATACCGAGGGGCTTTACTCCGGGGTTGAGAAGCTCGACGAGGAGGAGGCGACGACGCTGAGGGTGATAACTCAGAGGGGTTCCCTCCGGATAGCCGAGAGAGCCTGCGCCATCGCCTCGAAGAGGGAGAGGCTGACGATCGTCCACAAGTCCAACGTCCTGAAGAGCGACAACCTCTTTTTGCGGATATGTGCGCAGACGGCCCAAAGGTGGGAGGTCCCCTTCGACGATATGCTCGTCGACTCCGCCGGCTACAACCTGGTCATAAACCCCAAAAGGTTCGACGTCATCGTTACGACGAACCTCTTCGGAGACATCTTAAGCGACGTGGCGGCGGGGGTGATCGGGGGGCTTGGCCTCTGCCCCAGCGCCAACCTCGGCGACAGATACGCCCTCTTCGAGCCGATCCACGGCTCCGCCCCCGACATCGCCGGGAAGGGGATCGCTAACCCCGTCGGAGCCGTCAGGTCCGCGGCGATGATGCTGGAGTGGTTCGGGGAGGTAGATAAGGCGAGGATGGTCGAGGAGGCGGTGGATTGGACCCTCTCCCGGGGGATCAAGACCCCTGACCTCGGCGGAAGATATTCGACGAGAGATCTGGCGGAGGCGATGGTCTCCCGGCTGATATAGGCGGACCCGTCGCGATATCCGTCTAAGGATCCATATCCATCTACGGTTCCTCTTCTCCGACTTCGTCGCTGTCCGGTTGGCTGATGAGGTCGGGTATCCGGGAGGGTGACGCGGGTATGTTCATGGAGATCGTCGTCTTCCGCAGCTCCCGGATGATGGCGCCTATTCTCTCTATGGAAAAGATCATCTCAGAAAACATCCTATCCGAGGCGCTCATCTTCCCCGCCACCTTCCGAACGTGGGTCTTATAGTACCAGTTCAAGAGCTGTCGGAGCTTCTCATCGTTGTAACGCATGATCCTGTCGACCTCATCCGGGATATTGGGGAAGGTCGTCACCAGATGGTCGAGGTTCTCCCTGCAGGGGGATGCCATCTCCTGGAGGTCGGCGAAGGATTCGAAAGACGGCAGCATCTTCTTCTCTTTCATATACTCAAACTTCTTCGCCATCCCGACGGTCTGGCCTGCCATCGAGGTCGCAAGGTCGCTGACCCGAGCGAGGATCGAGATCCGGGCCGCATCCTCCAAGGATATATCCCGATCAGAGAGGGCGATGATGGCATCGATCACCTGGTGGTTGAGATATTCTACGTAATCCCGGAGGTGCTTGATCCGGCCGCAGACCTCCGTCTTTCCCGCCCCCACCTCCAGGCTCTTCTCGAATATCTCCTCAGATACCTCCAGCATGTGGACTATCTCCTCTTCGACCTGCCTCGTCGCGGCGGAGGCATCCTCCGGGAGGGGCGTGGTCAGGTGTCGGGGGACGAAGACGACCTCGGGGTCCTTCTCGGGGACGATCCTCATGACGAGGCTCCCGAAGGGCCTGATGGCGGCGAGGAAGACGAAGGCTGCGGAGAGGTTGAAGATCATATGGGCGTTAGCCACCTGCTGGGCGGAGCTTCCTCCGATCGTCTCGATGAGGGATGAGAAGGGTCCCAGGAGGGGCAGGATCAGGAGCACCCCCAGGAGGTTGAAGAGGAACTGAGCTACGGCCGTCCTCTTGGCGGCGGCGTTCATCCGGAGGGCCACCACCAGGACCGTCGTCGTCGTCCCGATGTTCGCCCCCAGGATGATGGGGATCGCCTCCGCCGGCGTCAGAAGCCCGCTCTGGGCCATGACGACGACTAGCCCCGCGGTCACCGAGCTCGACTGGAATATGTTGGAGATGACGAAGCCTATCACGATGCCGATTAGGACGTCCTCGGCCATGGATAGGATGGCGATGATCTCCGGGTCCCCCTGGAGGGGGGCGATCTCCGCGGAGATGAGGTTGAGGCAGAAGAAGACGAGGCCGAAGTAGAAGATCGGCTTTCCGAAGACCCTGTAAGGCCCCCGGATCAGGCTCAGAAGAAACCCGCCGACGACGAAGACGGGGGCGAAGGCGGTCAGATTGAAGGCGACGAGCTGGGCTGTGATCGTCGTTCCTATGTTGGCTCCGATGACGAGGCCGATCGACCCCAAAAAGGAGATGGCTCCGGCGTTCACGAGCCCCACGGCGATGACGGTGGTGGCGGTGCTCGACTGGGTTATGGCGGAGACCCCCGCCCCCGCCAGGGCCCCCCGGAGGGGAGTCTTCGTCGCGTTCTGAAGAAGGGTCCAGAAGCGCTCCCCTGCCGCCTGGCGGACCTCTTCGGAGAACCGTTCGATGCCGTAGAGGAAGAGGACGACGACGGGCACTATGACGAAAAGAACGCTCCAGTCCATGGCAGATCACTAAACCCCTATCAAGATAGCCTAAGCTGTCCTTTCTAGCTGTATCCGGTCGGTTAAAAACCTTTTCGGCGTGTGGGGGTCTGGGTGCCGAACGGAGGTCCTTCTTCAGGCCCACCCATTCTCCCCCTCCTCCTCCTCCCCCTCCTCCTCCTCTTCTGGTGGGGGCTGGGGGAATCGAGCAGGCGGATGATCGAAATCTTTTTCACCATGAAGCCCCCTTCGCCACCTGAATGTCAGACGAGAAGGCTAAGACCCGTAAGAACAACGTCAACGGCCACAAAGGGGAGCTGGCCGAGAAGCTCGCCGATATGAACGTGAAGATCGGCGCCCCGAAGTTCAACTACAAGGACTACCTCAGGGTCCTCAAGCTGGCGAGGAAGCCGACCCGCGAAGAGTTCAAGACGATCTCCAAGATATCCATCCTCGGTATAGCCCTGATCGGGATGCTGGGGTTCATAATATACGTCTTCCTCACAGAGCTTCCAAAGGCTTTCTGAGGATTAAATCGAGATGGGGGCATATCCCCCACACCCTTTCTGGACATTTTTTTATAGGTATTGGGGAGCGGAGTAGTCACCCCACCTCGTGGAGACCCCGGAGGGTGGCTCCAAACTCCGACTCTACGATGTTTTTGACCCCCATCGTCTTGGGGTGGAGGTCGATCTCCACGACCACGTGATGGTGGCCCAGCTCCCGGAGGGGTCGGACTTGACGGGGTCCGTTGGTGATGGAGAAGATCTCCAGCCCTTCTAGGGCGTCGATGGGTATGGCGTGGGGTACTCCCGAGATGACGGCGAAGTCGTAGTCGCCGTCGTCGGCGATCTCTTCTGCCACCACCTCGCCGGCGATGGGGTACTCGTCGAGGCCCCCGGTGATCCGGTCGATATAAACCCCCCTCTCCTCAAGCCCCGAAAGTATGTTCTTCGCATCCCTCCTCACCTTCGCGAGCCCCTTATCCCCGGCAAGGTTTGCAAGGGTCGTTACCTCGGCTCCCCGGGCCTTTGCCACCTGGGCGACGGAGGCGTTGATCTCGGCGAAGATGTAGGCGGTCTCCTTCTTGGCGTTCAGGACGTTTATCCCCCGTTTTCCCTCCTTCAAGAGGGTGAGGAGCCTATCCGCGACCTTGTACTTGATATCACCCCTCTCGGGAGCTAGGTACTCAGAGCTGGCGGCTCCATGGAGCTTCTCGACCTCCGTCGCCTTCTCCAGGAGGAACTTCTGCCGGTCGAACTCCTCCTGGTCGATGATCCCCTTATCCAGGGCCGCCTCCAGAGTGATGATCACCCCGCGGGTGTTGTCCCGGTACCCAGCGTGAACCTCCACCTCCAGGACGGGGACGTCGAGGTCGGCGTCGACGACGGCCTGGTGTAGGTCTTCGCCGATGATCATGCTGCTGCAGGTCCCCACCACCCCTACAAGCTTCGGGTCGAAGAGCTCGGAGGCCCTCTGTAGAAGCCTCGTCAGCTGCTCCTGACCTCCGAAGACGAACCCCGCCTCGTCGAGGGCGGTGGTGAGGGTCCTGACGCCGTCCTCCTCCAGGAGGCGGGCGTGCTTGAAGCAGCAGCCGCTGGGCCCGTGCATTATGACGACGTCGACCCCCAGGTCTCTTAAGGTGTAGAGGGCCGCAACGATGGAGCTCGGCCTCGGATGGAGTATCTGAACTTCCTTTGCCATCATGAAAATCACCTGAAACATTTAACACATGAAATTATACTGTCTCCCCTCTTCAGGGCAGCCTTCGCCCCGGCGAGGCCGGAGTCGAGGTCCGGGGCATAGCCGGCTGATAAGCTTTTCGCGAAGGGCTTCAGCCTCACCCCCACCAGGATCAGAAGGTCGATCTCCCGGCGGCGGCGGGATAGGATCTCCACGAGGGCCGAGATGTCCATCCCCTCGCAGACCGTCTCCGCCTCCTCGCCGACGATGAGGGCGACGCTTCCGCCGCCTCCGGCCCGGTCGAGGGCGGCCTCCACCCCCGAGGCCCGAAGGCCGGAGTTGGAGTTGTCCAGGACCGTAAATCCGTCACTTTTCGTCTCCTTCATCCTCCCCCCCAGCCCCTCGAAACCCTCCAGGGCGGCGGCGGCCTCCTCAAGGTCGAAGCCTGCCGCCATGGCCGCAGCCGTGGCTGCAGATATGGCAGAATAGTAGCTCTCAGGATCGAACCCCTCTCCGAGGCGGAGGGGCGCCCCGACGCCCTCCGCCTTCAACTCCCGGTC
>JANKMW010000001.1:41986-52395 GCA_024649985.1 Methanothrix sp.
AGACCTGCCCCCTTGCCCCCGCCCCGAAGGTGACGTCGGCGGAGATCCTGACATCCTCGCCAGCGATGAGCTTCGATCCCGGTCTTGAGAGGGAGACCATCTGGAGCTTGGCGGTGCTCGCCCAGAGGGTGCCTCCAGCTATTCTGTAGTCGCCGACGAAGCTCGTCAGAACCCCATAGTCGGCGACCCCCGTCCCTCCCAGGGAGACCTCGGATACGAGATGATCGGCCTTCGCCTCATCGGCGGCGGCGTGAGCGAGGATCACGTTGGCGGGGGCGATGCTGAGCCCCGACCTCACCGCCTCGCTATCGCCCTTTCTCCAGATCTCTATCCCCCGAGTGGTGTGGGATGCGACAGTCCCCCTGGCGGAGAGGATCCGGGCCAGGATGAGGGCGGTGGTCGTCTTTCCCACCGTCCCCGTCACCTCGAAGTGCCGACGATCCCTCCCTTTGGCCAGGAGGTCGCCGACGGCCCGATGGTGGGTGACCACCCGTTTTCCGAGCCGCCTCGCCTCCGCCATGGCCGGGTTTTTGGGAGAGAGGTGGACGGGAGCGACGACGAGGTCGAAGGACGAGACCTTCGGAGAGCTGTGGTAGACCTCCAGGGCGGCGGCGTCTATCCCCCTATCCCTCATCCGCTCTGCGATCAGCCCCGCGCCGTGGATGGTGTCGAGGACCGCCACCTTTCCGTCTACCGGAGGGCTTCGCTCGCTCTCCGGTAGGCCAGGGCGGCGATGGAATCGTCGACGCCCAGGGGCTCTGCGCACCTGATCTCCACCTCGGATCCGTTCAGCTTGCAGCTTCCCCTCCTGAGGGTTGGGTCGACGGATAGCTCGGTGGGGATGTCCTCCAGGGTGTGGACGCCGTGGGCGAGGAAGATTGGCAGGGCGACGATCGTCTTCACCCCCGACCCCGCAAAGCTTTCGAGCCCCGCCGCGATATTCGGCTCGTCCATATTCAGAAATGCTATCTTCACGGGGCCGTCGTGGCTCCTGCCGATGAGCTCGGCGCACTTCTCCACCATCTCTTTGTTGTACGGCTTGCTGCTGCCGTGTCCGAGAACAAGAATGCCTACATCCTCTGCCATAAGTCTCACCAATGTTACGTTTTACGATATTTGTATTAACCAGATGGGATTAATAACTAATAAATCCTTTCCCGACTTAAACGAACCACGAACCTCTCTTCGGGATATTCCCGGGGACCGAGGATATCCGCCTCGAGGATGATGTTCAACAATTGGGATAAGTCGATATGAGCCGCATAGCGTATCTCCTGGTATCAGTTCTACTAATTATGCATACAGCAGGCGGAGCCGAAGTCTTCATGTCGACGCGAGAGACGATCACCTTCGCGGATAACCTGACGGTGGTGGTGATGGACGTGGAGCCGGGGGCGGGGGTCGTATGGCTGGAGCTCCGGGACGAGCACGGACCCCTCAGATCCTCGGTCCTTGCGACGGGGGAGAGCTTCTCCTACGACGCCAGGGGGGAGGGTCTGAAGCTGACGGTGTTGAGGATCTACGCCGGGGGGGAGAGGGACCTGGTGGACCTGGAGGTAGTCTCCGGGGAGGTGGTGGGAAGATCCCATGGCTTCAACCTCTACGGCCACAATCAAGATTCCGATCGACCCGCCCAAGATGGGTCCTCGTCCCTCCTGAACGCTGGGCTCGCCGCCCTCCTCGTCCTGTTATTGGCCGCCATCGCCTACTTAGGGACGAGGTCTGCGGGAAGGTAAATGCCGACGCCCAAATTCTATTTATCCCGAAGGGCTATCCAGTTAAGATATATCCAGTTATCCGGTGGAGCACCATGACCCGTTTAATGATCAAATGGATTATCATATTCGTTGCATCATCCTTCTTATCCCAGGGGGCTACGATCACCGTGGGGGGGGACGGCTCCGACTTCCGTAGGATTGAAGCGGCCCTGAGCTTTGCAAACTCTGGAGACGTGATCGAAGTCGCAAGCGGCGAGTACCTGGTGAACCTGAATATAACCACCCCCTTTCTCACCCTCCGGGGCATCGACACCGGCGGCGGAAGGCCGGTCCTCAGGGCTGGAAGCTCCACCGCTGAGATCGAGAGGACCTACCCTGGACTGACGGAGATGGTGGAGATGAGCGGCGGGACGGCCGTGGCCATCAGGGCCGACTTTGTCACCGTCGAAGGCTTCGTCATCACCGGAGCCACCTGGCAGAAGCCCTACGACACCGGCGAGCATTACGACGTCATAGGCCACGCCGGGATGAGGGTCTACTCCGACTTCAACAAGATCGCCAACAACACCTTCGAAGGTAACGACCTATCCGCCATCGGCCTATTGAACAGCAGCAACAACCAGATCCTGAACAATACCATAAAGGGCGTCCCCTACGGCTACGGGATGATCCTCTTCAACTCTCACAACAACAACATCGAAGGAAACGGCCTCCTCTCCAACGACTGGGGGATCTCCCTCCAGAGAAGCGACTCCAACGCCATCAACGAGAACGAGATCCGGGAGAGCGTCAACGATGGGATCTGGGCGGTCAACTGCAACTACACCTTCATCACCGAGAACGTCATATCAAGAAACGGCATCGAGAGCGAGTTCGAGGGGAACGGTAAGGGGATCTCCCTGGTGGGGTCGATGAACCTCGTCGCAAACAACGTCATCTCCTTCAACAGAGACGCCGGGATCAGCCTCCGGAGCATCTTCTGGGAGTATTGTAGCGATCCCCCCTGCGGCGCCGAGGAGTCCTACGAGAACCTGATCATAGGAAACCGGATCCAGGGAAACGGCAGAGACGGAGTCCACCTCTCCAAGACCTGGAAGAACAACATAATAGACAACAACATCACAGAGAATCACGGCAAGGGGATAAACCTCGAGGAGAGCAGCAACAACACCATCGACCTGAACAACGTCACCAAGAACGACGACGGGATATGCCTGGACAGGTCGAACTTCACGAAGGTGAAGAACAACACCATAGCCGAGGGGGAGAAGGCCGGGATCCGCCTCTGGTCCACCGTCGGTGCCTCGGCGTACAACAACACCCTCAACGATAACCGCGTGGGCTTGGCTCTGGCGGAGTCGAGCGAAAGGAACGTCTTCGCGAGAAACAACGTCACCAACAGCACCGAGGGGATCAACATATCTGGGGGGTCAGACGAGAACCAGATCCTCCAGAACCGGGTGAGGTCGTCTGAGACCGGAATCGTCCTTTTGGCCGCTGGCCAAAACCTCATCACAGAAAACGAGATCGTCGATAGCCTCCTCGGCCTCTTCCTCGACGCCCATTCCAGCGGCAACACCATCATCGCAAACGACCTCTCAAAGAACATCGAGGCGGCGAGGGACGAGGCAGATAACCGGTGGGACGACGGGTCCCGGGGCAATTACTACGGGACCGGCGACTGCGATGACGCCGATGGAGACGGCGTCTGCGACGGACCTCGCCCCATACCGGGCGGGGGAAACGCTGACGGCTTCCCGCTTGTGAGGGCGGCGAGGGCCTGAGATATCGGCAGAAATATAACCTGAGAAGCAAAAAATTCCAGAGAAGGTGATTCAAAATGCCTGCGAATTTGATGGAGTACTTCAACCGGCAGCCCCGGATCGGAACCCTCAGCACCGCCGACAGGGACGGCAAGGTCGACGTGGCGCCGATGGGCTCGCCCCGGATGGTCGACGAGAAGACGGTCGTCATGGCCCTGGCGGAGAACAGGACCCTGGCGAACCTCCGGGAGAACCCCCACGCCGTCTACATGATCATGCTCCCCGGCGAGGGGATCTTCGACTGGAAGGGGGTCCGGGTCTACATGAGGATGAGAAGCTGCGAGACCTCCGGGGAGGCTATCGACGCCATGAGAAGGGAGATCTCCAAGGCCATAGGGGAGGCGGCGGCGGGGATGCTACGCGCCTCCGTCACCTTCGAGGTCGAGGAGGTGAGGCCGATCGTCGATATGGGCCAGGGATGGGTGAGGTCGATCTGAGTTTTAAGATCCTCCTTCATCCCTCAAAGACGAAGGTGCAGACCTCGTCTCCCCGGCAGATCCGGGACTTAAGGAAGAAGGATATCTTCCTCTCTTCCTCGGAGAACTCCTCCGCCCAGGCGGAGTACTCGGCGTTGCAGATGACAGACCCCACCCTCTCCGAAAGGTGGACCCGTCCGGACTTCGTCATAAGGTCCCGCCAGGGGCATCTTGATATCGTGAGTATGAGCCGGCCGTCCTCCTCCGCCTCCACCTCGAAGCCGAACCCCTCGGCAGAGTGCTTGGCTGCTACGCATTCAGCGAGCCCTCCGATCCCCTTCCCGGCTCCCAGGATCTCCCGGAGGGTCCGGGCCTGGATCTTGGGGAGGACCGACCAGACCTGGCGGTCGATCTCCAGCGCCTCCTCAAAGCCCTGGATCTCCTCGACCTTCATGAACCAGAGGCCGTCCGCTGAGGTGTAGCACCTCCGGAAGTAGTCGGCCTTCTCGGCGTCGGTGAGCTCCCTCGTCCCCGCTGCCCTCTCCTCTTCCGGCCGTCCATCCTCTCCCCGACCCATCCCTCAGACCTCCTCTACCTGTCGCAGCTCCACTGCGATCCCCCTCGTAGACTCCACCATCTCCCAGCCGCTCATCTTCGCCCTCCCGACGCCGAAGGCCGCCTCCCCCACCACCATCACCTCGTCTCCCGGCCTGATCTGGTCGTCGGCGGATGTGACGCCGGGGGCGAGGACGTCGCCCCTTGGGACGAAGTCGCCGATCTCGACGACGTACCCGCCCCGGGATAGAAGCCTCTTCGCCCCTTCGAGGGAGAGGGCGATCGTCCCCTGGGGGGTGATGGATCCGAGGCTCTTCTTCTCAGAGGACTGTAGCTCTCTTCCCTTCACCCTCACCTCGCCGGCCATGAGGTCGGCGGCGGAGCCCCGGCCGAACTGGTAGTCGGCGAGGGCAGAGAACCGCTGGACCATGAACCCCTCCAGGACTCTTGCGCCTGCCGTCGCCTCTGCCGCCGCCTCCGAGAGCCTCTTCAAGGCCTCATCGGTCGTTCCTCCGCCGGTGTAGACGGCTTCGATCCCGTGTCCCTCCACCTCCTCTCTCAGCTCCCCGTCGATGTGGGCGATGATGGTGGCCGATGGGTTCTTCTCCAGGTATCCGTCGAGGCAGAGGGTCAGCCACCTCCTCTCTTCCAGGTCCCACCTCCCGGTGACGGGGACATCGTAGCTGGCGGCGGGATAGACCTCCTCCAGCTCTCTGGGGACGAGGGCGAGGGGGGACGTCAGGATAAGCTCTTTGATCCTCCGCCTTGTGGTCCCGAGGGCGGTCGCGAAGAGCCGGTGAGACCGCGACGTTGAGTAGGGCTTCCTCGCAGAGCACGGCAGGAGGAGGAGGACGTCGCCAGGGGGTGCCCTGTACCTCTCCAGGACCCTCTCGGCGAACCTCGTCACCTCCACCCGGTGGAGGGACTCGGCGGAGTTGGCGTACATTACGCTCTTCCTGTATACCGGGGTCCTCCGCTCCAGGTAACGGTGCTCCTGGTCCAGGAGCCTCAGCGCCACCGTCTGCTCTGGAGCCACCCTCGCCTGCCTCTCAAGATATTCGCGGATCGTCCCCTTCCTGATCATCTCCCGACAGATGAGCAGCTCCTCCTCCAGCTTCAGGAGGTTGTGGCGGGCGACGAGCTCTGGGTCTGCCCCAGTCTTTTCCATGGCTTCGCAGAAGCCGCAGCGACATGGGAGGTCCTTCAGCTCCTTCAGGGGCCAGGCGCCGTCGCGGAGGTGGTACCTTCCCAGGAGGCCGTCTACGGTGACCCTCGTTTCGTCCACCAGGTCGACCCCCAGATACGTCAGAAGGGCGAGGTTTGATGGGGTGGCGAGGGCCGGGGCGTATAGGGCCGAGTCAGAGGGGGTCTTCTCTCGGATATCGATCACGGCGGCCAATAGCTCCCTCGGATTTCGCAGGGACCCCGCTGCACCGATGATGTAGACGTCGGATGCCGGGGGACGGTCCCTCGCCAGGGGGTGGACGACCGCTCCGGAGGGGCCGTCCGTCGGTATATGAGCCACCTCGAAGGGGGGCTCGGTGTGAAGGGGGGCGGCGACGTGGGGGCCGATGAAGATCTTTCCGGTCTTCTTCGAAAGTTCAAAGCCCTCCTTCAGAGCGTCTTCGACCGTCGGGAAGTTCCAGATCGGTCCCGTGGACCGGATCTCGCCGCCGGATAAGATCGCCGGAGTCTCCACCGTCCCGTCGATCCGGAGCCGTCCGATCCTGGCGGGACCGTCCCGGATAGTCACCTCAAAGCGTCTAGTCATCTCTTCACCTTCTCGGTTCCTTCTCCCCAGCCGGGGGGATCTTCCAGCCTCAGCTCGAAGGTGGCGGCGGGGTTCGCCTCCATCAGCCTCCTGAGGTTCGCGTGGGCTTCGAAGAGCCCCGCCTCGTCGGAGGCTTTCGGAACCTCGGAGTTGAGGGGAGCGGTCTCCGCGAGCTCCTTGGGGTATGGTCCGAAGGGCGGCGAAAACCAGAGGACTTGGTCGTACCCCTCCTCATCGACCCCGGGTTCTGCGACCAGAACCCTCCCTGAGAGCTCTATCCTCTCGATCCGCGTGCTGTACCTCAAGACCTCCGGCCTCACCGCCGACTCCGGCCCCAGGTAGAAGCAGGTCGATCTGGAGACGGGGTCGAGTTCCTCGATCCATTTGGCGTGGGAGGCGAGGGCCCGCAGGCCGTCTAAGATCCTCGGATGAGACCTGCACCTCCTCTCCACCAGCTCCCATAAAGACCCCTCCCAGATGGACTGTCTCACCTCCCGCATCTCCGCCAGGGAGACCGCGATGTTGTGGCGGGCGAGAAGCTCCATCTTATCAGGGTCCTTGGAGAGATCCTCCGGCGACCGGTCTTTGCAGACTTCGCAGCAGCATGGGAGGTATCTCAGATCTTCCAGGTGGAGGGTACCCCTGGCGGTGAGGTAGCGATCATCTCGGGCGTAGAGGGCGTAGGCGGCGGAGTCGAAGAGGTCGCAGCCCAGGGCGGCGGCGAGGGCGAACATCATGGGGTGGCCCGCGCCGAATAGATGGACCGGGGCTGCCGGCCCCAGCCCCTTCTTGGAGGCGGCGACGACGTCTACGAGGTCGCTGTACCTGTAGGCCTCCATCAGGGGGACGACCGCCCCGATGGGGCAGAGGTCAAAGCCCAACTCTCTGACCCTTCGGGCCGCTGCGAACCTGAGTTCTGGATACTTCGACCCCTGGATGGGCCCTGCCAGGAGGGGGCCTCCATCGTCCCAGTGATCCCGCGCCTCGGTGAGCCTTTGTTCAGTCTCCGCCAGCTCCGCCTCGGCCCTCGTCCTGGAGACGTCCGGCGGTGTCGGTATGTCCAGGGGGACGGAGATGTCGGAGCCTATCGACCTTTGAAACTCGAGGATCTCCAGGGGTTGAACATCGATATCTCCGTATACTGAGAGCTGAAACGCCCCCGAGTCGGTCATGATCGGCCCATCAAACCCCAGAAGCCGGTGGACCCCGTGATCTTCGGCGAACTCTTTAAGCTCCGGGTCCTGGCTGATTATGTAGCTGTTGGTGATCAGCATCTCGGCGCCCATCCTCTGTAGATCAGCAGGTTCGATCAGCCTGAGGTGGGGGTTGACCACGGGCATCAGCGCAGGGGTCTCGACGGCGCCGTGGGGTGTCCGAAGCCTGCCGATACGACCTGCCAGATCTTTGTTCAGAATTTCAAAGCAATCCGGCATGGCCCCACCTCACTGCAGATAAGGCATAAATAGGTTGGTACTGATCAGAGTGTGTCGCATCGCGATTTTATTAAAGGTAGGTGGTGACCGATCTTGAAATGTACAGCTATGATCATGCTGGTCTGCCTCATGGGCACTGCTGCGGCAGCCGGCTATACTTCGTCCCAGGAGACGTTCATCCTGGGAGAGAGTCCGGTAAGAGGTTCCATGGACGACTCTCGGTTCGAAGATTACGCCGAGATGTACTGGGCCTCTTATATATCAAAACCCGAAAGGGCCCCGATGGCACCGGTTCTGGCAGGACAGATGGTGGACATTGAGAATACCATGTCCTTCTGGAGGAATAACTTCCCCTTCGATATATCCAAATCGACCTTTGGCGACGGAACGGCGCGGGCCGCCAGCACGACGAACCCCAGATACGATTTTGCCTCAATTTTCACGTGGCGCTACATATCGCCCATGCCGATAGAGGAGTCCTCCTTTGAGGAGGGAGATCAGACCGCCCTGAGACTTGTGGATAAGAATAGGGAGCATTTGATCCAAGATGTTAAGAAAAATTTCGGCCTGTGAACCGCACAGGCCGGATCCATCTCACCTATTTTTCATGACTGTATGAGGGAGCAGCCCTCCGGCGATGACGATCTCCCGCTGGCGCCGGCTCAGTTCCGTCTTCAAAAGGATCCTCCGTCCACCGGTTTTGTCGAAGGCTTCGATCACCTCGTCGCCCCTGGCTATGGCAGCTCTGATGCGGGGGATCTCCATCTCGTCACCCTCTTTAAGGGAGGTATAATCGGATTCGGAAACGAAGGTGAAGGGGACGATCCCGAAGTTTACAAGGTTCGCGGCGTGGATCCTCTCCACCGACTTCGCCATCACAGCCTTGACCCCCAGGTACATGGGACATAGCGCAGCGTGCTCCCTCGAAGACCCCTGGCCGTAGCTGACCCCGGCGGCGATGATGTTGTGGATCCCCCTATCCCTGTCGCTTGCTGCTCTTTTGCTGAACATTGGGTCCAGGGGCTCAAAGACGAACTCCGAGTACCTGGGGACGTTGGACCTGTACTTTAGCCGGGATCCGGCGGGCATGATGTGGTCGGTGGTTATGTAATCCTCCACCTTGATGGTGATCTTTCCTCGGAGATCTTCGGGCATGGGGTCGTTGGTGGGAGGTGCCCCGATGTTCGGGCCGCGATAGATCGATACCCTATCCCGTTCCGCCGCTGGCGGGGGCTGAATGATCATGCTATCGTCGATCTTGAACCTCTCAGGCATCCTTATCCTGGGAAAATCCTGGCCCAGATCTCTGGGGTCGACGATCTCCCCCTTCAGGGCCGCCGCCGCCGCCACCACGGGGCTTGCCAGGTATACGTGGGCGCTGGGGGTCCCAGATCTTCCCTTGAAGTTGCGGTTGCTGGTCCTGATGGAGACGGAGTCGGTCCCGGGGGAGACGCTGTTTCCTATGCAAAAGCCGCAGGCCGACTCCAGCAGCCTCGCGCCGAAGGTGAGGAGGTGGCCGAGGCCGCCGTTCTCGGCTATCATCTGCAGGACCTGTCTTGATCCTGGGGCCACCCCCAGGGAGACCCCGGGGACGAGGCGGCGTTCCTTCACCATCTCCGCCACCGTCATCAGGTCCACGTAGGAGGAGTTGGTGCACGATCCGATCATCACCTGGTCGACGGCCGTCCCCGAAAGGTCCCTGACGGGTACGATATTGCCCGGGCTGGAGGGCGCCGCCATCAGCGGTTCCAGATCCGATAGGTCGATATCCAGGACCCGATGGTACTCGGCGTCTTCGTCCCCCTCCAGTGGGATCCACTGATCCGCCCTCCCCTGGGCGGCGAGGAACTTTCGGGTCTCGTCGTCGCTGGGAAATAGGGACGTCGTTACCCCCGTCTCGGCTCCCATGTTGGTGATGGTGGCCCTCTCTGGAACGGTGAGGGAGCGAGCGCCCTCGCCACCGTACTCGCAGACGCACCCCACGTTCCCCTTGGTGGTCAGCTCTTCGAGGACCTTCAGGATCACGTCTTTCGCCGTTACCCAATCGGGGAGCTCTCCCTCAAGGTTGACTCTGATCACCTTTGGGCAGGTGAGGTAGTAAGGGCCGCCGCCCATGGCCACCGCGACGTCGAGCCCCCCGGCTCCTATGGCTATCATTCCCAGGCCGCCGCAGGTGGGGGTGTGACTATCGGAGCCCAGGAGGGTTCTTCCGGGTCGGCCGAACCTTTCCAGGTGGACCTGGTGGCAGATGCCGTTACCGGGCCTTGAGAAGTGGATCCCGTACTTTTCGGCGATCGTCTGGAGATATCGGTGGTCATCGGCATTCTCAAACCCCACCTGGACTGTGTTGTGGTCCACGTAGGATACAGATATCTCCGTCTCTATCTTGGAGAGACCCATCGACTCGAACTGGAGGTATGCCATCGTCCCCGTGGCGTCCTGGGTCAGGGTCTGATCTATCCGTATTCCAATCTCCTTTCCCGGCTCGTAACTCCCGTCGACGAGGTGATCCCTCAAAATCTTCTCCGTTAAGGTGGAATTCATAAAATACCTCCGAAAACCTTATGAATGTGCATCTTCGCCCTTTTGCCCTCGTCTAATCTCTCTGTTGGTATTAATAATCAACGCGAAGGTTCTGGACATCTCATCAAGTCGCCCCCCCCCCTTCCACAACGTTTAAATACCGGGCTTGT
>JANKMW010000200.1 GCA_024649985.1 Methanothrix sp.
GACCCCCCCCGATGAGCAGCTTTGAACCTTTGTGGGTGATTTTCTGAGAGCCGCTGCGAAGTCGCTCTATTTTTATACCTCCGGTCCCAGATATCCTATCGATGAACCGCATTCTGGTTACCAACGACGACGGCGTCCACTCCTCGGGGATCAGGGCCGCGATCCGGGGGGTGGCGGGGCTGGGGAAGATCCTGGTCGCTGCCCCCTCTGGCCAGAGGTCCGGCGTCGGAAGGTCGATATCGATCTTCGAGCCCCTGAGGTACAACAAGATAAACCTGGACGGCGTCGAGGCGTACGAGGTCTCCGGGACGCCCACCGACTCGGTGATCATGGGAATCTTCTGGTTGATGAAAGGAGAGCTCCCCGACCTCGCCGTTTCGGGGATAAACATCGGCGAGAACATCAGCACCGACACCGTCACCACCAGCGGGACGATCGGGGCGGCCCTGGAGGCGGCGAGCTACGGTGTTCCGGCGATCACAGCCTCGGTCCAGGTCGTAGACCAGGGGGACAAGTTCGATAGCAGAAACGATCACGCCTACCAGTTCGACGTGGCAGCGATGATGGTCCGCAAGGTGGCGAAGAACGTCCTGGATAGGGGGCTTCCTGAAGGGGTGGACATACTGAACATAAACGTCCCCGTCGACGCCACCGAGGATACGGAGGTGGTGGTGACAAGGCTCGCGAGAAAGATCTTCAAGACGAGGGTGCAGGAGAGGGCAGACCCTAGGGGGAGGCCCTACTACTGGATCGACGGCGACCTCGTCTGCACCGAGCGGAAGGGGACCGACGTCCGGGCAGTCTACCAGGATGGAAAGATCTCAATCACCCCTCTCACCATCGACAACACCGCAAGGGTTGACTTCGCGAAGATCTCCGACCTGGTAGAGTGAAGAGAACGCTGATCTGGTGATGACTTTGAGCAAGATTCCAATAGAAGATTTTGAGAAGATGAGCAGGGACGACCAGGTCCACTACCTCACCGAGAACCTCAGGGACCTCGATGACGAGCTGGTGGAGCGGGGCATTGAGATATTGATCGGCGCCGGTGAGACGGAGCTCGCCATCTCCCTTGCTAAAGACTCGGGGAGGGTAGATAGGGCGGTGAAGATCGCCATCGAAGAGGGAGACTTCCTCTGGGCAGCCCTCATCGCCAGGAAGGCCGGGCGTCGAGAGGATTCTGAGAGGCTATACAGGGAGGGGCTCGACTATTATGTATCCAGTGAGATGTACGGCCGGGCCGTCAGCGCTGCGGAGGCCCTGGGCCTCCCCGGCGACCAGATCGAGCGCCTCTTTGAGGCCGGGGTGAACTCCGAGAGGAGGAATATGGACGTCGGACGGGTCCGCTACGCCCTGGATAACCTGGCCTCATCCCTGGAGAGCGCCCTTGCTGGGAGAGACGACGAGACGGCAGAGGGGCTCCGGGAGGCTATGAGCGAGGAGAGGTTGAGGGCGATGAGGCGGTCAGCCGGGGATCAAGAAAGGTGAAGTCCGGGCTGGTTTTCATCCCCTGGATCATCGATCTCTCAGCTTCACATCTATCTTCATGAGGTCCTCGGCCACCAGAGCATCAGGATAGTGACGCCGGGCGTCGCCGAGGAGGGGCCCCGGTTCATCGGAGTATCGGGAGCTGATGTGGGTGATGACGAGCATCTTAGCTTCTGCCCTTTTGGCCAGAAGCGCCGCCTCGCCGGCGGTGGAGTGCATCGTCTCAAGAGCCCAGTCGGCCATACCGTCGTCGAGAGACCCGTCGTGGATGAGAAGGTCCGCCCCCCTGCTCGCCTCCTCGATTTCAGGGACTGGCCTCGTATCCCCGGTGTAGACGATCTTTCTTCCCGGCCTGGCGGGGCCCATAACCTCTTCAGGCCTTACGATCCGTCCTCCCACCCCCACCGTATCGCCCCTCTGGAGCCTCCCGAATAGAGGGCCCGGCGGAACGCCGAGGTCGACGGCCCTATCGCGGCGGAACCTCCCCGGCCTCGCGTCTTCCCGAAGGCAGTAACCGAGGCTTGGGACGCTGTGGGCGGTCCTGACCGCCTCAACCTCGTATCCATCCATCCTCACGATATCCCCCGCCTCCAGCTCCAGAGCCCTCACAGGAAGCCTCCGAGAGTAGTAGCAGAGCCTGCCGAAGAGCTCCACCGCCTCGGCGGTCCGGACGGGTCCGGCGATGGTTACCGGCTCTCTTCTCCCCTGGAAGGCCATCGTCTCCAGAAGCCCCGGTATCCCCAGGATGTGGTCGGCGTGAAGGTGGGTTATGAAGATGTAGTCCAGGTTCATCATCCCCGTCTTCGCCCGCATCATCTGCCGCTGGGTCCCCTCGCCGCAGTCGAAGAGGATCAGCTCCCCCTCGCGGTTGATCAGAACTGCAGAGGGGCTTCTGTTGGGGGTGGGAAGGGAACCTGCGGTTCCGAGAAAGGTGACGGTAAGCATCCTTGGCATCATCTCCAGCTCAGGGTCGAAACTCTAGGCGGGAGGATTATAAAAAG
>JANKMW010000201.1 GCA_024649985.1 Methanothrix sp.
CTACAGTCTCTGCCAAAAGCTAGAAGCCCCGCCCTTCAGGGCGGGGAGTAGTCACTAACACAGTATATAATCTTTGCTCTATTTTACAGACTGAAGGATGGCATCAAAAGTGGTCGGGTCCTCATAAGGGTGGAGCTAAGCTTTTGATAGAGGCTTTGGAGGAAGAAAAGCTTAAATCGATTCGGGAAATATGGATAGTCGTAAAAAGTGGGAGGTTAGTCATGAGAATATCGAGAATTATGCAGTTGCTGCTGATTTCGGCCCTATTTTTGGGGTCGGCCGCGGCAGAAGATCTGACTCCAGGCGACATAATGGAGGAGATGGACGAGGCTATTACGATCACCGGCCTGTCCATCGAGGAAGGATGGGTGGAGATCGCAAACCCGGGGATGGCGAGCCAGGACTTCACCTTCTGGACCCTCAACGACGAGGATAACAACACCTACTCCTTCTCTGAGGGGTTCGTCCTCAACCCGGGGGCCATCGTCAAGGTCCATACAGGCGAAGGTAACGACACCCAAACGGATCTATACTGGGGAAGAGACGACGTGGTTTGGGATGATGGAGAGGTGGTGACCCTGAAAGACGCCAACGGCGAGGTCGTTGCCCGGTACCCAGAGATCTCATGAGCGGCGAGAAGCCCTCGTCATAATTTTGGCGGGATCTTAAGGATCCCGCGCCTTCCTTTCATTTTCCGCATATCATCTGTAAAATGTCTCAACACTTTATCGATCCATCGGGCGTTCTTTATCACAGTTAGATTTTTATGCAATTTATTTTCATCAAAATAGAATCTGTAACTAACAGATGGATCCAGATGATGCCATCATAAGACAACGATAAATCTCAAAATGGACCCAAAAACAAATAAACAATATTTCGGAAAACTTTATATCATTTGAACTTAAGTAAAACTCAGGAGGTGTGATGTTATGAGTTCGAGTTCGATGAAAGGGGGACTGGCGCTTATCCTGGCGCTCGTCTTCTTCACCGCTGGCCTCTCCTCGGCAGAGGACGCGGACGCAAAGATGGAAGACTGGGAACAAGAGGGTTATGGCGTTGTAATAACCAACGCCAGCTGGGTCGACGAATGGGTAGAGATGACGAACTTGGGCAAGTCCAGCCAGGACCTTTCAGGCTGGAGCCTCAAAGATGAGCAGGAGCACATTTACGTCTTCCCCGAGGGGTTCAGCCTTCTCCCGGGGGGGCTCGTGGCGGTCCATACCGGTGTCGGGAACGATACTGAGACAGACCTATACATGAACATGGGCAAACCCATCTGGAACAACGGCGGCGACGTCGCCACCCTGATGGACGCCGACGGGACGGTGGTCTCCCAGCACCCGGAGGCTGAAGAAGATTGAAACGAGCTGGCCGGAGCCGCTCTGTATATTCCAATTTCTGAAGAGATCCTGACTTCTGAGATGGCGGGGCACCCGGGGTCTCCCGTCATCTCATGATGTTTATAGTCAGCTTTTTTCTCTTATTGATGATCGTTCTATGGTGGAATAGATCATATCCAGCGTCTTACCCTCCTCTTATAATCCACGTACTCCCTGCCGAAGGCCCTTTCCAGGTTCTCCTCCTCTCTTGGGATGAAGAATAGCCCCATCAGAATCGCGAAGATCAGAGGAAAAACGAAGGCTATCAACGACCCCAGGAATACCGCTTCGCCCAGGAGGATGGATACCATCCCGAGGTACATGGGGTGGCGGCTGATCCTGAAGGGGCCCGTGATCAGAAGTTTCGAGGGCATCTCCTGGGGCTTGACCGTCGTCCTGTTCTTCTTGAAGAGAGAATCGGTCCAGAGGTTCAAAACCACCCCAAAGCCGACGAGCAAAAGTCCCATGTAGGCGAAAGATGGCCCGACCACCTGCCGCCCCGGGTAAGCGTAGTGCGACGCCGCGGAGACGAGGAGAAGCGCCGCAAAATAAGTTGGAGGCTGAATCTCGCCCTTCATGCTGCCGGGATCTTCGCGGATTTGAGATAAATATATCTCTGCGATATTTCTTTACAGATTCCCGCCCGCGTCCAGATCCAGAGGCCCCACGGGGCTTTCAAGCGTCATCGTGGATATCGAATTGAAACCCACCCCCTTCATGGAGGCTAGAGGCTATTATCTCCACGCCCTCGAAAAGACCGTCCTCCCGTCGTACCTGATCCTGAGGATCCGATGGTAGGGTATCATAGTCCCGCCGAAGGTGAAGAAGGACCGACCAAGGGAGATCTCGCTCCCCCGGATGGTGATCCTGTCATCGGTCGCGCCCCGGTGGAGGACGTCGATCTTGCACTTCTCCATATTGAGGCCCCGCCACTTGATCTCGTTTAATATCGGTTTTGGGTGTCTTCCCTCCGGCTCGAACTCCGACAAGATCAGATCCCCTAAGTCCTCATCTCTAAATGATCAAGCTTGCAGCTGTCAACTACCCGCCAATGAATTGGCGGGCATGATGCTCGCCAGTATTGGGGGCTT
>JANKMW010000202.1 GCA_024649985.1 Methanothrix sp.
GGGCTCGTCCAGGCGACGGAGGCCATCAAGTACATCACGGGGACCGGGGAGCTCCTCAGCGGTCGGCTGCTCATCTGGGACGGGCTTTTGCCCTCCCTTGAGACGATAGAGGTCTCGAGAGATCCCCGCTGCCCGGACTGCGCAGGCCCCGGTCAGATCATACCTCCCCGGATAGATCGATGAAGACGGAGGAAGACCTAAAATCCTCGGGGGATAAATACTCTGTGAATATATAGTTCCTCGACGGATCAGTTCGATTGAGGAGAGATCGAGATGAAAAGGATATACATGGATCACGCCGCCACGACGCCCCTCGCCCCCGAGGTCCTCGAGGCGATGATCCCTTACTTCTCGCAGCGGTACGGAAACCCCTCCAGCCTCCATAGCTTCGGAAGGGAGGCTCGGGAGGCGGTGGAGGAGGCCCGGGCCGAGGTGGCGGCACTCTTGAACGCCGAACCCTCGGAGATATACTTCACCAGCGGCGGGACAGAGTCGGACAACCTCGCCATCAAGGGGATCGCCCGGAGGAACAGAAAGAAGGGGCGCCACATCATCACCTCTTCGATCGAGCACCCCGCCGTCCTGGAGGTCTGCAAAGCCCTGACGAGAGAAGGGTTTGAGGTGACGTACCTCCCGGTGACAAAAGAAGGCCTCGTGGAGGTCGGAGCTGTAGAAGAGGCGGTCTGCGAGGATACCATCCTGATCTCGATCATGCACGCGAACAACGAGATCGGGACGATACAGCCCCTGGAGGAGATCGGTAGGCTGGCGAGGGAGAAGGAGATTTACTTCCATACAGACGGGGTCCAGACCGCAGGAAAGATCCCCGTAGACGTGAGATCCCTGGGCATCGACGCCTTCTCCATCTCAGCCCACAAGCTCTACGGCCCCAAGGGGGCAGGAGCCCTCTTCATCAGGAAGGGCGTCAGGATCGAGAGCATCCAGCAGGGAGGAGGCCACGAGAGGGGGATGAGGTCAGGGACGGAGAACGTCCCGGGGATCGCAGGATTGGGGGCGGCCGCCAGAATCGCAAAAGAGAATATGGCAGAAGAGTCGGAGAGGATGAGGTCTCTTCGGGATCGGATGAGCGGCTGGGTCCTCAAAAACATAGAAGGCTCCTGGCTCAACGGTCACCCCGATAAGAGGCTCCCTTCAAACCTCAACTTCAGCTTCAGATACATCGAAGGGGAGTCCCTCCTCCTCCACCTCGATGCTCTGGGGATCGCCGCCTCCACGGGATCTGCATGTTCTTCGAAGAAGCTTGCGGCAAGCCACGTCCTCTCCGCCATCGGCCTATCTCCCGTCGATTCTCACGGGTCTCTCCGGATAACCCTCGGGATGAGCAATACCGAAGAGGATGTCGACTATGCCTGCCGGGCCATCTTTGACTCGGTGAAGAGGCTCAGGGAGATGTCGGCCATGAGGCCGGAGTGAGCCGTCTATAGACGAAGGCGAAAAAATAAGAGGCGGCGAAATGATAAGAGGGGCCATATGTCACAGCAAGAATACAACGAGAAGGTGATGGACCACTTCATGAACCCGAGGAACGTCGGGATGATCGAAGATCCCGACGGATACGGAAAGGTGGGAAATCCGACCTGCGGAGACGTCATGGAGATCTTCATCCGGGTAAAAGACGATAAGATAGAGGATATCAAGTTTCGGACCTTCGGGTGCGGCGCGGCGATAGCGACGAGCAGCATGACCACGGAGATGGCGGTGGGAAAGACGGTCGAGGAGGGGATGAAGATCACCAGGGAGGACGTCGCCGGAGAGCTGGGGGGTCTTCCGCCAAACAAGATGCACTGCTCGAACCTGGCCGCCGACGCCCTCCACATGGCCCTCGAGGATTACAGGAGAAAGATCGCCGACAAGAAGACGTGATCGGCGTTCTTCCGGACGGCGAAGGATGGCGGCATCATCTCGTCGGTCTTCCGCACCTCCCGCCGCTGAGACCGCCGGTACTTTGGGAACCGATCCCGGTCCCTCATCGCCCCGGCGACCTGGCGAGTATGCTCCGATGAGACGCCCTCGGAAGAGGGATGGAGGGTTCTATACTCCTAATCGCCTTATGAAGCCTCAAGATCGTATCATCGTCAGCATCATCTTGAAGGGGGTAGCGGCAGAAAGGGAGTGGGGCTCTCCTGCGGGCATGATCACCATCTCGCCGCCAGAAACCATCATGGCTTCTCCACAGATGACTATCTCAGCCTCACCTTCGATGACGTTTACGACGGCGTCGAAGGGGGCGGTGTGCTCGCTCAACCCCTGCCCCTCGTCGAAGGCGAAGAGGGTTACAGTCCCTGTCCTCTTGTCTACGAGGGTCCTGCTCACTACAGCCCCCTCCTGATAGTCCACAAGTTCGGCTACCTTCAGAGGGCGGCCAGCGATATCCTCGGCAGAGCCCTTATCTTTATCCGGATTCATTAGTCTTCCCTCTCAATTATTCG
>JANKMW010000203.1 GCA_024649985.1 Methanothrix sp.
TCGGATAGATCCTATATTTGAAGGCTTTAAGCATTATACTCACTTATGCTGCTATAGTATTTAAAGATTCATAGCTTAAGGCGGGGTACGATTCATCCCCGGCCTGAAGACCGGGTTTTTCTCTACCCCTGCACCCCGCCTCTATAAACCGATATGGAGAAGGGGGATGAGCAGCTGGAACGGACGGAAAAAAGAGGGCGGTAAAGGAGAGCAATAGGAGGATCAAGAAGGAGGATCAAGATACGGATCGAGGGGCCCTGGAGGTCAGACCTCCCAGGCCGCTATCACCTTCTCGATGTTCACGTAGTCTCTCCTTCCACCGTTCTCCAGGACCAAGACACCGTCGGCAGAGCCGACGACCCTGCCCCGGAGGCGCTGGTTTCCGTCCCCGCCGAAGTAGACCTCTACGTCCTTGTTGTAGAGATGTTCGGATATGAATTTGTCCATCAATTTCCTCACCTCAAAGGAGCTTTTTAGCTATAATAGGGCTTTAAACTAGATATAATTTGTGGTTAACCTCAAAATCGGCCTTAAAATCAGAAAAATCAATCCAAAATTTAAATCAACTTGATTAAATGATTTTGATTCGGATCAACCAGGGTTGTTGATCCGAAAATCTTTCGTCAAGTCAATTCGAGTTTAGAGCAGATGGTGGATGAGTTGGCCGCTACAACAGGAAGAGCTCGGCCTGCCCCCTTTTGGGGATCGTCCCCGGACCCTAATAACCGTCATTTTTTCCGGCTCACCTCATCTGTGCTTCTCCTCCCCGGGCAGATGGACCTCTCCACCTCTGCCATCCTCACCTCAAGATCCGGAACCCGGTCCAGAAGCTCCCTTAGGGAGAGGGCCTCTCCTGAGACGTCCAGGGCGACGGCGCCCCAGGGTCCGAGGGCGACCACGGCCTTCGCCCTCTTTCTAGCGGCAAAGGCCGCCCTCTCGCCCTGAACTTTCGAGAATGAAAATACCTCGACCACGGGTATGAGGGTCGCATCCCCGACTTTGAGGGGGTCGTCGACCGCAAGCGTCATCCGATTCATCCGATCACCATTTATCTATAGTCGCGTTTTTGTACAAAAATGGAGAGGGTGAGAGGATGGGAAACGATCTAGGCAGCATAGAGCCCCGGCTTCTCTGGGGTCATTTCAATGAAATAAGGAAGATCCCCCGGTGCTCCAAGCATGAGGGACTGGCGGCGGAGTACGTCGTCTCCGCAGCAAGACGACTCTGGCTCGACTGCAAAGTGGACGGGGCCGGAAACGTGGTGGTGAGAAAGGCCGCCACCCCCGGAAGGGAGAATGCTCCAACTGTCCTCCTCCAATCTCACCTGGACATGGTCTGCGAGAAGAACAAGGACCTCGACCACGACTTCTCGAAGGACCCCATCGAGGCGGTCGTCGAGGACGGCTGGGTTTCGGCGAGGGGCACCACCCTGGGGGCCGACAACGGGATCGGGGTCGCGGCGGCTCTAGCCGTCCTGGAGGACCCCGAAGCGGTCCACGGACCTCTGGAGCTCCTCTTCACCGTTGACGAGGAGGATGGGATGTCCGGGGCGAGGGGGCTATTGGAGGAAGAGATCGGGGCAAAGATGCTGATCAACCTGGACACAGAAGACCCCCACGCCATCTACGTGGGGTGCGCCGGCGGCGAGAACTCTCACCTCCGCCTCCCCATCCGATGGGTCCGTCCTGACCAGGGGGAGGCGGCGGCCTTCGAGGTGGTCCTCAAGGGCCTCAAGGGAGGCCACTCCGGCGTCGACATCAGCCTGGAGAGGGGAAACGCCATCAAGCTTTTGGGATTTCTCCTCTGGGAGGCGGGGGAAAAAGTCCCCCTCAGCCTCGCCTCCATCAGGGGCGGGGACAAGCACAACGCCATCCCCCGGGAGGCGGAGGCTCACGTCGTCTTGCCCCGGGAACGGGGGGAGGAGTTCTGCTCCCTGGTGGAAGCGGCTGAATGCTCCCTGCTGGAGGAGTACAGTAAGGTGGACCCGGGCCTCGCGGTGGAGATCAGGCCCCTGGAAGTTCCGGGGAGGGCGGCGTCCCTGGAGGACTCAATGCGGGCCATCAGCCTGATCAGAGCTCTTCCAAACGGGATCATCCGCTGGAGCCATGACATCCCAGAGCTCGTCGAGACCTCCACGAACCTCTCGGTCGTCTTCACCGAGGAGGATCACGTATTCTTTCAGCTGGCTTCCCGGTCCTCGTCGGTGGTCGGCCTCAAGATTACGACGGGGAGGATCCGGGCGGTGGCTAGGCTTGCGGGAGCCAAGGTCGAGAGGGGGGACAGGTATCCGGGGAGGCGTCCGAAGCTCGACTCAAAGCTCCTCGCAGCCTGCAAGGCCGCCCACAAAGACCTCTTCGGCCGAGAGCCGGAGGTTA
>JANKMW010000204.1 GCA_024649985.1 Methanothrix sp.
TCATCCCCGGCCCGAAGACCGGGGTTTTCTCTACCCCTGCACCCCGCCTCTATAAATGGTCGTCTCAGCAAACAGTCGTCTCGGGGAAGACCCCGCTGGCGACGGCGGTCGCGAGCCCCAGCCCGCAGCCGTCCATCCGACGGGGCCATTGAGAGACGCTAGCCAGCCCGATTAGAGGGCAAAGATCAGAGGAGCCCCAGGTTCTCCAGCTGGGCCCGGACGATCTTGACCCCTTCTTCGCACTCCTCGGGGGACTTTCCTCCGGTCACCACCAACTTTCCGGAGCTGAATATCAGGACTACCACCTTCGGCACCTTGATCCGGTAGACGAGGCCGGGGAACTGTTCGGGCTCGTACTCGATATTCTCAAGCCCCAGGCCGAGGGCGATGGCGTTGAGGTTGAGGTCGGTCTTGAGGTCGGCGCTGGCGACGATGTTCTGGACGTGGATCTCGGGGCTCAGGTTGACGTCCTCAAACCCGATGGACTTGAGGGTCTGAGCCATGTTGGTTATCACCGTCCTCACGTCCTCGACGTTTTTGGCGCCGGTGCATACCACCTTCCCCGAGGTGAAGATCAGAAAGGCCGCCCGCGGCGCTTTGACCCTGTAGACGAGCCCCGGAAACTTCTCCTTGTTGTATTCGGCGCCCTCCAGCTCCGATTCGATCTTGATCAGATCGAACTCCTCGGCGAGCTTTGTCGAGGCGACGACGTTCTCTATGTTGATGGTGGACTCCATAATCACGTCTCTCCGGAAACACCCTTTTTAAACTGAGGGTATTTTTAAACTGAGGGTATATAAAGTATTGTGGGGTTGGGAGGGCGCCGGAGGCTGTGGCATCTGGGATGCGGGATCTGGATATCACGGAAGAACCGGATGGAAAACGGAAAAAGGAGAAGCCGCCGATGGGATTCGAACCCATGACCTGCTGATATATCGGGCCTTCTGCCTTACGAATCAGCCGCTTTACCGGGCTAAGCCACGGCGGCACGAACACATCCGGCATATAGCTGCCGTTCTCAATTTAAGCGTTGCGATCAGCGGGCCCGGCGCCTCGACCCCCGCACCGATCTCTCTTTCATCATGGGGCTTGCGATCAAGCCTCGATCACGGAGCTTCGGTCCGTCTCTTGACCTCTTCGGCGAGCCTCGGGAGGAATATGCCGATGTCGGTTACGAGGCCGATGGCCTGGGCCGTCCCTCGGTCCATCAACTTCGTCACGGTGGAGGGGTTTATGTCGACGCAGATAGTCTTTACCCGGGAGGGGAGGAGGTTTCCCGTGGCTATGGAGTGGAGCATGGTCGCCATCATGATCACCATGTCGACGCCCCGGAGCGCCTCGAACATCGCCTTCTGAGCATCGACGGTGTCGGTGATGACGTCGGGGAGGGGGCCGTCGTCCCGGATCGATCCAGCGAGGACGTAGGGGATATTTTTCTTGACGCACTCGTACATGATCCCGCCCTTCAATTTGCCGTCCTCCACAGCCTCTCTTATGGAGCCGCTGGCTATCACCTCGCTTATGGCGTAGATGTGGTTTCTGTGCCCCGCCGAGGTGAGGTTTCCGTGAGGGTCCATCCCCAGGCTCGTCCCGAAGAGCTGTCGCTCGATGTCGTGGACGGCAAGGGCGTTTCCTGCCAGGAGGGCGTCGATGTACCCCTCCCGGATCAGCCCCGCCAGGGCCTCCCCGGCCCCGGTATGGATTATCCCCGGCCCGCCCACCACGGCGATCTTACCGCCAGCCCGTTTCGTGGCACATATCTCCTCTGCCAGCTGCTTTATGATCTCTCCCGAGGGCCTCTCCGAGGATACCTCGTTGGACATGAACTCGAAGAAGGTCTTCTCCCTGGGCCGCTGCGGAGGCGCCACCCTCACCCCTCCTGTCCCCACCACCACCATATCCCCCTTCTCGATCTGACCGATGGGGACGCATATCGCTCTGTCGTCTTTGACGATGATGAGGCAGTCCATCTGGATGTCCTCTACCTCCAGCCAAGCCCCATGGTGCCGGACGTGTGTGAGGTGGTTTGTGGTGGAGTAAAAGCCCCTGGGCACGACCCCGTTCTGGGGCGCTTCCTCCAGGTGGACGTCCTCCGCCTCGATCACCCGGGCCCCCAGGGGGTGGAGCGCCAGAAGTATCCGGTCAAGGTGATCGGCGTCCTCTCCCGATATCGCGATCATCACGTAGCTGGTATCGTGCTTCTTTTTTCCCACCTGGATCTTCTTGATCTCGAACTCGCCTCCCATGTTCATGATCTTGTCAAGAGCCTTGGTGAGCGTCAGTGAATCTATGAGGTGCCCTTCCATCTCTACG
>JANKMW010000205.1:0-280 GCA_024649985.1 Methanothrix sp.
CATTTTGGCAAGCAATAAATTCTTAATTTTGCATAGACTTACTGCGGAATGCCGGCTTTATCGTCGTTATCGCCTTGCGGGAGACCAGGACCAGGTGAGGTAGCTTCGAGAGGTCGTCGGATAGCAGTCCTACGTCCGCCGTCTCGATCGCCACATCGGTCCCCGATAGCCCCATCGCTATCCCCACGTCCGCCGTCGCCAGGGCCGGGCCGTCGTTGACCCCTTCGCCGACGAAGGCCACCTTCCGCCCATGGGCCTGTAGATCCCGGAGGATCTCCAC
>JANKMW010000205.1:290-2294 GCA_024649985.1 Methanothrix sp.
CTCCTCGATGCCGATCTCGCCTGCCACCCTCTCTGTGGCAGCCCGGTTGTCCCCCGTCACTATCGCCGTCCTCAGGCCCAGACGATGGAGCCTCTCCACGACGGCTCTTGATTCAGCCCTTATCTCGTCCTCGAAGGCGAGGAGGCCCGCGACCTCTCCATCTATGGAAATCAGGATGACGCTCTGGCCTGCTGCCTCCATCAGGGCCGCCTGCCCCTCTATTCCGGGTGGGATGTAGTGGCCCTGATCGACCAGGGTCTTCAGCCGTCCCAGGAAGACCTCTTCACCTCTGATCTGAGCCCTCACCCCAAGGCCCGGGAGGGGCTCGAAGCCCTCTGGGTCGGGAAGGGAGATCCACCGCTCCGATGCCGCCTGCACCGCCGCCCGTCCGAGGGGATGCTCGCTGAACTTCTCGGCGGCTGCGGCCATCTCCAGAAGATCGCCCTCGCTCATTCCGTCGGCGGTGTGGATCGCGACCAGCTTCGGCCTTCCGGAGGTGAGGGTCCCGGTCTTATCGAAGACGACGGTGTCCACCCTGGATAGCGCCTCCACCGTAGCCCCTTTCTTTATGAGGCTGCCCCTCAGGGCGGCGTTCCCGACGGCTGCCACCAGGGCGGTGGGGGTGGCGAGGACTATGACGCAGGGGCAGAAGACGATGAGCATGGTTATGGCCCTCATGACGTCGCCGCTCCACCACCAGAGAAGGGCGCCCGCGATCAGGGCCGTGGGCATGTATATCTGGGCGTAGCGGTTCAGCAGCCTCTCGATCGGCGGCTTCTGGGCTTGGGCCTCCTCGATCAGGGTCCTGATCTTTCCCAGGGTGGTATCCTTCTCGATCCCCGTGGCCCGCACCTCCAGGGCTCCGACTTCGTTTAGGGTTCCCGCATAGACCAGGTCGCCCGCCCTCTTATCGACGGGTATGCTCTCTCCGGTGATCGCCGCCTGGTTGACGGAAGCGGTGCCTGAGACGACCTCGCCGTCTACGGCGATCCTCTCCCCCGACCGGACGAGGAGCAGGTCTCCCACCTCGACCTCCTCGATACAGACCACCACATCTCGGTCGTCCCTTCTGACGGTGACCTGATCGGGCAGCAGCCTCGTCAGAGCCTCCATCGACTGGTTGGCGCGGGCTGCCACGAAATCCTCCAGGAGGCCTCCCAAGAGGAGAAGGACCGCCACCACCGCTGCGGCAACGTACTCTCCTATGAATATCGCCGCAAAGGTGGCTATGGAGACGGGGATGTCGGCGGTGAAGTCGCGCTCCCTGATCCCCTGGAGCGCCGACCACCAGATGTAAGAGGATCCCACCAGAGCGGCAGCCAGATAGAAGAGGCTCTCCGATCGATCCGGTCCACCGCTGGAGAAGAGGGCGGCAGGATCTCGGATGACGGCCATCACAAGAAGCAGCCCGCTGGCAAAGGTGAAGATCGTCCCCGGATCCAGGAGAAACTCCCGATAGCGGTATGTCCAGTGGCGTCTTCTGCAAACGGCAGCGTTAGGATCGTTATTCGGGAATTCTTGTGGCATTTAGTAGTCCATCTCCAACACCGCTCTTGAAGATCCGGATCATAATTTAAAGTCCTATAATAGCAACTCGTTTGAGATCCTGGTATTAATAATCGCTGGAAAAACGAACGTATAAAATAATTTGGTTAAATTGGATTCCATCGATCAGGACTCACATGATCTCGGCCCTTCGTTTAGCGATCCCTTCACCCACCATATCTTCGCCCTGGTCTAAGACTGGAAAGGGTGAAGCCCCCTTTCTCCGCCTTCAGAACCCTGGCAAGGCGCACCCCGACGATCGCCTCCTAACACATCGGTCATCGGTTAAGGAAATAAAATGCCTTTATCTTGAAGTTCATATTACGCTTTATGCGTTGAAAGAATGAGGTCAGAATTTGAGAACGGATTGCTGCACCCATTTTGATCCCGCCAGACTTGGAGGACTTGCTACCAGGAATGCTATTGCATCGCGATTTTTCCCTTAACCGATGACCAATG
>JANKMW010000206.1 GCA_024649985.1 Methanothrix sp.
TATTGTCCTTCGCTATCTCACCTCGCACAAGGACGATCTCTTCACGTTTTGCTTCCAGATCCAAAGCCATTCCCGGCTCCTTCGATGACGAGGGAACAGGCACCGGTTTATATTCTGTATCCAGCCGAAATCCCGAGACGGTCAGTCCCCCTGCCATCTGAAGAGCAAAGCCGGGTCCCTCTCCTTTCGGCATTCGTATCTCCACGATAACCTGCATAGTTTCACCTTTTCCTTTCTTCGGTGATGTTTTTGCCTCTTCAACCATATACCTACCTCCAAAATTTAAGCATTTTTATGCCAATACCCCATCTTTTGGGGTGTATCTCCGAAGCTACACATTATGGTTAAACTTCATTTCTATAACTAATAATCCCCCCTTTATAATGCTTATTTAGCTCCAAATCTTTCCTAAATCTATCAGAATTCTACACCTTGACCCCTATTTATTAGTCTGTACCAACTTGTTATTAATCCGATCTGAGCGAGTCGCGGTTGGTCTAACTCACTCTAAATCTGGATATCCGATCTCTTTCTATTTATGCATTACGCCGTTAATTGTTTAATTTGTCGTTGCCCGATCTGGCGCTTAGGTTCATAATGATGGCAAAATTCGCAATCGTGATATGGTATGTAATGAGTCGACCGCGAGGATGGAGACATGGAATGCCTTCCATTGGTCATCGGTTAAGAGAAGAATCGCGATGATTCAGCGATCTCGGTAGCAAGTTCAGTGAGGTTAGCTTGGTCAAAGAGGCTACAGCAAGTCGGTATTAAAATTGGATCAAATCTAGATAACGTATAATTTATGTGAAAATAGAGATATTGTGTAGCTTAAACTCCTTACCGATGACCTATGGAATGCCTTCTATATTTTATGATGATAACCAACCTGCAGGCGGTGAGGGAGGTTCGCTCAGTCAACGGGAACGAAGGAAATCCTGAAGACATTCTCATTGGCGGATAAAATAGGCTTGGTTCCTGACGGCGCTGGGATCGTCTGCCCCTTCCTCAGTACGCCCCTTTAGAAAGACTTCGCCCTTCCGACACCGTCTTATCGGCCGGCGACGAGGGAGGGGCGATGAACCCCGATAGAATCGAAGAGCTCGCAATCTTCCACGGGGCGAGCAAGGAGGAGATAGAGGCCCGTCTCGCCGACTTCCGGCGGGTCTGGGCCGCCGGATCGGACGAGGACCTCTTCGCCGAGCTCGCCTTCTGTCTGCTGACGCCCCAGTCCCGGGCGAGGGTCTGCTGGCCCGCCGTCGAGCGGCTACGGGGGTGCCGCCTCCTCTTCTGCGGCAGCGCTTGTGAGGTGGTGGGGGAGCTATCTAGGGTCAGGTTTGCCGAGACGAAGGCGGGGCGGATCGTCGCCGCCCGCCGCCAGTTCACTCGAAACGGCCGGCTGGCCGTCAGGGCGGTACTGGAGGGCTTCTCCGACGCATATGCGGCCCGGGAGTGGCTCGTCGGAAACGTTTCGGGGTTGGGCTACAAGGAGGCGGGCCACTTCCTGCGCAACATCGGCCTCGCGGAGGATCTCGCCATCCTCGACCGGCACATCCTGAAGAATCTTGTCGTCTTGGGCGTCATCGACGAGATCCCCAAGTCCCTCACCAAGAAGAGGTACCTGGAGATCGAGGGGAGGATGATGGAGTTCTCGCAAAAGACGGGGATCCCCATGGGCCACCTCGACCTCCTCCTCTGGTCGAAGGAGACGGGGGAGATCTTCAAGTGAAATCCTGAAGCCTCGCGCTTCCGCCCTCCTTTTCGGCATCGAGGCCCGTGGACCGGAGGGCCCGCCGGGATATCCGCCCGCCGTACCTTCTCCCTCCGGCCCTCCGGGGGACGTCCTGGCTTAGATAGTAGACGCTCCAGAGGTCGGCGGCCGCCGTCCCGGCCCCCTCCTCAGCCCCAATATGCTGCGGCTCCACCTCCTTTTCGTCTCGCTCTTCTCCTCCCTTCTCTTCCGACACCTCGCGCCCCTCCTCGCCCCCCTCGAACCTCAGATCCACGATCCTGGATATCTCCGCCAGGGTGGTGGAGAGGACGCCTCCCACCTCGTGGAGGATGTCGCCCCCGGCGTATAGGGACGACCAGGACCTCTTCTTGTCCCCGAGGACGATCATCTTTCCGGGAAACCTCCTCGCGAAGAAGTCGGCGACCTCAAACCCGACGTCGTGGTGGGGGGAGATCCTCCCCCAGAGGACCCGGTCCCCCAGGGGGGCAAGCCTGACAAATCCCCTCATCCT
>JANKMW010000207.1 GCA_024649985.1 Methanothrix sp.
CTGGCGGAGATGGCGACGCGCCTGCGGACGCCCTCGCGCGACTGGCGGCCTTACTCGGAGCTGGCACAGGGGGCAGGGCAGACGACGCTCGCGAGGTTCTGCTGATCGAGGACTCGGGGTCGCTGCCACAGCTCGCCGATCCCGTCGTCCAGACGAGAGATCCAAATCCTTTATTGCCGCTCAAAATCATATAACAGTTCATGACAGCCACGGTGACCGTTCGTGAAGATGACGTCCTGGGCTTCCTCCTGGAAGGAAAGCTCACCGAAGAAGACTATACCGAGGTCCTAATCCCGACCCTCCAAGAGGCGATCGATCAGCATCGGGACCTGCGCGTCCTGATGCAGGTCAAGGATTTCGGAGGCTGGACCGTCGGCGGCGCCTGGGAGGACCTGAAGAACTGGCCGATGCTCCGCCATCTCGACAAGATGGCCTTTGTGAGCGACGACTCATGGGACGAGGTCCTCACCTGGATGTTCAAGGCCTTCGCCGGCCTTTCGGGGATGGATACCCGGTTCTTCCGGGAAGAGAGGCTGGAAGAGGCCTGGAGATGGGTGCGGGAGGATCCATAGCCGGCCTTCTCCCATCTAATCCCGGCGACTTCGGGATGTAAATTCTTCATAAAATATTCCAGAGGATGAAGAATGCTGCCAGGAGAGGTAGGCTGCGTCCTATGACGTAAATTTTGAACTCCCACCAGCGGCTCTTCGCCCCCAGGGCCTGGGCGATCCTGGGCCGGGGGACGAACCAGCAGACGAGGCCGGCCCCCATGATCCCCGAGGCCACCACCATATTGGTGCCGCCGAACTGGTCCATGAAGTCCAGAAAGGGCATCCCCATCACCTGTAGATTTACGGGGCTGAAGCTGAGGGCCGACGGCACCCCCAGGAAGATCATCAGGCATCCCACCGCCAAGACGGAGCGGAGTTCGCCCATCCGGAACTCTTCGGAGAAGGCGGCGATGATGACCTTCAGCCCGGCGAGGCAGGAGCTGAAGGCGGCGGCGAAGAAGAGGGAGAAGAAGCCCATGGCCAGCCAGCCCCCGTGCTCCATCTCACCGAATACTCGGGGAAGGGTTTCGAAGGCGAGCTGGCTGCCGGCGCCGGGGTCGAAGCCGTAGGTGAAGACGAAGGGGAAGATCATCAGCCCGGCGAGGAGGGCGATGGAGGTCTCGGTGGCGGTGACGATGAGGCAGGCCCGGGGGACGTTCGTCCGGTGGGGGATGTAACTTCCGTAGGTGACGAGATAACCCTGGCCGATGGCCAGGGTATAGAAGGCTTGACCGAAGGCGAAGAGCCAGATGGTGGGGCTTGCAAGGAGGCTGTAGTCTGCGACGAATATGAAGCTCATCGCCTCCTCCCAGCCGTCCATTTGGGCGGCGAAGATGACGATCCCTATGACCATCAGCAACAAGACCGGCATCAGGATCTTGGAGAATTTTTCGATGGCGCTGACCCCCCGTATCAGCACCACGGTGGCGAGGACGGTGACGGCGAAGAAGTACCAGAGGGAGTTGTAACCCCCCGTGAAGTCGTCGAAGGGCTCCACCGCCATGGAGAAGGCCGAAACTGCATAGCCCATGGTCCAGCCGGTGACCACCAGATAGTAGCTGGTTATGGCGATGGTCAACAACACCACAAACCAGCCGTAATAGGTGGCGAAGCGGTTTACATTCCTGAAGGTTCCCACGGCGCTGACCTGGGCCAGCCGACCTGTAGCCACCTCCAGCATCATTATGGGGAGGGCCACCAGGACCAGGGCGATGAGGTAGGCGACGATGAAGGCTCCGCCGCCGTTCTCCCCTACCATGTACGGGAAACGCCAGAGGTTGCCGAGGCCGACGGCGGCGGCGGTCATGGAGAAGACGAAGGCGGTCTCAGAGGACCACTGGGCGCGCTGGCCGGGACTGTAGGGGACTTCGCAATCGGTCATGGCGGCTCCTGCCGGTCTTCACACGCTTCAATGACGATTAAGTGATATCCAGTTGATCAATAGACGACGGATCGATATCTGAATTCTCTCCTCCGCCTTGCCTCACTATCACGCCAGAACCTGGACATCGAGATGGATCTTCCCCGTCGCCTTGAGACGGACTTCCGCCATCGTCTCTTCGACGCTCTCATCGAGGATCGCGAGCCCCTCCTCCAGCTCCTCGTCGGTGATGGTGAGGGGCGCGAGGATCTTCAGGACCTGGTCCTCGGAGCCGGAGGTCTCGATGATGAGCCCCCTCTCGAAG
>JANKMW010000208.1 GCA_024649985.1 Methanothrix sp.
AAATAGAAAGCGCTTTACCGAGGAGTGGTGGGCTTAACCGATGACCAATGATAGCAATTTACAAATTCTTCTGGAAAACGGAGGAAAAAGCCCCGTCAGACGGTGGCGGTCACCGCGTCGAGACCGCAAAAGACAGCCCCATCTCTTTTGGCGATCAAAGTCCGACGATAAAGGCCGATCGTATCGAAGGTGGCTTGCACATCACATATCCTGGCACTAAAGAAACGCCAAAACAAGAGAAGCCTCCTGGCAAGATCTCCAACATCCCCCACCCCCACAACCCCAACTTCACCGGCCGCGTGGATCTGCTGGAGAAGCTACACGAAGCCCTCGCCGCGGGAGAGCGGGCCGCCTTCACCCAGACCTCGGCGATCACCGGCCTCGGAGGCGTCGGCAAGACCCAGCTCGCCCTGGAGTACTCCTACCGCCACGCCGACGACTACCGGGTCGTCTGGTGGGTCCGGTCCGAGGAGCCCGCCACCCTGGCCGCCGATTATGCCGGCCTGGCCGGGAGGCTCGACCTCCCCGAAAAAGAAGCTCAGGACCAGAGGGTCGCCGTCGAGGCCGTGAAGAGCTGGCTGGAGCAGAACGGCGGCTGGCTTCTGGTCTTCGACAACGCTCAGGAATTCAAAGACCTCGAAGATTACCTGCCTCGGGCTGGCTCCGGTCACGTGATCATAACCTCTCGAAAACAGTCCTGGGGTGGAGTTGCACGAATGCTAACCGTCGACATGTTCACCCCAGCCGAATCGGTCGAGTCTCTCCGAAGGCGCACAGGTCAAGACGACGAGGACGCGGCCAAAGCTCTCGCAGAGGCCCTCGGGAACCTTCCTCTTGCCCTGGAGCAGGCCGGGGCTTACATTCAGGAGACCGGAATCACCCTTTCGGCTTACCTCAAGCTTTTCCAGGAACGGCACGAAGAGCTTCTTCGCCGCGGAAAGCCTGACGCTTATCCGGATACCGTGGCCACAACCTGGGATCTCTCGTTTGAGAAGGCGAGCGAAGAGGTGCACGCCAGTGCGGATCTCTTGAACCTCTGCGCTTTCCTGGCACCTGACGACATCCCAAAGTCGCTTCTGACCAACGGCGCTGAGCACCTGCCAGAGCCCTTGGCCTCAACTATAACCGATGAGATGGCGCTTAACGACGCCTTCGCCGCCCTGAAGCGGTATTCGCTAATGACCGTCGCCGACAACTCCCTCTCGATCCACAGGCTCGTCCAGGCCGTGGCGCGGGACCGATTGTCGGAGAAAGAGCGGAAAAGATGGGCTGAGGCCGCGGTCCTGCTCGTGAACGACGCTTTCCCTAAAAATTGCGATGATTTTCGAACCTGGGACAAATGCTCGGTTCTTTTGCCTCATGCCCTAGCCACAGTGGAACATAGGGTGGGGCTTGAGGCCGCCCTAAAAGCAGCCGAACGCCTTCTGAACCAGATCGGCGTTTACTTGCTTGCACGCGCCGAGTTCGACGAGGCCAAGTCCGCTTTAGAGCGGGCTCTGAAGATAGGTGCGAGGGCCTACGGTTCAGACCACCCTGCCACGGCCAGAGTCGTCAACAACCTCGGCTCGGTCCTCCAGGAGATGGGCGACCTGGACGGTGCCAAGAAGAATTACCTGCTGGCTCTTGAGATCGATGAGAATGTCTACGGTCCTCACCATTCCGTGGTGGCCATCAGGCTCAACAACCTCGGCCTTGCCCTACAAGCTTTGGGCGATCTCGCCGGTGCCATGTCAGCATTAACTCGGGCACTCGAGATCGACGAGAAGATCTACGGTTCTGACCATCCCAACGTTGGTAGAGATATCAACAACCTCGGGTCAGTCCTGGCGAACTTGGGCGATCTGGACGGCGCCAAGTCAGCGTTAGAGCGGGCACTTGAGATCAATAAGAAGACCCTCAGCCCCGACGATCCCAAAGTGGCCAGAACCGTCAACAATCTTTGCCTCGTCCTCAAGGAGATGGGCGATCTGAACGGTGCCAAAAAGAATTTCGAACAGGCACTTGAGATCGACGAGAAGATCTATGGTCTCGACCATCCCGATGTGGCCACGGTAGTCAATAACCTCGGCTCGGTCCTCCAGGAGATGAGCGACCTGGACGGTGCCAAGAGGAGTTACGACAGGGCATTGGAGATATGCCGGAACCGTTTTGGCGAGGATCACCCCCAAACCAAACTCGGGTGGTGACCGTTTATCCGGTTGATGTTATATAATATGGGTGGGTAAGTAGTTCA
>JANKMW010000209.1 GCA_024649985.1 Methanothrix sp.
CAACTCACTGATGGTTCACTACCCGAATTTACCGTGAGATCCAGGAACAGGGGTTCGAGGGCAGATACACGATCGTAAAGGACTATGTGAGAGAGACGAGACCGAATTTGGCGCTTTGGCAAAAAGATCCACTTCTGAAGAAGTCCGACTTGGACCTCAACGGTACAGAGGAAGTGTGGACGAGTATAAGGACGGCCATTTTCCTTAACCCTATTTTTCCATCGTTTGAATCGTTAAGGGAAGGCCGCCCTCTTGTCCCTTTTCGTTATATCTTGAGAGGCGTCCATTCGGATCGTCGCTCCTATCCTTCTCCGAGGGGAGATGGTACGGTGGCGGGGGGGAGGGGTGGCGATCGATCGACCATGCCGGCTCGGCGGGAGGGAATGGGAGAAGGCCAGCGACCCGTCTTGTGATACCGGCTCCATCAATCACGAAAAACTGTTAATATCTTGTGCTGAAAGGATGTTGAAACAGATGATGCCAGGAAGGTCAGCACAAATGCTGAAATACTCATCTCTCAGGGGGTTAGACGCTGATGAAAAGGATTTTGGCTCATTCTATCGTTCTCGTGATCTTCCTTTTATCACTCACGACGACCGCTGCCGGAGCGCCCGCTCCTGCAAAGATCGATAAGACCGCCTCGGAGCTGGCCGTCGCCGCACCGTCGATGACCGCCGACGCGAGAGCCGTCATCTATCCGTGCGCCTTCGAGGGGAGGGTCACCGACGAGGTGACCGGTGACCCGATCCGGGGCGTCGCCGTCACCTTCGTCAGTGGCGATGATCGACGCTCCTGGACGGCGACGACCGGCGGCACCGGGAGCTTTCGGGTGGCGGTCCCTGAGGGGAGCTATTCGTACATGGCGACCCACAGAGACTACATCATGGAGTCGAGCAGCCCGGAGCTCATCAGCGTCCGCGCCCCCTATTCTCGAAGGGTCCGCGGCGCGGGCGGGATCGTCCGGGAGATCACCGTCACCAGCGATAGCATGAGGGTTATCGACGTCGATATGAAGCCCCGGCCCCGGGAAGTCCTCCTCGTCACGACCAGCCTCTTGAGGGAGACGGCAGCCCTCGAAGACGCCGTCGAGAGGTACGTCGAGACGGTGGGTCGGACCGACGGCCTCGACGCACGTTACATCGTCCTCGACTCGATGGAGTGCTTGAGGGATTACGGCGTCCGGGCGTCCGATCCTGCCGACTGGCACGAGATCAGGGACGCCCTGGAGGGGATCTGCGAGGAGACGGGACCCGCCTACATAATACTCCTGGGAGGAGAGGCTGTCGTCCCGAGGCCCCTCACCGTTACCATCGACGGCCGACTCTCTTACCTCCCGACCGACGCCTGGTACGTCGACTTCGACGACGACGGGATCGTCGACGAGGGTTTCGTCGCGAGCAGGCTCCCCGACCTCTCGACTGACTCCGGGGGAATAGTCTCGGCCCTGGAGACGTCCATCGACCTTCACGAATCCGGGGGTTATGGGCTGAGCCCCGAGGTCTGGTTCAGCACCAGGTGCTGGCTATCCCCACCGATCGGCCTCGGAGACGCCTGCGATCCGGACGATGCCTCCTGTGGCCCCTGCCGGGCGACGCCCCCCTACGGGGTCTGCGACGCCTGCAGCATGAGAGACGAGACCTTCGAGCTGATATCGGAGAGCGACTACATCGTCTTCATGGGCCACGGAAGCCCCACATCCTTCTCCACCAACGATCGCGTCCCGATATTCAGGGTAGAGAACGTCGAGGAAGTGGATCTCGCAACGAACCACCCGGTGATAACCGGCTACGTCTCCTGCAACACCGGCCTTCTGTACCGGGATCGTCCGAGCTATGCAACTGAGTTTTTGCGGGCGGGAGCTGCAGCCTTCGTCGCGAGGAACACGGAGCAGGGTACTCCCAGCCACTTCGCCGCACGCTTCCCGGATTACATATCCGGGACCGGGTCGCAAGGGACATACAGGATCGGAGACGCCCTCTTCGAGCTGATGCGGGAGTCGGTCTTGATGGCGGGCGATTCGGAGAAGCCGGCGGCATCCCAGCTCTCCATCTACGGCGACCCCACCCTCAAGAGAGACCCGCGAGAGATGCTCGTCGTTTCGCGAGAGATGCTCGTCGTTTCAAGGCCCGCCATGAAGGCGATAAGGTGAGGCGGGACCTGATGAAGGCTTAC
>JANKMW010000020.1:0-10876 GCA_024649985.1 Methanothrix sp.
AACATCCACGACGCCTCCTGGTCAAGGTTCATGTTCATGCTTTCGTACAAGGCTCAAAGTGCTGGTCGAAAGCTGATAGTGGTAGACCCACGTAACACTTCACAGAGGTGTTCCTTCTGCGGCAGCATTGTGAGAAAGGAACTATCAGATAGAGTCCATGAGTGTCCCTATTGCGGTTTCTCATCCAACCGAGACTACAATGCAGCAGTAAACATTCTCTCCACAGGGATGGAACAGCCCGTAGCGCCCATAGAGTCAAAACCTCTACATCACGTTTCTGTGATGCAAGTCTTGGCGATGAAGTGGGAAGCCCTACCCTTTAGGGTAGGGTAGTTCACACAGTGCCCAGAGAGATGGTAGAAAGCGAGCTCTTGGGGTGATGCGTTATCGTCGTCAGGCGCTCTTGCCGGCGTCGGCTTGAATCTCCTCTGGCAATTTAGCTCTCTCCTGGGAGTTTTCATCGATGACGACGACACCGATCTTCATGCCGCTCTGGCTTGCGTAATCTTCTATCCTTCTTCGGGCGTGTTCCACCATTCCACCGTTGGTGAGGATGAGGACCTCCTCTCCGCAGAGAGCCCGGAGTATCGTCCTGTCTATGACGTTCGAGGATATGTCGGCCGTGATCCCATTCCGCTCGGCGAAGGCCCTGCTCCTGGTCCCCATCACCCCGACGAGATCTATCTTCCACTCATCTTTCATCCTCTTAAGATCTTCACCGTCCATCCGGTCTGTATCGGAGATGACGACGGCCCCGATCCTGATCGTCCTCTCAAGGGTCTCCACCACAGCCAGACCCCCTTCCTGGAGATGGACGACCCTCACCCGCTCTGGCCCGCCAGGATCGGGGATTACTTCCTTTACGCCGTCTGGTGGTATGGTCTCACCCACCTTCGTCCCGGAAGGGACCTTCATCCACCGGAGGTTCGGAGGGGTGAGGTGGCAGACGAGCTCCGGCACGCTCCTCGGAGTTCTTCCGGGGGCCGCCAGATCCCTCTTTGTGATCTCGTCGTACACCTCCATAATGAGAGGCTGCCGGAGCCCGGAGCTGGATAGGAGCCTCGCGTCCCCGAAGATCTCTTCCGGCCTCCCCTGGTATGCGATCCTCCCGTCGGCGAGGAGGTAGACCCGGTCCGACCACCGGTACGCCAGGTCGACGTCGTGGGTGGATATGATTATCGTCGTCCCCCTATCGTTGAGCTCATCGAGGAGGCCCATCACCTCCTCGGAGCCTGCGGGGTCGAGGTTAGATAGCGGCTCGTCCAGGATCATCACCTCGGGTTCCATGGCCATCACCCCCCCGATCGCCGCCCTCTTCTTCTGGCCGCCGCTGAGGTGGTGGGGGGGGCGATCTTTAAGCCCCTCGATCCCGACGTACTGGAGGGCCTTCTCGACCCTCTCTTCGACTTCTCCCCTGGATAGCCCCAGGTTCGTGGGGCCGAACCCCACGTCCTGGCGGACTGTGGGGGCGAAGAGCTGATCGTCGGAGTTCTGGAAGACTATACCCACCCGCCTCCTCGTATCCCGGAGGGATCGGCTGTCGTATCTGATGGGACTGCCGCAGATGAGGACCTCCCCTTCAGATGGGCGGAGCGTCCCGTTCAAAAGGAGAAATAGGGTGGACTTCCCCGAGCCGTTGGGTCCGACGAAGGCTATCTTCTCTCCCTTCTCGATCCTGAGGTCGACCCCCCTGATGGCAGCGGTTCCATCGGGATATGAGTAACTGAGATTTTTCGTCTCCAGAAGGCTCATCTTTTCCGCCTCAGAATATTGAAGATCCTCGAGAGAGGTAGGAGAGGGCGGCTATGAAGGTGACGTAGGTCGAGGCTGCCAGGAGTTCTTGGACCTTGATCGGTCGTTTATCCTCGAAGAGGGAGAGTTTTCCGTCGTAACATCTTGAGTCCATGGCAGTGTAGAGCTTTTCGCCCTGATCCATGGTTCTGAGAAATAGGGTTCCTGCCATCATCGAGAAGGACCGGACCGATGACCTGAACCCGTCGCATCCGAGCCTCATGACCTGGGCTTGCCTCATCTTGATCGCACCATCAAGGAAGACGAAGATGTACCGATAGATCATCATTGACAGCTCGACGAAGGTGTCGGGGAGCCTCAACCCTTTGAGGAGGGCGAAGAGCTCCACCATCGGGGTCGTCGTCGCCAGGAAGAAGAGGCAGCATATCCCGCTGATGGTCCTTGACACGACGAGGACCGCCATCTCCGCCCCTTCGGCGCTCGCCCCGATCCTCTGGCCGAAGAGCTCCAGGGAGAATATCTCGGGGCCGGAGCCGAAGAAGAGGAGGATGATCACCGCCCCGAAGAGGGCGAAGCTCAGGGGGGCGGCCGCCATCACCAGATAGAACCGGGCGGGAACTTTTCCCAGGAGGATCGCGGCGAAGCTCATGGTGAGGGCGATGAAGAGGGGGGCCACCGGCGAGGTGGACGAGACGCCGACGAGGAGGGCGGCCGCTACAAGAGCCAGCTTAAGCTTGTTGTTCTTCTTGCGAAGGGGGCTTCTTAGAGCGTAATCGTCCAGGAGGGCGTGATCCAAGGCCATTACCTCAGGCGGACCTTCTCCCCCGGTAGTATCCGAAGAAGTATCCTATGATTATGGCACCGATCGCCGCCTGGAGGCTGAAGAGGAGGCTCTCTATCTCGCCGCTGGGCGGCTCCCAGATCGGCGAAAACCATGGCTCGTAGGTGCCGCAGGTCAGCTCTTCTATGACCCCCTCCGCCTCACCGTCGGCCCCTCCCCATTCCGCTCCGCCGTCACTCCCGGCGACGTATAAAAATAGGGCAAATAGGAGGAGGATGGCGGCTCCAGCCAGAATTTCGCCTTTCATGCCGAGATCATCTCCTTGAGCTTTCCCAGCCTCTTATCGTCGATCACCTTCAGCCTCACCATGACATCCCCCTTCACCTGGATTATGTACTTGAATATCAGGGCGGTGATGACCCCCTCCACGATGGCGAGGGGCACCTGGGTCAGGGCGAAGACCGTCCCGAAGGCGCCCAGGGACCCGAGGACTCCGCCGGTCGCCGACGGGAAGGCAAGGGCGAGCTGGAGGGATGTAACGAGGTATGTGGCCAGGTCCGCAAGGAACGCAGCAAAGAAGATCGAGACGTAGAAGTTCAGCTTCGACCTCATGCACCCTCGATAGACGAGATAGGCGACGACGGGCCCCACGATCCCCATGGAGAAGACGTTGGCGCCGAGGGTCGAGATCCCGCCGTGGGCTAGGAATAGGGCCTGATAGACCAATACTATCAGGCAGAGGACCGCCGTTATGGCGGGGCCGAATATTATGGCGCCCATCCCCGCCCCCGTCGGGTGGGAGCAGGAGCCCGTCACCGAGGGGAGCTTCAGGGACGAGAGGACGAAGATGAAGGCTCCGGCGAGGGCCAGGAGGGGCAAAGTCTCCCTCCTCTTCTTTGCCAGCTGGTTTATCTTGTAGATCCCGTAGATCACGACGGGGAGGGAGAGGGCGTACCAGACCTCCCACCAGGGATGGGGCAGGAAACCTTCCATGATGTGCAGATTATCACTTCCTATTAGAGGCTCGGGTTATCTTCTGAGGCTCAGCCATCATGCCATATAAAGTTTGCTTGAGATGGCATCAATAAACTTTATTTAGGGCTGAAGAGCTCGACGGGAACCTCCCCCGCCACCTCCAACCAGCCGTCTTTATACCGGGCGACGATGGCGATCGCCTCCACCCCACCGGCAGCAGCCTCCCGGAGGGCGGCTCCGAAGGCCGGATCGGTCTCGTCGTTGGGGGCTAACGCTGCGGCGTCCTCCCTCATGACGACGAAGAGGACGCAGGCACGATACCCTTCATGTTGGGCCCTCAAAAGCTCCTGAAGGTGGCGGCGCCCCCTCTTGGTGGGGGCGTCGGGGAAGAGGGCGACGCCGTCTCTCACCAGGGTGCAGCTCTTCACCTCCACGATGGCGGGCCTCTCCCCGGCCAGGAGGAAGTCGAGCCTGCTCCTCCCAAAAGGTGGCTCGGTCCTGACGAGGCTGTAGCCGGAGAACTTCGAGAGCTCTCCTGAGGCGAAACCCTCTTTTGCGATCATGTTTGCGGCTCGCGAGTCCACCACCACAGTTTTCCCTCCTGCCGCCACGGCGAAGACGTCGAACTTCGTCTTCCGCCTTTCGGGGTCATCGGCGGGCCGCAGGATGAGGGGAGCTTTGGGGACGAGGAGCTCCGCGAGCCTTCCGGAGTTGGGGAGGTGGCAGTCGACCACCCTTCCCTCGCCCCCCTCTATCCCCAGTTCTGCCAGGATCGAGAACCTGCTCGTCCTCGATAGAAATTTGCCCGCAGCCATATCCCCTTCGATCTTAAGCCTAGCCGCCATTTCTTTCGGCCTACGCCGCGAGCCCTTAAATATGGTGGCGGTCTCATTTGATGGCGATTGAATCGAATATTCAGCGTCAGCGAGCTGAACCAGAGGATCAGGGAGAGGCTCACATCAGATTTGCGCCTCTCGAACCTCTGGGCCCGGGGGGAGCTCTCGAACGTCGTAAACCACCGTTCAGGGCACCGGTACTTCACCCTAAAAGATGGGGACTCCCAGATATCCTGTGTCCTCTTCCGGGGCAACAGCGGCGGCCTCGACTTCGAGCTCGCGAACGGGCAGAACGTCATGGTCTTAGGGGACGTGGAGTTCTACCGCCCCCAGGGGCGGGTCCAGATCCTGGTGAAGGCCGCTCGGCTCGATTCCGGCTTTGGCGGAAAACACCTAGAGCTGGAGATGTTGAAGGAGAGGCTCTCTGCCGAGGGGCTCTTCGATGCCGAGAGGAAGAGGCCTATCCCCTCATATCCCGCATGTATCGGGGTCGTCACATCCCCCGACGGCGCCGCCCTCCGGGACGTTCTGAGGGTCCTGGGGTCCTGCCCCGCCAGGATATTGATATCCCCGGCCGTGGTCCAGGGGGAGTCGGCTCCCAGGTCCATAGCCTCGGCTATCGCCGCCCTCCAGGGGATCGCCGACGTGATCATAGTGGGGCGGGGCGGCGGATCGGCGGAGGACCTCTCGCCCTTCAACTCGGAGGTGGTGGCGAGGGCGATCTCTTCGTCCATCAGCCCCGTCGTCTCCGCAGTCGGCCACGAGACGGACGTGACGATAGCGGACTTCGCCGCCGATGTGAGGGCTCCAACGCCGTCGTCGGCGGCGGCTATGGTGAGGCCCGACGTCGAGGGGCTGAGGGAGGAGCTTTCAGGGACCGAGGCTAGGATGGCCAGGTCCCTATCGGCATCCGTCGACCGCCGGCGGGCGAGGCTTGGAGGCCTCGGAAGGTCTCTATCCGGAAGGAGGATGCGGGGGGTCGTCTTCGAGGAGAGGCAGAACCTCGACAGGATCGCGGACCGGCTCGTTTCGGCGGAGGATATGTTGATCGATCGCCTCTCCGGAAGGCTGGAGGTGGCAGAAGGAAAGATTGAATCCCTCAGCCCCCTGTCGACCCTCAAGAGGGGCTACTGCATCGCGGTCACCGATGGGGGCATCGCAAGGCGCGCGTCGGATCTAAACGCTGGCGAGCTCTTCGAGCTGCTCTTCGCCGACGGGGGGCTCCTCTGCCGGTCGATGGGGGATAGGTTGGATCGGAGGCGACGGAGTTGAAGGATTTTGCGGATTGGAAGGATGTGACGGGTTGACGGAGATTAAGGATTCGTCCGACTCGATGGATGGGGCTTGCGACAATCTCAGCCTCGAGGCGTCTCTCGCGGAGCTGGAGGGGATCGTCCGGGGGCTGGAGGAGGGGGATCTGACCCTGGAGGAGAGCCTGAAGGCCTTCGAGAGGGGTGTATCTCTGGTGAAGAGGTGCAACGCCCTCCTGGACGGGGCGGAGCAGAGGATAGAGATCCTCACCGGGGCCCTCCCCGAGGATCTGGTGAGGTGAGGGTCCAGAAATGAGCGGGACGAGGGAACCGGACAGGAGGTCCCCGGAGAGGACCGTCTCCCTCCTGGAGGCGGGGGAGCGGGTGAAGATGGTCGTCTTCGGCGACTCCATCACCGCGGGCTTCGCCGTCCGGAAGGGCTTCGACGCCTTCTGGTTATCGATGCTTAAAGAGAAGTACCCGAAAGCCCAGGTCGCCATAATAAACGAGGGGGCGTGCGGGGCGACGAGCTTCGACGGCCTCGCCCGCCTCGACTGGTCGGTGATCGCCCACAACCCGGACCTCGTCACCGTCAACTTCGGGATAAACGACATGTATATGGGGGTCCGCCTCGGCGAGTTCAAGAGCAACCTCATCGAGATCGTCGAGAGGATCCTCGCGGGCTCTGGGTCTGGAGCGGGGCCCGAGGTCCTCCTCATGAGCTCTGAGCCCCTCACCACGCCCAGGTTCGATCGAATGGTCCTCAGCTACTACCAGATACTCGAAGACGTCGCCGAGGAGATGGGGGTCGGCTTCGTCGACGTCTACGGCGCCTGGATGGGGCGGGTCGCCGAGGGCGTCCCTCTGGAGAGCCTGATCCTCCCGGGGCTCGACCACCCGAACGAGCTCGGGTATAAGGTCATCGCCGAGGAGCTGATGCGCTTCTTATCCGGAGAAGATGGAGGGTTCAGAGCCGACCGTACATCTTGTGTGCCTTCTCAATGATGGTGACTGCGAGGATCCCGACGACCTTCTCGTCTTCAGATATCCGATAGAAGACGGTATAGGACCTTCCAACATGGAGCCGATAGAGCTTCTTGAAGCCGGGTAGATGGAGCGCCTCCCGGTCGAAGCTGCTGCTTCCTGGGAAGGGATCGTCGGCGAGAGAAAGACACCGCTCTGCTACAAGCCTCCTGCTCTTCTCGGGGAGGGATCGGAGAAACTCCAGGGCCTTCTCCTCGATCAGCAGCTGGTAGGTCAAATCCGAAGCTCCACGAAGCTGCCCTCCCTCTCGATCCTCTCCATATCGAGGAAGAGCCGCCGCTTCTTCTCGTGCTCGATCATCTCCGCCAGGAGGCTCGCGAAGGTCTCTCCCGGCCTCTTGAGGTCTGATAGATCCTCCCATACCTCCCGGGTCACCGGTATCCGCTTATCGGCCGCTTCGCCCATGTAAGGGCTGTAAGGGCTGCAAGGGCTTATAGGTTGCGGGTCGAGGGGCGCGGAGCCGGGCGGCGCGAAACCCACGGTGGCGTTCTGGGATTGGTTCAGGACCCTTTAGTGCCGGAAGTCTTCTGAAAGCTTGTTCCCGTAGCTCTGCTGCGGGTGCGCTGCTGCCAGCTTGACTTTATATTTTACAATCCAGCGAGTCGAAGTAATCGCTACGTTGCGAGACTATATCGAGAATTAATCCTGAAAACCAAACAAAGTTCAAGCCCAATGGTTCATCTGACCGCGTTCCATTTGTATTATAAAATTCTTCGGAGTGGACGCCTAATAATAGTTTCTCAGGATATCCAATATAGGTTACTACTGGACTTCCACTCGTACCAGGGTGAAGACGAGCATCAATGAGTATTCCAGGTTTTCCGCTGAATGGAACTTGGTATACTGATGCGATGGTTGCATTGCGAACTATGGGAAGATTATGGGCATGATCCCAGAAACCTAAAGGGTAACCAATTACGAGAACCTCATTTCCAATCGAAACACCAAATTCTGGAGGTACTATCCTTTCATTTGTAAACGGTTCTACGTGATAACCAGACAAATCTTCCTCTACAGGCACAGCCACAACATCGATCGTCTTTTCCCAACTCTGAAATTCTTGGTTGTGTGGATGTCCGATCCATCGCGGAATCTTCATATTATTATCTTTATATAATTCCATCCATAGTTTTTTCTTGGGTTTGCCAGGATTATTGGGATCAGTATGCAAATCCAAACAAATTTGATCTGGGTAGTACCCATTTGACTCGTCAATCACAACATGTCTATTTGTGATAAAGTAAAGCAGATCTTTATGTTTATAAAAGAAGCCTGAAGCTTGACCACCTTCTAATTCATAACGTTTATTCTTATAACTTCTCTTGAAACAAGTAACCGGTGCAACCGCAAATACTTCTCGATCTTTTATCTTCATAGATCTCGCATCCAAAAGATAGACGGTCTCCCTTATCTCTCCACCATCATCCCCATCAGCCGCCACCCCTCGATCGTCCCGCACCCGCCCCGGCCCCCCTCCTCCTCGCTGAAGGCTTTCATCCCGTCGGGCTCGATTCCCGTTCCCATCATCGCGAAGGGGACGGGCTCGTCGGTGTGGGTCCTGATGGCGAGGGGGGTCGGGTGGTCGGGGAGGACGGCGACCCGCCACTCATGATCGGACCTCTGAAGGCCCGCCAGGACCGGGCCGACAACCCGCTCGTCGAAGCGGCGGATCGCCTCGATCTTTCCTTCAAGAAGGCCGTCGTGGCTCATCTCGTCGGGGGCCTCAACGTGGAGGAAGACGAAGTCGACCCTTTCGAGGGCGTCGAGGCAGGCCGCCACCTTCCCCTCGTAGTCGGTCTCCAGGACTCCGGTCGCGCCGGGGACGTTGATCACCTCGAGGCCTGCATAGACCCCCATCCCCTTCAGGAGGTCGACGGCGGAGATGACCGCCCCTTCCATCCCCCATATATCGCGGAACTTCGGCATCGACGGCGCCTTCCCCTGCCCCCAGAGCCAGATCATGTTCGCGGGGCTCTTGCCCTCTTTTGCGCGCTGGAGGTTGACGGGATGCTTTTCGAGGACGGGGACCGATGACTCCATCATATCCCGAAGAGCGGCGGAGCCCTCTCCTCTCGGGAGGTGGCCGTCGATCGGCTGGCCTGTGATGTCGTGGGGAGGGGTGCAGATCGCCTTTAGCCCTTCGTCGCCGCCCTGGACGAGGAGGCTTCGATAGCTTACGCCGGGGTGGAGCCTGGTGGCGGGTCGGGCCTTCTTGAGGGCCTCGATCAGCTCCCGCCCCTCCTCGGAGGTGACGTGCCCGGCGCTGTAGTCGACCATGATCCTTCGATCTCGGTCGACGGTGACGAGGTTACACCGGAAGGCGACGTCTTCTGGGCCGAGAGGAACGCCCATCGCCGCCGCCTCCAGGGGGGCGCGGCCGCTGTAGTACCTCTTTGGGTCGTAGCCCATCACCGAGAGGTTCGCGATGTCGCTTCCCGGCGGCATCCCCGGCGGGACGTTAGCGGCGAGGCCGCCCTTCCCATCTCGGGCTATCCTGTCCATGTTGGGGGTCTCTGCCGCCGCGAGGGGGGTCTTTCCGTCGAGCACATCGATGGGATGGTCCGCCATCCCGTCTCCCAGAAGTATCACCAGCTTCATCTTCGTCTCCATCTCCAGGATTTCGGCCCGCGATCGTCTCCGATCAGATCGTCATGACCTTCAAAGCCGCATCGTCCGCGTTTCCGTCCGTCTCCTTATCAGACCTCTTCTAAAAGAAAGAGGTGCTCATCCCGCCTTCCGCCTTCGCCTCTTCTGCCTTCTTCTTGGCCCTCGCCTTCCTCTCGGCCTCGGGCATCTCCTCTTCTTCCCGCCTCCTCTTCTCCTCCCTCTCCATCCGGGCCAGGTGGTGGTTTAAGACTTTTGCCAGCTGGTTCAGCTTCGTCCTCTGGCACGTGGCGCCTCTGGTCACCCCGTAGACGATGTCGACGACCGTCCCCAGGGTCTCGACCTTGTTCCTTGGGGGCTTCACCAGCCTCGTCTTCACCCCCACCTTCGCGAAGTCCTCGAAGTCTACAGGGCTCTGGCATACGATCACTGCCGGGACCTCCGCCAGGGCCAGAACGTCCTTCGCCTTGTAGACGACGTGAGACCTGATGTTGCCGAGGTGGATGACTGCGATCTTATGCCTCTCGATCTGCTCGATCTCCTTGGGGGTGAGGCCAAAGGTGGGGCCGAAGCCCTTGGAGGCCGAAGGGAAGCTGTCGGGGACCCCCGCTCCCGCCTCCAGGACGAGGACGCTCGTCTGGATTCCCTCCCGTCGGAGGCCGTAGGTGATCTCGCAGACGGGCTTGGTTATGTGCCTCCGCCCCGGGGACATGGCGATGGCGATCACGTCTGGTCTGGAGGCCTCGGAGAGGGTTCCGCGCTGGGCGAGGCCGCCGCCCTTGGCAAGCCCCATGCTCTCTCGGCAATCCACAACCTGGGTCGTCCTGCCGATCATGAGAATTCATTCGGAGTCTAATCCATATAGCCTTTGCCTGCCCTTTTTTTCCGTCCGGCCGCTTTCTTTAAGCCGCATGGCGGATATGGGCGAATATGCTCTCTTTTGTCGGACTGGGGCTCTACGACGAGATGGACGTATCGGTGAAGGGGCTGGAGGCCATCAGGGACGCGGATCTGGTATATGCGGAGTTCTACACCTCTCACCTCGCCGGCGCCACCCCGGAGAGGCTAGCAGAATTCTACGGAAAAGAGGTCCGGATCCTGAGCCGGGAGGAGGTGGAGGTGGACCCAGAAGGGTGGATCGGCGAAGCCCGGGAGAAGAATGTCGCCTTCCTGGTGGGAGGAGACCCCATGATCTCGACGACCCATCTGGACCTCCGGCTCCGGGCCCTCAGGATGGGGATCGTGACCCGGATCATCCACTCCTCCTCCATCGTCACCGCCGTCTCCGGCCTCACCGGCCTTCAGAACTACCGGTTCGGAAGGTCCACATCGATACCGTACCCCTACGTTGCGGGGAGCAAGAGGATCGTCGCCACGAGCCCCTATGACGTCGTCGTCGAGAACCTCCACCGGGACCTTCACACCCTCCTCTTCCTGGACATCCAGCCGGATAGATACATGACCGCGGGAGAGGGGGCGGCCCTCCTCCTGGAGATGGAGGAGATCGCCGGGGAGAGCCAGCTCAACGCATCCTTAGGCGTCGGCGTCGCTCGTGCGGGATCCGACGATGCCGTCGTCATCGCCGACTGGCTCCCAAGGCTCGCAGACCGCGACTTCGGGGGGCCCCTTCACAT
>JANKMW010000020.1:10886-19719 GCA_024649985.1 Methanothrix sp.
GGTGCAGAGCCCTGACCGGGAAAGCTTTAATAATCCTCTGATATTCTTGCAATAATACCTGAAGATTACTGGAGGATTACATTGCCCAAGATATCGGTGGAGATTCCGCAACACATCATAGACGACGTCAACTGCCACGTAGGCGACGACGGAAAGTTCGTCAACTTCTCCGACGCCGTCAGGACTGCCCTGAGGAAGATGCTCGACCAGCTCGACGAGATAGACCGCCGCCAGGGGAGGCTGAGGGAGGGCGATGGAGGATGAAGATGGGTCTATCCCTGGAGTTCGACGCCGCCCACCGCCTCCCCGGCTACGACGGCAAGTGTGCGCAAATCCACGGCCACACCTACGACGTTGAGGTGATCCTTGAAGGGCCGGTGGACGAAGAGACGGGATTTCTCCTGGACTTCTACGATCTGAAGCGCATCTTAAAATCGGTCCTGGATGAGCTGGACCACCGGGATCTGAACGGTATCCTCGACAACCCCACCGCCGAGAGGATCGCAGAATACATCAAGGCCGGCCTGGAGAGCCGCCTCCTCGAATCCCACGCCAGACTCGTCTCGGTGAAGCTCTGGGAGGGGAGGAACAAATGGGTGATGACCGAATGAGGCCGAAGGCGGTCTGCCTCTGTTCTGGAGGGCTCGACTCCACCGTGGCGGCGGCCAAGGCGTTGGATGAGGGCTTCGAGATCTCCATCATCCACATCCTCTACGGCCAGAAGGCTGAGGGGAGGGAAGAAAGGGCTGTCCAGGAGATCGCGAAGGCCCTCGGCGCATCCGAGGTCAGGTTCGCGAGGACTGACCTCTTCTATAACCATGCACCTCTGACGACCGCCGGCTCACCCATCCCCACCGGGGACGAAGTGGATATCAGAGGCCCGAAGCCGACGCCTTCCACCTGGGTCTACTGCAGAAACCTCGTCTTCGGGTCGATGGCGGCGGCCTACGCCGAGGAGATCGGAGCCGAGGGGATCTACGTCGGATTCAACGCAGAAGAGGGGGAGTCCTATCCGGACAACAGGCCGAAGTTCGTCGACCGGTTCAACCTCCTCCTGGAGAAGTCTGTAGCCTCCTTCAGCCGGCCCCCGAAGATCGAGGCCCCCCTCCTCCACCTCTATAAGCCCGGCATCGTCAGGATGGGGGCGGAGCTGGGGGCGCCCATGGCCCTGACATGGTCCTGCTACCGGGAGGGGACGGTCCACTGCGGAGAGTGCGAATCCTGTCAGCATCGGAGGCGTGGATTTATGGAGGCCGGGGTCGATGATCCCACTGTATACCGATGAGGTCGGCGTCCTCGCCGAGATCTTCTCCTCGTTTCAGGGAGAGGGCCCCCTCGTCGGAAGGAGGCAGGTCTTCGTCAGGACAGCTGGCTGCAACCTCTCCTGCTCCTACTGTGATTCGGCGAAGTCCCGGCGCGAGGTCAAATTTTGCGAGGTGGAACGCGATCCTGGATCGGGCCTTCTCCTGCGGAGGAATAATCCCGTCACCTCGAGCTGGGCGAATGAGGAGATCCTCGGCCTCTGGGCTTCCGGAACTCACAGCGTATCGATAACAGGGGGCGAGCCCCTCTGCCAGCCGGAGTTCGCAGCGGCCCTGGCGAGATGCTGCGCCGCCGAGGGCCTCCCCGTATATTTCGAGACGAACGGCTTTTCAGAGAGACGCTTCTTGAGGGTCGTCGACCGGATCGACTTTGCGGCCGTCGACGTTAAGCTTCCAAGCCACAGGGCCTGCCCTCCTGCAGACTGGCTCCGTCTGGTCGAGAACGAGCTTGGCTGCATCAAGGCCGCTTCCAGGGCGGGGGCGGTCACCATCGCCAAGGTCGTGATCCTCGAATCGACGCCCATCGAAGAGATCGACCGGCTATGCCCCCGCCTTGAGGGGGTGGAGGCGACGTTTGTACTCCAGCCAGCTTCGGGGATAGGAAGGCCGTCCCCAGAGAAGCTGATGCTCATCCACCAGGCTGCATCGGAGCATCGAGGAGATGTTTTGGTCATACCCCAGGCCCACAAGATGATGGGGGTTCTCTGAGATCTCCGGGCCGGAGAAGACGACTTTGCGGATGATGAGGGCCCACAATGATGGAGGATCTCCTTCTCCTCCGCCCTCCTCATCTCCTCGATCAGAAGGATATCTCTTCGTCCTTCCTTTCTTCGATCCTTTCCTTCACCATATGCATCCGCTTCTCGGCGTTCTTATCGTACATCTCCCTGTAGCGATCGGATCGGTCGTTCTTCTCCCACCTCGAAATTCTCCGGTCGAGGGCCTCGAACATGTACTTCTCCGCCGCCTTGACGGTATCGAGATCACCGCGGAGGACGAGGATCTCCCTCTCTTCGGTCTCGCCGTCCAAAATGCCGACCTTGGCGTTCCGCCTGACGGGATCCAGCTCGAACTTGTCCACCAGATCCTGGATTACGCTCAAGGGCATCCCGATGGGTATCGCCAGGTCGTAGAGCCCGGTCAGATCTTCTCTATCATCAATTTCAGCTTCGGCCATCCCAATATCACCTCCTGGTCCTCATCCCTTGAAGATTTAAGTCTGTCGAAAGGCCGGTGCCTACCCTTCAGTCCCTCGTGGTCGGGTCGGACCTGAAGGCGGGATGCAGAAAGATGCGTATGCGGCGAGCCGATATCTCCTTCTTTCCAATCCCTTTCTAGGGAAACTGTTATTAAGGGGTGGCTCAATCAGAAAAGCTGCCGGGCCCGTAGCTTAGCATGGTTGGAGCGCACGGCTGATAACCGTGAGGTCACGCGTTCGAATCGCGTCGGGCCCACCAGAAACCAATTTTTCCTTTATTTACCTCATTTCGAGGACTATTCATCTCAGCCCCCCCGAGGATCCCTCATAATGAGGATCCCTCATATTAAGGGGGGTCATTCATTACGGGCTGGATATATCACCCATGAGGGTTGTGTTCATGACGTAGTCGAAGCCGAAGGCCGGGGTCCCGCACCAGCCCGCATGTTCGAGGATCCCCATGAAACAGACCCCAATGAGCTTCTGGTGCTCGATCTTTCCGAGGAGGGCGGCCATCTCCTCGATCGTCACACCGATCTTGGGCATCGCCATCCCTCCCAGGATCACCACCACGTCGGCGTCGGGACTGGTGGCTTCTCCCAGCTCCATCCCGTACTCTGTTGCCACGAGCTTCCTCGTCTTATCCGCCTCGAGGCCCGGCACAAAGGCGAGCCTCTTCTCCCTGATGGGGAAGGCGAGGAACGCTGCGAAAGGGGTGCAAAAACCGGGAGTACCGACAAAGGTGATGCTCTCGTCGTCCTTAACCAGATCCCTAAATCCGTTCAGCATTCCTCCAAGTCCCACAACTTCTGTCATCTTCTTCACAAAATCCCTCCGATACCCGATAGACGCTCCAAAGGTTTTAAGCTTTAACCCCGCTTCAAAATGTTTATCTGGATGGAACAAGTTTCTTCCGGCACGATGACCAAGAAATCGGTGAAGGAGAAAAAGAAGGGGGCGGAGGGGAAGGATCTACCCGCCCCGAAGAGGCGGGTTCTGGAGCGGGTCCCCGACCTTTACGTCTACGCGGGCCTGGTTTTCGTCTTCCTCTTTTCGCTCTACCTGAGGGTCTATCGACCCATGCCCCGCGTCTTCGTCGGAGATGCCGTCCTATTCGACGGCAACGACCCATGGTATCACATGATGCTGGCCAAGAGCACCGTCCTCAACTTCCAGAGGCCGTGGTTCGATCCGCTCACGTTCTTTCCAGAGGGGACGGCCATCCATTTCGGCCCCTTCATGAGCTGGGGGATCGCCGTCCTCTCTTACATCACAGGGCTCGGAAACCCCAGCATGCACACCGTCGAGGTGGTGGGTGCGGTCTTCCCCGCCATCCTGGGGGCCCTTCTCGTCTTCCCCGTCTACTTCTTAGGGCGGGAGCTGGGGGGTCGGGCGGCTGGATTGATAGCAGCGGTCATGATCGCCGTTCTGCCGGGCCAGCTCCTCTCTCGATCGGTGATCGGGTTCACCGACCACCACGTTGCAGAGGTCCTCTTCAGCGCCACGGCGATCCTGTTCTTCATCCTGGCGGTCAGGTCTGGCTCAGGCAAACTCACCTTTGCCACCCTCCGAGGCCGGGATCTCGCAGAAGTAAAACGGCCGCTCCTCTATGCTATTCTGGCGGGCCTCTTCCTGGGGCTTTACATAGACTCCTGGGCGGCGGGTCATGTCTTCGTGGGTTTCATCCTCGCCTTCGTCGCCATCCAGAGCACAGTCGACCATCTGAGGGGGAGGAACGTGGATCATCTCGCGATCGTGACGGCGATCGCCTTCTTGATCGCCCTCATTTTGGTCCTTCCCTTCGTCAGGGTGCAGAACGGGTTCAGTCCCGTCTATTACTCCCTATTTCAGCCGGTGATCCTGATCATGGGGATATTATTCGTGCTCTTCCTCTCCTTCGTCTCGACGGAGCTGGGCAAGAGGCGGATGGAGAGGCGCTACTTCCCGTTGGTCATAATCGGGTCCATCGCCGTCGTCTTTGTGGTCCTCGCAGTGGCGGTCCCTCAGTTCACGGGAACCCTCATGTCGGGCTTGAAGATATTCCAGCCCTATACGGGAGGAGCGGCCACCATATCAGAGGCCTCCACGATACTGGAGAGGTACGGGGTCCAGAGGAACTTCCCCGGGTTAATATCCATCCTTTCTCCCATGTGGCTCACCCTTCTGGCCCTGCCCCTCCTCCTCCGTCGATACCTCCGAGATGAAGGTAGGAGCGGAGATATGCTCATCTTGGTCTGGACGGTGATGATGCTCTCCCTCACCCTGGCTCAGAACCGGTTCGCATACTACTACGCCGTCAACGTAGCCTTCCTCACCGGGTACCTGGGATCGGTCCTTCTGGAGAAGACCCGATTTTCGGAGGTGGAGTGCGCCATCGTCAGGATGGCGAGAGGGTCGTCGAAGGAGGAGTTAGACCGGAACCGTCTTCTGATGAACGCAGGAGCCGTCGTCATCGTGGCAGCCCTCTTCGTCTATCCAGCCATGTTCGGGGCGGTCCAGGGGGTTTCGATCGGGAGCTTCCAATCGGAGCGGCATGTCAATCCCATCGGATCCGATTGGTACGATTCCCTGGTATGGCTCCGAGAGAACACCCCCTATCCGGGGATGGATCTCTACGCCATCTATGAAAGGCCCCCGGCGGGCGAGAGGTTTGCTTACCCCGATTCTGCCTATGGGACCATCTCCTGGTGGGACTACGGCCACTGGATCGAGACCATCGGCCACCGGTTGCCGAACTCTAACCCCTTCCAGCAAGGGATAGGGAATAGAGAGACCGAGAGACCCGGATCGTCCCCCTTCTTCCTCGCCCAGACCGAGGCCGAGGCCGAGGCGGTCCTGGCCGCCCTTGACGTCGACATGTCCCCCTACTCCAACGCACGGTACGTGGTCACCGACGTCGAGATGGCCATGGGCAAGTTCCACGCCATGGCTGCCTGGTCCAACATATATCCAGGCGAGTTCCAGTTCAGCTACTGGCAGGACGGCCAGCCGATCACCATATACAGGACCCCCTACTTCCGAAGTATGGTGGCCAGGCTCCACTTCTTCGACGGGACCGAGGCTGAAGTTCAGGAGGGGTGGACCGTAGCCTTCCGCTCTGACGGCGCGGGGGGCATCTCCGTCGAGCCTCAGAAGAGATCTCGAGACTACCAGGAGCTCCTCGATAGCGTCGACGAGAGCCTCCAGCGGGGGTACGCTGCGGCGGAGGTCGTCTCCCAAAGCCCCATCATGACCTCAGTCCCCCTGGAGGCCCTCAGCCATTACAGGCTCGTCTACGAGTCCCAGTCCTCCGTCACCACCAGCGGCCAGAAGTACGTCAAGATCTTCGAGCACGTTCCTGGAGCGACGATCTCCGGGGAGGCCTCCCCCGGTACGGAAGCGGTCATCTCCGTTCCCATCACCACCAACCGCGGGAGAAGCTTCGTCTACAAGCAGTCTACAGTCGCGGACTCTGATGGCGAGTTCTCCCTCGTCGTCCCCTACTCCACGGAAGGTCCAGAAGATTGGTCCACCAACTTCGAGACCGGACCTGCTGGGCCCTATACCCTCCAGGTTGGAGCTGTCCGGTACGACGTCCGGGTCCCTGAAGGGGCCGTCATCGTCGGGAGTTCGATCGAGATATGATGCTCATGGAGGAGATGACCTGGACACAGATCGAGGCCGGGCTTGAGGAGACGAGGACGGTGATCCTGCCGGTGGGGGCGACCGAGGAGCACGGCCCTCACCTCCCCACCTTCACCGATACGATCCAGGCCCTGGAGGTGGCAAAAGAGGTCTCCCGCCGAAGGCCCGTATTCGTCGCCCCTCCCGTCCACTACGGGGTCTGCAGGTCGACCCGGGGCTTTCCGGGGACGATCTCCATCAGCCCCGGGGCGCTGAGGGCCCTCACCTTCGACCTCCTCCTCGCCTTCTCAGATTCGGGGTTCGAGAGGGTACTCATCCTGACGGGCCACGCCGGAGGCCAGCACCTTGCAGCCCTCAAGGAGGCTGCCGAGGGGGCCGTCGCCGCCAAAGACCTCCGGGTGAGCCTCGTCTCCGACTTCGACCTCATCGACGCCTCCCAGGTCGAGACCCCAGGGGACGGCCATGCCGGGGAGATCGAGACCTCGAGGATGCTGGTCATCCGGGAAGACCTGGTGGGAGGTCTTCCTGATAAGCATTTTCCGCCGAGGCCGAAGTATCTGATCATGAAGGACGTGAGGCACCTGATGGGCAACGGGGTGATGGGCGACCCCTCCAAGGCGACCAAAGAGAAAGGGGAGAGGTTCATGGAGATGTCAGTCTTGGGGGTGCTGGATGCCCTGGAGGAGCTGGAGAACTATCCATCCCCCTGAACTTTCTCGTCCTCTTTTTTTCATCCTTCCGTCGTTTTCATCGGGCACCTTCATGCCCCTCCTCCCTCCATCAAATTCGATTCCTCGGGGCGGGCAGGTTTAATATATGGTTCCCGCATCTGCCTACCCTTGAAGATCACGATTTCACGGGATGAACATCATGCCATCGCAAGAGGATAAGCTGTCCAGACTGTCTCCCAGGGATAGGCAGGTTTTGAGAGAGATACACGAGGGGCTCAGTGATCCCAAAAGGATCGCCGAGAGGCTGGGAATAAAGGAGGTCTCCGTCATCTCCTCGGCTGAGGGGCTCGCCGAGATGGGGCTCGTCAGCCTCGATAAAAGGGTCGAGGAGGTCTACACCCTGACGGAGGAGGGGGCCCGGTACGCCGAGATCGGCCTTCCTGAAAGGAGGCTCCTGGAGATCGCCGGGGCGGAGGGGGTTTTCTTATCCGAGATCAAGGACCCCGCCCTGAAGGTGGGGATCGGCTGGCTCAAAAAGAAGGGCTGGGCGAACGTCGAGGCGGGGAAGATAACGCCGAAGAAAGATGCGCCCCCAGGAAAGGACGAGGAGATCCTGGCGGCCCTATCCTTCCAGGGGGAGACGAGCGGCTCGGCCCTGGATGAGGATGCCCTCAAGGTTTTGAAGAGCAGGAGGCTTGTGGAGTCGAGGGCCCAGAAGTCGTGGTCCTTCGGGGCCACCAATGAAGGAGTATCTGTTCTCAAAACGAAGGTTGGAACGAGCCTCAAAGACTCATACGACATTCAGGTTGGAGTGAGCCTCGAAGATTCTTACGACATAATCTCTCATATAAATCAGATAACCCCGGACATGATAAAAAGCGGGGTCTGGCAAGGGAAATATGTAGATTATAAGGGGGCTCGATACGAGGTCCGCCCCTACGACGTCGCCCTCCCCGCGGAGCGGGTATACCCCGGGAAGGTCCACCCCTACCAGCGGCTCCTCACCAGGATGAGGGAGATCATGCTGGAGATGGGGTTCACCGAGATCAAGGGGGAGATCGTCCAGTCGAGCTTCTGGAACTTCGATGCCCTCTTCCAGCCCCAGGACCATCCGGCGAGGGAGATGCAGGACACCTTCTACCTCGACACCAGGGCAAACATCCCCGACTACGCCTCCGTCAAGGAGATGCACGAGAGAGGCGGGGACGTGGGCTCCACCGGCTGGGGCGGGGTCTGGGACCCGGAGGTTGCCCGCCGGGAGGTTCTGCGTACCCATACCACTTCGGTGACGATAAAGTATCTGGCGGACCATCCGAAACCCCCGGTGAAGGCCTTCTCGATAGACCGGGTCTATAGGAGGGAGGCGATCGACCCGACCCACACTCCCGAGTTCGAGCAGCTGGAGGGGGTTATCATGGACGAAGACCTCTCCTTCGCAAACCTCCTGGGAGTGTTAAAGGAGTTCTACGGAAAGATGGGCTTCGATGAGGTGAGGTTTCGCCCCGGCTACTTCCCCTACACCGAGCCGTCCGTCGAGCCCGAAGTCTACATAGAGGGGCTCGGCTGGGTGGAGCTGGGGGGCGCCGGGGTCTTTAGGAGGGAGGTGACCGCCCCCTTCGGGATAGACCATCCGGTACTGGCATGGGGGCTTGGGGTGGGGCGGCTCGCCATGCTCAGGCTGGGGTTGAAGGATCTTCGTCTCCTCTACCAATCGGACGTCGGATGGCTGAGGGAGACGCCCCTCTCGGCGAGGATGTGATGGATCGTGCCGGTAGTGAGATTGTATTATGAGGATCTGGAGGAGATGGTGGGAGCCTCCAGGGATCTCTTCATGGCGAGGATGGCCATGATGGGCGCAGATATAGGAAAGAGCAACGAATTGGAGTACGTCGACGTCGAGTTCTTCCCCGACAGGCCCGACCTCTACAGCTCCGAGGGGGTGGCAAGAGCCCTCCGGGGTTTCCTGGATTTGGAGGGGGGACTTCCGGAGTATGGGGTCCAACCAGGCGACATCTCCG
>JANKMW010000020.1:19729-20959 GCA_024649985.1 Methanothrix sp.
GTCAAAGTCGACCCCTCCGTCGAGAAGGTAAGGCCCCTCATAGGCTGCGCCGTGGTGAGGGGCCTCCAGTTCAGCGACCCCGCCATAGAGTCCCTGATGGACCTGCAGGAGGACCTCCACTGGGGCCTGGGCAGGAACAGGAGGAAGGTGGCCATAGGGGTCCACGACATCTCCCGGGTCGTTTCCCCCTTCACCTACTTCGCCGCCGACCCCTCCTTCGAGTTCGTCCCCCTGGACTTCGACGAGAGCCTCTCCATGGAGGAGATCCTGAAGCGCCACCCCAAGGGGGTCAGCTACGCCTCGATCCTTGAGGGGTTCGACCGATACCCCCTCATAGTGGACGCTAAGGGTGACGTCCTATCCTTCCCGCCGATCATAAACGGCGAGCTGACGAGGGTGAAGGACGACACCAGGGACCTCTTCATCGACGTCACCGGGACCGATCCCGTCGTATACAAGGCTCTGAACATAGTCGTAACCGCCCTCGCGGAGAGGGGAGGGCGTATCGAGTCGGTCAGGGTGGAGAGGCCCGAAGGGGATCTCATCCTTCCTGACCTCTCTGCCGCGATCTGGGATGTCAGAGTCGATGACGCCAACGGCCTCATCGGCTTCGACCTCTCGGCAGAGGAGCTGGCGGCTTGCCTTGAGAAGATGAGGTTCGGGGTCCGGGTCAGGAGCCGGGGGGTCCTGGAGGTATCTGTACCTCCCTACAGGGCGGACATAATGCACTCCTGGGACATCTTCGAGGATGCGGCCAAGGGATACGGCTACGACAGGCTGGTGGCGAAACTGCCAAAGACCGTCACCGTCGGCGAGCCCCACCCCCTGGAGGCGAGAAAGGCCGATCTCCGGGAGATCATGGTGGGCCTCGGCTACCTGGAGACGATGCCCTTCACCCTCACCTCGGAGATGGCGAACTTCGAGAAGATGAGGCGGACGATACTGGACCTGGAGGCGACGAGGGTCCTTCACCCCATAAGCGAGCTTCACACCATGGTCAGGACATCGATCCTCCCAAGCCTCCTCGAGATCTTCGCAATAAACCAGCACCATCCCCTCCCTCAGAGGATCTTCGCCGTCGGAGACGTCCTCGAAGGCGGACGGACCAGGCAGGATCTGGCGGCGGCCTCCATCCACGGCGGCGCCGACTTCGCGGAGGTGAGGTCCGTCGTCGACGCCCTCTTCGGAGAGCTGGCCCTCGAGGCCGAGATAGCCGTCTCCGGAGACGGC
>JANKMW010000210.1 GCA_024649985.1 Methanothrix sp.
CGTCCCTTGAATTCGATTCGAGTGGCGATTTTCAGTAGATCGAGTACGCGACCGGCTCCGGCGGCCTTTTATCATGGCGGCCCGTTCCCGACCCCGGAACCGACGAAAGATCGGGCGCAGGTATTCGATAACGAGGAGTGAGCTCCATCGAGGCTGGCTGCAAACCTATTTATATTCGGTTCGACTGTCTTCCGTCAGAATGGCCGAGACCAGCATGTATGTGGTGAAGACCACCGCAAATCAGGAGCGTTCAGTGGCGAACCTCATAGCCCAGCTGGCGCGCAAAGAGAAGTACGATATCATGGCGCTTCTCGTCCCCGACGTCCTAAAAGGCTACGTTATCGTGGAGGCGAAGGCACCGGAGATCGTCGAAGAGGCGATACAGGGTGTACCTCACGCCCGATCGGTGATCAAGGGGGCTTCCAGCTTCGGTGAGGTGGAGCATTTTCTGACGCCGAAACCCGCGGTGGTGGGCATCAACGAAGGAGCTATAGTGGAGCTGATCTCAGGGCCTTTCAAGGGCGAGATGGCCAGGGTCAAGAGGGTAGACATCGGCAAAGAGGAGATAACCGTAGAGCTCTTCGAGGCGATGGTCCCCATCCCCATAACAGTAAGGGGTGACCACGTGCGCGTGCTCAGCAAAGATGAGATTCAGAGGTGAATTTCTTGGCCAATGTTGTTGAAGTGTTGGTACCCGGTGGAAAGGCCAGCGCAGGACCCCCCCTGGGCCCCGCACTAGGACCTCTAGGCGTTAACGTCGCAGATGTGGTAAAGAAGATAAACGAGGCGACCGCGGATTTGAACGGGATGCAGGTCCCGGTCAAGGTTACGGTGAAGAGCAGGACCGAGTATCAGGTGGATGTAGGAACCCCCCCAACCTCGGCGCTGGTCCTCAAAGAGGTGGGGCTGGAGAAAGGTTCCGGCAACGCCCTCGAGATGGTGGGTAACCTGACCATGGACCAAGTGGTGAAGGTCGCGGGAATCAAGAGGAATAACCTACTTTCCGTCTCCCTGAAGAGCGCTGCCAAAGAGGTCATCGGGACCTGTGGGACCATGGGTATCACCGTAGAGGGGATGCCCCGAAAGGAGGCCCAGGCGGCGGTCGATGAGGGCAGGTTCGATGAGATCCTCGCATAGACGAAAACTAATTATAGAGGATTGAAGACGGGATTTTTGACTCTCTTTTTGAGACGCCGTAGTAGACCGCGAGTCGTGGACTACGGAGGATTGAGATGAACAAGACGATAGAGGAAGCCGTCAGAAAGGCGATCTCCGAGGCCCCCGAGAGGAGGTTCAGCGAGAGCGTCGATCTGGCGATCAACTTGCACAATATCGACATGAGCATGCCCGCCAACAGGGTGGACGAGGAGATAATTCTCCCCCACGGCCGCGGCAAATCTGCAAAGATAGCGGTATTTGCCGCCGGTGAGACCGCCCTTCTGGCTCAGCGTGCCGGCGCCGATCTGGTGATATCCCCCGACGAGCTCGCAGAGCTGGGGGATGACAAGAAGCGAGCGAGAAAGATCGCTGACGAGTACACCTACTTCATATCAGAGACTAGCTTCATGCCGACGATAGGCAAAAAGCTGGGCCCCATCCTGGGAAAGAGGGGAAAGATGCCCCTCCCCCTGCCCCCGAACGTGGACATCGCGCCCATCATCAAGAGGCAGAGAAATCTGGTGAGGGTGAGGTCTCGGGACCGGCTGACGTTCCATATGGCCGTCGGGTCCAGGGATATGGAAGTTAAAGAGATAGCTGAGAACGTAGAGACCGTCACGACCAAGCTTGAACAGACCCTCAAGGACGGCAAGCACAACCTGAAGTCCGTCTACGTCAAGACCACCATGGGTCCCGCGGTAAAGGTGATTTGAAATGTCCGTCCAGGTACGCCATACAGAGCACGTCCCGGAATGGAAGATCCGAGAGGTAGAAGATCTGGTGGAGAGGATCGGCGAATCACCCGTCGTTGGGCTGGTGAGCTTGACAGAGATCCCCGCAAAGCAGATCCAGGACCTGCGGGCCGATCTGAGGGATTTTGCCACCATCAAGATGGTCAGAAACAACATCGCCCGCCGGGCGATAGAGAAG
>JANKMW010000211.1 GCA_024649985.1 Methanothrix sp.
AAGGCAGGCTGTGAGGTACCTTAAGGAGAAACCGGAGGAGGTGAAGAATTTGAGCGCTGCTCCATCTGCCATCGAGAAGATCCTGGATATCGAGAACCTTAAGATAGCGAGGGCGGGAGTGGAGATCATGAGGCTTTCCCTGGACTTTTCCAGAAGATACGGCCTTCTCTCCAGCGATGCCATCCACCTGGCGACGATGCAGGAAGAGGAAATAACCGCTCTGGCCTCTAATGATTCAGATTTTGAAAGGGTCGAATGGCTTAAGTTGTGGAAACCTTGACCCCGACCATCACTATTTTGCAGATGCTGTCGGAGGAGAGCTCCGCCCGCACCTGGTCTGAATTGTAAAGTCCTAGGCTGTCACGTACTCGCGGATCTCGACTTTGGCCCCCGATTTCGCCGCCGCCTCCGCCGAGGTCAGAAGCTCTGATGCTACCTTTTCATCGACGCGAGCCTCGCCGCAGTTCCGGCAAACCTGGGCGGGGACCCCCGTGATCACCATGATCAGACCGTCCCGCTCCAGGGTAACGGTCGTCGTCCCCGCCTCCGTCGAGCCTCTTTTACAGATGAGGCATCTCATGATCTCCTCCTCGGAAAATCCAAAGTCCCGATGATCCCGGTATTGAGTTATTGTTGAGCTATCGTTCTATTTCATCTATTCTTCTGGCCTCTCGATGGATGCGCCGCCCGGCGCAGTTCTGGGCCGGGCGGTCGGACGACTGGATCGTGAGAGAGGAGAGGTGCACCACATCGAGGGTCACCCTCAGATCCGTTCAGCTCTGAAGGGATGGGCGAGGAGGCTCGCACCCCGAAGATGATAGTATTTTGAATCAAACCCCTGGGCACAACAGAAAGAACATCTCATAGGGCTTTCCAAGAACCCCGTTTGAAGCTCTTTTGACGCAACCTATTAGTACATCTTCCCTTCAACCTTTGAATTGAGTTCATATCTAATGAGGAAGCGAATCATGAACCACCTCTTCGGCCCCGTCCCATCCCGCAGGCTCGGCCTCTCCCTGGGGGTCGACCTCCTGCCGTTCAAGACCTGCACCCTCGACTGCGTCTACTGCCAGCTGGGGCCGACGACCTGCCTCACCCTCTCCCGGGAGCGGCGCGTCTCCACCCCGGAGGTGCTGGCGGAGATCAGGTCCCGGGCGGAGGCGGTCGAGGAGGGAAGAGAGGAGGAGTTCGACTACCTCACCCTCGCCGGCTCCGGGGAGCCCCTCCTCCACCTGGGCCTCGACGAGATCATCCGGGGGGCTAAGGAGGTGATCGATAAACCCGTCGCCCTCCTGACGAACGGGACCCTCTTCTTCCGCGAGGAGGTCCGGCGGGAGGTTCTGGAGGCGGACCTGATCGTCCCCTCCCTGGACGCCGCGACGGCCGCGACTTTCCAAAGGGTGAACCGCCCCCACCCCGACCTGTCCATCGAGAAGGTCATCGAGGGGCTAGTCCACCTCCGGAAGGAGTTTTCCGGCGAGATATGGTTGGAGGTGATGCTCGTTTCGGGGATGAACGACTCCGAGGCCCCCCTCATCGCCGAGGCCGCCGAGGAGATCGGCGCCGATCGGGTCCAGCTCAACACCGTGGCGAGGCCTCCGGCGGAACCGGTCCAGCCCCTCTCACCAGATGAGATGGTGGGGATGCTGGAGGTATTCTCCAGCGCCGAGGTGATCGCCGACTGGACCAGGGAAGGTTCGAAGGGGACGAGGGCTCTGATCTTCGATCTCCTCTCCCGGCGGCCCTGCACCCTCGACGATCTGGCGGCCATCACCTCCCTTCATCGAAACGAGATATTGAAGTATCTGGAGGTCCTGGAGGCGGAGAGGAAGATATCGAGGCTCCACCACGGCGGTGGCCTCTACTTCCAGGCCCCGGATCGATGAGATCATCTCCGGCTGCGGCGGTCCTGTCTCGACGATTGGAGCCGGTCCGGTTCGGTCGGAGCAGACCGGTCCGGCCGACCTGTCGCCTTGTCGCCAGGTCGCCATAGAACTATGACCATTACGATCCTCGAATTTATAAGATGGTGTTCCCATGGAAGAATGCGATACAAACTGCGAATCCTGCGCTAC
>JANKMW010000212.1 GCA_024649985.1 Methanothrix sp.
ATTATGCACCCTCCCAGGTTCACAGCGAGGACAATGGGGTGGAAGGTGGCGGGGAAGGATATATCCATCGCCGGCGATAGGAGGCTTGCGGCCGTGATGAAGATGGAGGGGTACGAGGTGATGACCCCGGCGTGGAGGGGGATGTTGACGGAGCTTCCTACGAAGCTTCCGAAGACCATCAGGAGGGCGTGCCAGTAGCTGAAGCCCACCTGGTAGAACGCCTCCGTCGTGAGCCTCAGGAAGAGGTAGACGACGATGAGGGGGGCGGCGAGGGCGAGCAATAGGAGCGCGAGAGTGATGGGGATCGCCAGCCATTCGAACAACTTCAACACCCGAGGTCCAAATTGTTGGGGTTGTTAATATACTCTTTCAGGCCGTCTCTCCGATCCCGGCATCGAAACCTCTCCGTCGCTTCCACCGAAAGGGAGATCTCTCTTGAGGGAGGGCTGACCTTTAACTGGTGTTCCGACGCGGAGTCAATGGAGCGCGGATTTAATGGAGCGGTTCTTATATGGCGATAATTGCGGGCAAAGATCTCTGTGAGATCCTGGACCGGGGGGTCGTGGTGGACATGTTGGATCCGGAACTTCAGGTCCAGATCTGCGGTGTCGACCTCACCTTGAGGTCGATCGAGCGGTTTGTGACGCGCGGGGCGGTCGATTACGACAACCGCGAGCGTCAGGTCTCAAAGACCGAGGAGATCGCTTTCGACGACGATGGGTGGGCGGCCCTCGATCCGGGCTGCTACCTCGTCACCTTCAACGAGGCGGTCTCCATACCGAAGGCGATGACCGCCCTGGCGAGGCCCCGGTCGAGCCTTCTTCGGAGCGGGGCGACGGTGGAGACCGCCCTCTGGGACCCGGGGTACCGGGGGCGCAGCCAGTCCCTCCTCGTAGTCCATAACCCCAAGGGCCTCCTGGTCAAGAAGAACGCCCGGCTGATCCAGCTCGCCTTCTACCGGCTTTCCGCCATCTTGGATAAGGGGTACGAGGGAGCCTACCAGAACGAGAACCTCTGAGCCGGCGCCCCGTCAGGATCAGGTCCGTTACGGCTCTTTGTCGGAGAGGATCCGCCGGGACCGGGGGCAAAGATCCGAGTCGAGGTCGTAGACTATGGGGACTCCCGTCGGGATCTCGACCTTTGATATGTCGTCGTCGCAGATCCCCTCGAGGTATTTCACCAGGGCGCGGAGGGCGTTCCCATGGGAGACGACCAGGACCCTCCGGCCGGACCTGATCTCGGGCCCGATCTTCTCCTCCCAGAAGGGGACGACCCGGTCGCTGACGTCGGCGAGGGACTCCGCGGATGGAAGCCTTTCAGGAGGCAAGAAGCGGTAGCGCCGGTCGAACCTCGGGTGGCGGGGATCGTCATAATCCAGGGTCGGCGGCCTCTGGGAGAAGCCGCGCCGCCAGAGCCGGACCTGATCCGACCCCACCTGCGCCGCCACCTCGTCTTTGGTCTTCCCCTGCAAGGAACCATAGTGCCGCTCGTTCAGCTCCCAGGCCATCACCCGCGGGACCCATTCGAGCCCCATCTCCTCGGAGACGATCTCGAGGGTCTCGATCGCCCTCTTGAGCAGCGACGAGAAGGCGATATCGAAGTCGAGCCCCCCGGCGCGGAGGAGGCGGCCGGCCCGGGCAGCCTCCGCCTCGCCCTGGGGGGATAGGGGGACGTCGGTCCAGCCGGTGAACCTCTGCTCCCGGTTATAGACTGACTGGCCGTGGCGGAGGAGGATGAGTTTGAAAGGGGATCCCATGGGAGAAGCCTCGCGGTCTTGAGCCGAAAGAGAGAAGTCGGCCCGATTTCAAAAAACGTTGCCGTGGGCCAGAAATATCCTTTTCGATCATCCGTTTCGATCCGCAGCCTGAAATCGGCAAAAAATAGGGTGGTGATCCGGTCGCCCTTCAGAGGACGGCCCGGGCCGTCGTTATCACCCGGTCGTTTCTGTCCACCACCAGGATCTCTTCACCGTCGGATATATCCAGGTCGGCAGAGACGATCTGGCGGCCGAATACCCGGCCGCCCCGGGCGACGAAGGGCACCGC
>JANKMW010000213.1:0-1084 GCA_024649985.1 Methanothrix sp.
ATCCATTTTTCACGCTTATTTCGGGTATTCTGAAAAGGAGGCTGAATAGTTACATGACTTTTAGTTTTATTTTGATAACATTTTTTACAGGATTACTTGGTATTAAAACCGGAAAATATTTAACCAAAACAAATCTACTAGCTATACTGCAAAAGGAAATAACGAATTATGATTTTATAACGCAAAAAAATCAAACATCATTATTTAAAAAAACATTAATGTGTTTGGCATATACTAACATATTACATATAATGAAAGATACCGAAGAAATCGAGGAATGGTCATTTAATATAAGCTCGTTAATATATCTTGGAGTTACTATAATAGTTAGTATTTATATAAGACATACTATAGAATATATGTTCGAAATAATAGATTTACTTTAATGGATTCGTCAAACCAAATCTTCCATCTCTCTGAATTGTATCTTCACCATCTACTATCGATAGAACTTTCATATGACCTCGAACGGATTCAACATCCCCCAAGTCCCGTCCGACAAAAGAAGTGTCCTCGCTTTGGGGGTGGCCTTTCCCGGAAAACCCGACATTTAGTCGAAAGTCTCCGGTCTTGGATCATCGGCCCCAGCCCTCTTCGCGCCCCCCTCACTTCGTCGACACTATCTTTATCACGTCCCCGGCCTTCAGCTCGTGCTTCTCCCCTAGCCTCCTCTTGGACCGCCCGTCCAGGGCGAAGAGGAAGCTGTCGCCGATGTCGGTGTGGATCCGGTAGGCGAGGTCTTTCGTCGTCGAGCCCTTCTTCATCAGGTAGGCGTCCGGGAGGACGACCCCGTTTCGATCCGTCCACTTCCCCTCGTCCTCCACCGGGAAGACGGGTATGTATTCGAGAAGGTCGAAGACCGCCCGGTCGAGGCACTCCTGGACCCCGGTCCCGCCGGTCGCCTTGAGGATCCCCCGGATCTTCTCCAGCCCCGCCTTCTGGGGGCCGGAGAGGTCCTTTACCATCTCGAAGTCTGGGTCGCCCGGTCGGTACTTTATCGCGCCGGTTTTGTCCGCCATCCGCAGGGCCACCTCGGCGGCGGCGCTGGTGGGAACGACGATCTCGTCCAACGCCTTCAGGCGGG
>JANKMW010000213.1:1094-1982 GCA_024649985.1 Methanothrix sp.
ACCTCGGCGGCGGCGCTGGTGGGAACGACGATCTCGTCCAACGCCTTCAGGCGGGCGACGAACTCGGGGGGCGCGACGTCCACCTTGTTCGCGGCGATGATCATCGGCTTGCTGGCGTCCCGCAGCAGCCCCGCGAACCGCTTCATGTCGTCGTCTCCCCATTTCGTCGGGTCGCTCTTCATCGTCGCGAGGGCCCACCGGACGTGGTGGTCTGCGACCCCGGCCCCCGCCAGCTGCTCGGCGATTAAGGGCTCGATCTTGACCCCCTCGGCCCGGACCCGCCTCATCAGCCTCTCCCAGTTGCGGTTTAAGATGCCGAAGAGCCACATCCCGATCTCCCGCTTGAGAAACTCGACATCCGTCATCGGGTCGTGGTTTCCTACGCCGACGGGGTTACCCTCCGCGTCGGCGGAGCCGGAGGCGTCCAGGACGTGGATGACCGCCTCGGCGACCCGGAGGCTGTCGAGAAACTCGTTACCGAGGCCCTTTCCCAGGTGGGCGTCGGGGACGAGCCCCGCCACGTCGATCAGCTCCACGGGGACGTACCTCGTCCCGTCCCGGCACCTGCCGCACTCCGTCGCGAGCTCCCGGCATGGGCAGGGGACCCGGACGTACGAGACCCCGTGGTTCGCATCGATGGTGGTGAAGGGGTAGTTTGCTATCTCCACCTCGGCGAGGGTAGCCGCCTTGAAGAAGGTGGACTTCCCGGCGTTGGGCTTTCCCGCAAGCCCCACTGACAACATCGGATCGCCTCCTGGTATATCGGACCTGGTTATCTGCTGCTATCGAATCCGCAATCGAATCCGCAATCGAATCTGCTATCTGCTGCTATCGGATCTGTTCTATCGAATCCGCTATCGAATCCGCTATCGAATCCGCTATCGAATC
>JANKMW010000214.1 GCA_024649985.1 Methanothrix sp.
ATGCTGAGGAGCTGGGCCTCATGGAAGATGTTGAGGCGGCCATTTCCTCCCCTCACAAATTTACCTCGATGATCGAGGTAACCACATGAGAAAGCTGCCCTTGGTCTCCTCAGACGACGTGGTAAAAGTCCTCAAAAAAGAGGGTTTCGAAGACGCTCCGAAGCGCGGCAAGGGCAGCCACACTGCATTTTACAAGATAGATGAGACTGGCCATAAACTTCTGGTCATCGTGCCTAAGAGCGAAAGGCTGCCAAGAGGTACGCTGATGGCCATCCTAAAACAGGCCGACTTATCCAAAGAGCGCTTCATCGAACTTTTAAAATAAAAATAGGATGAAACCGAAGTCCCGGAGCTCCCCTCACCCCAGGATCTCGTGGAGACCGAAGAGGTGGGGCCCCAGCTTCCCCTCGAAGTTTCCGGCCGATATCTTGACGACCCCCGGGACGGTGCAGGCGGCTTTTATCCCCGAGCGCATCGACCTTTCGATCGCCTCCCGATCGACGCCGTTGATGACCACCTCGTAGGAGGCTCCGATCTCCTGCGGGAGGGTGCATACCCCCTCGTCCCTGAGGGTGGGGCAGAACCTCACGTTCGTCGATGCCTTCAGGAACTTGTATCGGCTTCCCACCTTCGAGCCGCTGGCGACGACGCCGCCGGGGAAGGGGGTGATCGTCCCCTCCTCCTCCCTTATGGCGTCGACGGCCGCCTCGGCCGCCATCAGGGCGGAGGCCTGGTTCTCGGCCATGATGAAGAAGTTTCCTCCGGCGATCCCGTCGACGGCGCCGATCTTCTCCTCGACGATGAAGTCGCCGGACATCACCGGTATGATGCAGACCCCCCGCTCGCAGTAGGAGGCCTCCTTCTGGAAGCCGTCTCCGAAGAACTTCAGCTTCGCCCCCGTATCAAACTGCTTCTCCGCCTCCGGGATGCCGTTGAATACCGCCGTCGTCGGAGCCGTCAGGACGCACTGGCCGATCCTCGAAAGAAGCGAGTTCTCCAGGTTCTTATAGCTCATATTGCAGATCTGGATGAAGACCCCGGGCCTCCCGTCGGGGGTCTCGCTCCTCTTTGCCATCCGCTCGATCCCCGCCTCCGCCGGGCACATGATGACGGAGGTCCCAAACCCCGTCGCCTCCCTCGCCGCCTCCATAGCCCAACGCTCCGTTATGGCCGTTATCAGAACCCTGGCCACCTTTATCGGAAAGCCCTCTGCAAAGGTATCCTCAATCTCTACGCCGTTTATCTCCATCCCTTCCCCTCCTCAAAATCATCAAAATCTGAATCCTTCTCGTTCGGCGACCTCATCTTGTCGCCGGGTTGTATGCCGCGAGGCTGAAGCCGCTGCATCCGTCGCCGCCCGCATCGCTCCCGGCATCGAAGGCCGCAGCAGAGCATACCGGCTTTTCGTAGTCCATCTCGAAGGCGGCTTTTGCTATCTCTCCGGCGCTCCCGCCTCCGAGGCTGATCTCCTCGAAGTCCGTCTTCTCGTAGGTGGCGACCATGAAGGCCCCGTCCCCGGAGAGGTCGAACTCCTTAGCCCAGATCTCGTCCCTGCGGGCTATCCCCAGCCACCCCCGATCCCCCTTCACCACACCGGCGATCCTCGGGGTAGAAAGCTCGTCCCTCTCGTAGCCGAAAGCGATGAGGCTCAGGGCGATCGCCTCAAGGGGCCTCGTCCCGTCGGCGATCTTCTCTCCTATCATGTCGGCGTGGGTACCGTTGGCAACGACCGCCGCCTTCCCGGCGATCCTGATGCAGTTGTATGCTATGTAGGGGTTCTTCTCCAGATCCAGCGGATCCACAGGGGATACGAGGACTGAATCCCCCCTCACCTTAGCTTTGCGGTTGGGAAAGGAGCGGGACGATACCCGGTATCCGACCCAGGCCCGGCCTTTCGTCCCCCCTATGATCACGATCCTTCCTACGTAC
>JANKMW010000215.1 GCA_024649985.1 Methanothrix sp.
CTGGAGATGACGCTTTTGACTTCCTCATGAAGCTTCAGTTCTACGGGGCGGCCGCCGGCGTTACGGGCTCCCACACAGTGCTCGACGCAGGTGATATCCGGGTCGGGGTGGATGCGGGGCTCTTTCAGGGAAGGGATTCGTACCAGAACCGGGGAGGGTTCGGGCATGATCCCCGCTCTCTCGAGGCGCTGCTTCTCACCCATGCCCACATCGACCATAGCGGGAGAATCCCCCTCCTCGTAAAGGAGGGGTTCTCCGGCGAGGTCTACTCGACCCCCGCCACCGAAGACCTTTGCGAGATCATGCTCAAGGACTCCGCTTATCTGATGAAAGAAGAAGCGGACCGGGAAAGCCGCCATCCGGATCAGCGCAACGGCGAGCCCCGCCCTCCCCTCTATACTGATGAGGACGTCTCCGATGCCCTGACGCGGTTCAGGTCCGTCGATTATTATAAATCTCAGGATATCGGAGGCGCCTCGGCAAGGTTCCTGGACGCGGGCCACATCATCGGCTCGGCGATGGTAGAGCTCTCCGTCGACGGCCAAAAGCTGCTCTTCACCGGGGATATGGGGCGGCGCGGCGCTCCGTTCCTCCGGGACCCCGACAGGGTGGAGGAGGCCGACTGGCTGGTGATCGAGTCGACCTACGGGAACCGAGATCACGGAGATATGTCGGAGCGGGGCAAGAGGCTGATGGAGGTCATCCTTGAGACGATCGACCGCGGCGGAAACGTCGTCATCCCGGCGTTTGCTGTCGGGCGTACCCAGGAGATTATTTACGAGCTGAATCACTACGCTGAGAGGGGGAGGCTCGAGGGGGTGAAGACCTTTGTAGACAGCCCCATGGCCATCTCGGCTACAGAGATCTACAGCCGCCACCCCGAGTACTTCGATGAGGAGACGCTCCGCCTCCTTTCGACCGGAGACAATCCCCTCGACTTCCCGGGGATAGAGTATGCGAGGTCGAGGGAGGAGTCGAAGGCGATAAACGATATGAAAGAAGCGCATATCATCATCTCCGCCAGCGGGATGTGCACCGGCGGCAGGATCATCCACCACCTCGTCCAGAACATCGGCCGAAAAGAATCCACCGTCCTCTTCATCGGCTATCAGGCGGAAGGTACCACCGGCCGGATGCTCCTCGACGGCGCCAAGACGATCAGGATGATGAACAGGGACTGGAACGTCCGGGCCCGGATCGAATATCTCGACGCCTTCTCGGCCCATGCGGGGCCGACGGGGATGCTAAATTGGCTCCGCTCGTTCAAAGAGTTTCCCCGGCAGGTCTTCGTCAACCACGGGGAGCCGGAGGCGAGCCGTTCCTTCGCCGAGGCGATCAGGGGCGAGTTCGACGCCGAGGTAGTCGTCCCGCAACCCGGGCAGAGGTACGATCTGAAATGAGGATGGGGGAGGGGGCGCGGGGCAGGGCCGCTGCCTCCCGAAGTCGAAGGGTGAGATCGGCGGGAGAGATATGGCCGCCGGAAGGGAGGGAGTTGGGGGGGGAGCTCCGGGCCGAGGGGATGGACTCCGGGGAGATCGTGGCGAAGGTGGCGGTCGGGGGGAGAAGTCTTGACGAGGGCGACGTCGATGGGGATGGCCCCATGGCGGAACAGCGCCGGGACCTCCGAAAAAATACCGGTGTGTGGTCGGCGTCCCCCCGGTTGATCGCCTCCCTACTCCGGGAGCCGACGAAGAAGGAGTTGAGCCGAAAGTTCTCCCGAAACTGCTCCTCGGCGCAAGGGGCGATCCCCAGGGTCCAGACGTGGATCCATGGGTCATCGGTTAAGGAATTTAAGCTACACAATATTGCCATTTTTCACACGAATTATGCGTCATCTAGATTTGATCCGATTTAAAGACTGA
>JANKMW010000216.1 GCA_024649985.1 Methanothrix sp.
TGATCAGCGTTGTGCTCCCAAGCTTCGGGTGCCAGACCCTTCCGTAAGGGTCCCCGTGGGCGTCGAGAAAAACGATGTCTATGTTGTTATCTACTGCCATCTTGATGGCATCTGTGGTGATATATGCGGCCGTAGTAATTAAGATGCTATTTATTTTGCCCGCCGCCACTTCAAAGCTTTTTTCATCTTTCTTAACCAGAAAGCAATTTCCACTTTTTCTTAAATACGATCCATATGTATTGATCACGAGCTGCATTTTATTTATCACAACCGCAATATCCAAGTAATTCATTAAAACTTAAGTGTTTTGGTCTAGACATCCCTCAGATAATTCCATCAATCGGATCGAATCGCCCTAAAAGCATGGCCTTTTGCCTGTTCAAAAATGGAGAAATAATGGTGATGTAGGCGGAGTAGGGAACGGATATCTCTACCCGCGCCCATGCTCTTGCAGGTGGGGGAGACGTCTCCCTCACTTCCCCTCCCTCTCTCACCTCAGAACAATATCCCGCAGTCGTACTCCACCAGCACCTGCGACCCCTCGCCGAGGATCAGGTGGGGAGCCTCCCTCTCCATCAATATCGACCTCTTGATAAACCCGCCCCACTTGGTGAAGACGACCGCTTCGACCTTCACCAGATCTCCATTCATGGAAACGGTCGGGGCGAGGTCATATCCGGCGAGGTCCGAGAGGAGGCCATCGATCGTCGATTCGTCTGCGCCGAATCCGCCTCCCTGCCTCGCCCTGGCCTCCTCGCGGTCGGAGACGATCCTGCCGTCGTTGTAGTTTGCGTGCCAGAACTGGTAGAACTGCTCGCCCTGGATGCGCAGGAGGGCGAGCTGGAAGTACCCTTCCGGCGACCCGTCGGCGGCGATGTGGCGCAGGTAGTAGTCCTCCCTCTCCGCCCGCTTGTTTGGGGAAGCGGCGGCGTACTCGGTGTAGTTCCGGTAGGGGGGCGCAGTGGATTTACGGGCGTAGAGGACCGGTCCGCCCCCGATCCCGGCGTAGTGGTAGACGTAGTCGAGGACGTATCCGCGCTGCGGGGAGATCCGGTCGAGGACGTCGAAGTAGAGGTTTGCGTCGAAGTCGCCTTCGGCCTTCTCGGCGTCTTCTTCTGCCAGATGGTCGGGGAAGCCCAGGGGCTCCTGGAGCGCCTCGAAATCTGCTACGACCTGCCTCGAGTAGGAGGGAGAGATCGTCGTCACCAGGAGCCACGACGGCTCCGCGATCGCCACGTCTTCATCTGCCATCTCGCCTTGGGAGCTGGAAGGCTGGAGGGATATGGCGAGGATGGAGAGGACCAGAAATATCTGCACGAGGGATTTATGGATCATCATATATCATACCGCCCCAAAATTTTTTAGATGCCTTTTGAGATACTCTCTTGAGCCGATCTAGTCGGTCTTCTAGTCGGTCTATTACTATTCATATTATTTAATGGTATTTCGCCCTGGATCACCGGGAGGATATGGCTCCGAATGCTCCGAATATAAAGCCATGATGATCCATCGCCAAAGGTGATATGACGGATCGCAAGATCACCGGCCTGAACCTGGCCGCCTCCCTGAACCTGACCGCCACGATATGGGAAGAGGAGGAAGATTACGTCTCTAAATTTCCCGAGCTGGAGGTGGCAAGCTGGAGCGGGACGCCCGCGGAGGCGCTTCAATGCCTGAAAAAGGCGGTGGAGCTGTACCTGGAGAACGCCGGAGAGCTGGGCCTCTTGCCCTTAGAAAAACGCTGATAAAAATATAGATTTGGTGATGGGGCTCCCCTCACCCCAGGATCTCGTGGAGACCGAAGAGGTGGGGCCCCAGCTTCCC
>JANKMW010000217.1 GCA_024649985.1 Methanothrix sp.
TCTTCCTTGATCCTCCAATTTCTCCTCTTCTGGAGAAGAGACGGTCCAAAATCGCCCCGCTCCTCGAAACCTATTTAAGACCGGTCCGGATAGTTACGGCTTATGGGAAAGACAGGAAGCATAGAATGGATCAAAATCAAAGGAAGAAATGGACAGATTAGACAGGTGCCCAGGTCCGAGGCGACTCACAAGAGGCCCGGCCCCCTCCAGAAGTACACCTCTGCCGGCGCACGGAGAAGGAAGATCGCCAGGTCTGCCAAAGCGATAGCTGCCAGGTAAAGGACGGCATGACCTCTTCCGACTCGGTCCTGGTCAGGTACGGCGAGATTGCCCTCAAGGACCCCTGGACCAGGAAGAGCTGGGAGAGGACCCTCGCCTCCAACATCGGCTTCAACCTTAAGGAGGCGGGGATAGATCACTCTTTATCCCTGGAGCGGGGGAGGATCTTCGTCGAGACCTCCGACCCCAGGGCTCCGTCCATCATCGCCGACGTTTTTGGGGTAGTATCGGCGAGCCCCGTCGTCACCGTCGAGCCCGACCTCGACCTGATCGGAAAAACAGCCTCGGACCTCGCCGCCGATCGCCGCCCCGAATCCTTCGCCATCCGGGCCCGCCGGGGCGGAGGGTCCATATCCAGCACCCAGATCGCCGTCTTTGTTGGAGCTGCCGTCCAGGAGAGGACTGGGGCGAAAGTCGATCTCTCGGAGCCGGAGCTGGAGATCTTAATCGAGGCGAGGGAGGATAAGGTCCTCGTCTTCACCGACGTATTCCGGGGCGTTGGAGGCCTTCCCCTCGGCACCCAGCCTCGGATGCTCGCCCTCATCTCCGGGGGGATCGACTCTCCCGTCGCCGCCTGGATGATGATGCGGCGGGGCTGCCCCGTCTCCCTCCTCTACTTCGACGCCCGGCCTTTCGTCGACGCCCTCCCCCAGGCGGAGAGGTCGGCCGAAGCCCTCCGCCGCTGGACCTCGGGGCGCAAGATCAACTTCATCCGGGTCCCCATCGGCGAGGGCCTCGCGAAGATCGCCGCCGCGGAGCCGAGGGCGACATGCCTCCTCTGCCGGCGGCTGATGTACAGGATGGCCGGGATGGTGATGGCGGAGGAGGAGGCCTACGGCGTCGTCACCGGCTACTCCCTGGGGCAGGTCGCGTCCCAGACCCCGGCGAACATCATGGCGGAGCAGTCGGGGATCGACCTTCCCGTCTACCATCCCCTCATCGCCATGGACAAGGCGGAGATCACCGACCTCGCAAGGAAGATCGGGACCTACCGGGCGACGGCGGACGCCGCCAGCTGCACCGCCGCCCCAAGAAAGCCGATGACCCGGGCGCGGGCCGGGGAGATCCGGGCGATGGACGAGGAGCTGGGCCTCTCAGAGATCGCAAGCCAGCTCTTCAAAGAAAGGGTGAAGACGAGGTTTTGAGGCCCATCCGGGGGTCATGAGGTTTGCGGCCCTTCAAAGAGAATTTATCGAGGTGGTTATGCGCCATGTGCTCCATCTGCGGATGCTCGATAGACCCCGCCGAGGGGTCAGGTTACGAAAAGAGCTACAGGTGTCTATCCTGCGATGACAGATTCAAGGCCGGGGGCGTCGCCATCCGCTGCCCCTCGTGCAGATCAAGAGAGATCGAGAGGGTGAAGTAGAAGCCCATAGAGGGGGACGATGGAAAGAGGGCTGTGGAGATGACTATAGAAAGCTATAGAAAGGTGATGGAGCCGGCATTTCGCATTAACGGTTTGAACGCTCATTAATTTTCCTGCTATCGATT
>JANKMW010000218.1 GCA_024649985.1 Methanothrix sp.
CCTGAGCGTTCACCCTCTAATCATTCTCCTCATCATCCATTATCTGATCGAGCTTGTCGAGGAGGGGGAGGACCTCATTCTGAAGGATATCCCAAATTATCTCCTCGTCCAGGCTGAAGTACCGATGAACGGAGATATCCCTCAGACCTGCGATCTTACGCCACTGAACCTCAGGATAGCGCTTCCTTGAATGAGGCGGGACCTGCTTGGCCGCCTCACCCAGGACTACGAGGTTGTAAACGACGGCATCATGGACGACTTCATCTGAAGCGAACAGGTCAAAGTCCAGGTTCTCTGCATACCGCAAAAGCTTCCTGCAGGAGATCTGCATATCCTCAAGATAGAGCCTGTAGTCCATGGACATATCGGGCCTCGCTCTCGATCCGCGCCTTCAACCCCGGCCGGATAGACCTCCTGGTGACGAGATCGACAGGGCGGCCCAGAAGATCCTCCAGGAAGAACTTCAGATCCATGTAGCCGTTGAAGGTGGCAGGACCGGCAAACTCCACCAGGATGTCCAGGTCGCTCTCCGGCCGGGCCTCGTCCCTGGCGGCGGACCCGAAGATGGCAAGGCTCTTCACCCCCATCTTGAGCAGATCATCCCTGCGGGCTTCCAGGATCTGGAGGATCTCGGACCTTCTCATGGTTACTCAGAGATTATTAAGCAGTTCTCAATATAAAGGGCTTTTGAAGCCTAAAGGGCTTTTGAGGCCTCGACCCTCGATCTCTTTGGACCAGAATGCGTGATCTTTCTTCAAAAAACGAATGGTCCTGAGTCCCGGCTTCGATGACCCCCACCCACCGAGGCCGGGGGATCCCTCGCCTACCCCTCCGCCCCTTCACCCCTTCAACTCTTCCAGGTACTCGAGGGTCCTCTTCTTCATCTCGCGAGCCTCGTTACCGGTGGGGTCGAGGAGGATCGCCTGGTCGAAGGACTCCACCGCCTCCTCGTACCTCTCAAGCCCCAGAAGCGCGATCCCCCTCACCATCCATCCTGGGACGAAGTCGGGCATCGATTCGATGAGCTCCTCGGCGAGGTCTACGACGGCGTCGTACCTCTTCAGCTTCGAGAGGGGTCCGAGCTTGTTGAACTTGTAGCTCGACTCCTCCGGCTCGAGGGTCAGGAGGAAGTCGAGGAAGTCTATCGCCGCCTGATAATCCCCCCGGTCGTATATCGCCCCCGCCAGGTCGTTCCACTCATCGGGGTCCCTGAGGGCTGGGGCCTTCTCGACCCCCTGCCGATACGCCTCCACTGCCTCGTCGATCCTGTCGAGGTTTCGAAGGGTCATCACCTTCGAGATCCAGCCCCGAATGTGATCCGGCCTTGCTTCGATGGCTCTATCGAAGAACTCCAGCGCTCCCTCGTCGTCGTTCTTGAGGGAGGATATCCCGCCAAGGAGGTCCAGCAGCTCCGGGTTGGAGGGGTCGAGGTCGACGGCCCTCTCGGCGCTCGCCTGGCCCTCATCGAGCCTTCCCGCCCCCAGGTACGCCACCGCCAGCTTATACCACGCCTCGACGTCGGAGGGGTCTATATCGACGAAGTCCTTGAAGAACTCCACCGCCTCCTCGAACCTGTCCGTATGCATCAGGAAGATGCCATCTTCAAACCTCTTCTCTGCCATCTTATATCCGCCTCCGGCGACGGGATCCCTTGGCCGCAAGGGGCCGGGCGGGCCAGCCTCTTACCCGCCTACGGGCCCTACCGGTCTATCGGCGTACGCCG
>JANKMW010000219.1 GCA_024649985.1 Methanothrix sp.
TTATGAGGACTGTCGTAGTTCCAAATTGTATCAACTCAAAATAGGGAGACTACCGAGAACGGCGCTCAGGACTCAAAATCCTCATCATAGATCAGGCAGGTCATCTCATCATGGCGCCGCCCACGAATACAATTAAATAGCAGTAATGAGACTTGAGCGTTGTCTTTCAGCGCGGGGGTCGCCAAGCCAGGTCAACGGCGCTAGGTTCAGGGCCTAGTCTCGCAGGAGTTCGTGGGTTCGAATCCCATCCCCCGCACTATTTTAGCATTGATTCTGGGAGTGGCTCGTCACCGCTGCCCCGCCAGACAACTGGGGGCCTATCTCTTAAGGGTCAGCTCCCTGGCCCTGGCGTAGGCAGCCTCCGCCTCTTCGGCCCTTCCCAGCACCTCGAGGGCGCTTGCCCTGTTGTACCAGACCTTGACGCTCCCGGGATCGAGCCGGAGGGCCTCGTCGTAGGCCCGGATCGCCTCATCGATCCGTCCCAGGTTTCTGAGGGCAAAGCCCCGGTTGTTCCAGGGCCAAGAGAGATCGGGGTCTAGCCGGATGGCTTCGTCGGAGCATCGGATGGCCTCATCGTACCTGCCCAGGGCCGCCAGTGCGGCGGCCTTGTTATTCCAGGCGCGGGCGTATTCTGGATCTCGTCTGATGGCCTCATCATAAGCGAGGATGGCCTCGGCGTACTTGCCCTCTGAGTAGAAGAAATCGCCTCTGTCCAGCCAATCTATCGCCTCCATCTCAATCCACCTTGGAATAACCGGTCTCGGTCTCATCTCCTCGCCATATGTGAAGAGATGAGACGCCGAACCGGAGGGACTTCGAGGAGGGACTTCGAGGACGTAGCTGGATCTGCCCGATCAAGATATATCGCCTTCATGAGATGGAGATGATCTAACCAGATTCCAGCTTCTCCAGAGCCTCAGAGGCCATCTTTCGGACGGCTTCGGCATCATCCTTCAAAGCCAGAAGAGTGAGGGGCTCAGATGCTCTCGGATCACCTATCTTGCCGAGGGCCTGGGCAGCTCTCCATCGGACACCATAATGTTCATCCCCAAGGGCTCCGATGAGAAGATCAACGGCACGGGGGTCGCCGATCCTGCCAAGGGCCTCTGCAGCCGCTTCTCTGACCCACCTGTCCTCATCCTTTGAAGCCAGATCGGCTAACGGTCCGGCTGTCCTTGAATCTTTTATCCTGCCCAGAGCATGGGCTGCCTGACGTCGGACCATCCGGTCCTCGTCTTTGAGAGCCTCGGTCAGGGGGTCGACCGCCCTCGAATCACCTATGCTGCCAAGTGCAGGGGCAGCCTGCCATCGGACACCCCAATCCTTATCTTTAAGAGCCTCAGTTAGAGGCACTACCGCTCTCGGATCGCCTATATAGCCCAAGGCAGAGGCGGCCGACTGGCGGACCATCACGTCCTCATCCTTGAGGGCCCCTATGAGGGGGTCGACCGCCCTGGGATCGCCTATACTTCCGAGAGCAGAGGCTGCCACCTGACGGACCCGAGGAGACACGTCCTTCAAAGCTCTTATGTGATCGTTTATTATGGGCATCTTAAGCCACCTCCGATAGGACCGGTTCCGGTCTCGACTTTTGTTGTCTTACCTCTCATTCTATTAGTATTCTATTAGATATTTATACTACAACAATCGTAACTATTCAGCCTCCTTTTCAGAATACCCGAAATAAGCGTGAAAAATGGATG
>JANKMW010000021.1 GCA_024649985.1 Methanothrix sp.
TCGATTACGGCGGAAAGATCAATACTGCATACATTGAGCGAATAAATCTTACAATTCGCAACTCTTTAGCAAGATTCGTGCGCAAGAGCATGAATTGCAGCAAAATCCTGAGAAGGCATACTCACGCTCTGGACTTCTTCCAAGCATGGTACAATTTCGTCAAACCTCATAAGTCTCTGAGGTTAGAGGTCAATCAAGGTAGAAAGAGATGGATGCAGAGAACTCCCGCGATGGCTGAAGGACTCGTTGATCACGTCTGGACCATCAAAGAACTGATGACATTCAGGGTGCCAATTCAATGAAACGAGTACACTACCGTAAAAAAAAGAGCTACCGGAACTAAAAGAAGGTGAAGATGGTGGAAGCTGGGTTTGGGTAAGCATGGTTTCCGAATCTCGTCTTGTAGTGGCTCATGCTGTTGGTGAGAGAAAACAGTACATGGCAGACAAGGTCGTAGGCATTACCAAAGAGCGTCTTGCATCTCGGCCTCTATTTGTGACGGATGGGTTGAAGCAATACCCTAAGTCCCTGTTGAAGCATTATGGCAAGCTGGGGCTAAAGTATGCTCAAGTCATAAAATTTAGGCAGGGCAGGCGTCTTACCAAGGTCGTTAAGAAGGTCATTTTCGGGGACGGTATCGATCTCCGGAAGATATCAACAAGCCTGATCGAAAGACTGAACTTGACTCTGAGACAGGATAACAACCGCATCTCAAGAAAGACCATAGGATTCTCAAAGAAGCGTGAGTGGTTGGATAAACAAATGACACTATATTTCGCCAACTTCAACTTCTGTAGAGGACATGGATCGTTGAAATATGAAGACGAAAACGGGTGCTGCAAGAAGAATTCTCCTGCGAAGCAGCAGGGATTGATTGATCATAATTGGACTCTGCGTGAACTACTTACACACCCATATTATATAACATCAACCGGATAAACGGTCACCACCATACTCCCCGAAGTTGAGGAAGAGGAGGCAGGGGGCGGATCTATAGAGAAGGGGTCGAAACTCCTCCGAGACTCCGGCGACCTCTGCCGTAAGGACGGGGGAGACGCTGCCGTCGGGGCCCGATACCCTGTAGAGCGTCCCCGGCCAGGAGAACCGGGCCGTAGCCTCAGCCCCTTCGATCTCCTCCTCCGCCGACCAGACCACCTCTCGGGTTTCGTTCTCGGCGACGAAGAGGGTCGCCCTCTTTAGGTTGCTGTCCCCGTCTTTCAGATCCACCTCGATCGTTGCGGGCTTTTCTTTTCCCGCCGCCTCCGATAGGACCTTCAAGCTCACCAACTCCGGTGCGGGAGAGGATCCGACGGCTCTGATCATCCACTCCGTCTCGTTCTGATGATACGGTTCCAGGTTCCATGCCAGGATCCTGTTGGGGTTTCTCGCCGTGATGAACGACCTGCCGGTGGCGGGTCCGATGTCGGTTCCTATGTAAGCGCCGCTGAACTCGTAGATGGAGACGAGGAAGGGGCCGCAGATCACGACGTCGGGGACGTCCACCAGGGCCCAGCCGAACTCATCGCCGAAGTAGGAGTCGGCTCTGTCGGCGACCTTCGATACTGCGTTGAGCTTATCATCCCATATCTCAAGGATGAAGATCTCGGAAGTCCTATTCGGCGTCAGCTTCCCGTATACTGATACAGCGGAGAGCGTCCACTCCCCGGAGGGGGCCTCGAAGAGGACGGCATGGCCGAGGCCGCCCCCCATCCGAAATCCGTTCTCGGCGGTTCCGTCGTCCAGACGCAAGATGACCGGGCCGTCGGATAGGGCGGTCTCCGGGGCGAGGAGGATGAGGACGGCGAGGAGCGGCCCAAACCTTTTATTCATCATGATAGCTCCCACCACCCCGGATCTGATGCGATAGCCTCTCGATATCGTCGCCGGGAGTTGAAGGCCTCTTCGGTGGTCATGCGGATGGCGTTTTAATCATCTGCCTATTTACCTTTTTTTTAGCGGTGCCGGCCTCGAGCTCCTCGATCCGCCACCCAAAGGGATAATACCTCCAAGATCGAGTTCCTCCAATATCGAATATCTCCAGGAGAGATCCATTTTGGAGAAGATCGCCACCATCTGCGTCTACTGCGGCTGCGGTTGCGGCCTCTTCCTCCACGTCGAGGACGGCCGGATCGTCGGAGCCTCCCCGTCCCCTGCTCACCCCGTCTCCAGGGGGAGGCTCTGCGTCAAGGGGTGGCTGGCCGCCGACTTCGTCCACCATCCCGACCGGCTGAAGACGCCCCTCGTCAGGAAGGGCGGACGGATGGTCCGCGGCTCCTGGGACGAGGTCCTCTCCCTGACGGCGAGAAGGTTCAAAGAGATAAGGGAGGAGTCGGGTCCCGACGCCCTGGCGGTCCTCACATCGGCGAAGGGGACCAACGAGGAGAACTACCTCCTGGCGAAGCTCGCGAGAGCCGCCCTCAAGACGAACAACGTAGACCACGTCGCAAGGCTCTGCCACGCCCCATCGGTGGCGGGCCTCGGCTTCGCCCTGGGGAGCGGGGGGATGACAAACCCGATAAGAAGCCTCCTCTCATCCGGCGCCATCCTCGTCACCGGATCGAACACCACAGAGCAGCACCCCCTCGTCGCCGCACACATCCTGGAGGCCCAGTCCCGGGGGGCGACCCTGATCGTCGTCGATCCCAGAAGGACCCAGATGGCACAGCTCGCCGATATACATCTCGCCCCCCGCCTGGGGACCGACGTCTCCTGGACGAATGGGATATTGAACCTGATCATCGATCTGGGGCTCGTCGATGAGGATTTTATAATTAAGAGGACCGAGGGGTTCTCCGCCCTGAAGGATCTGGTCGTCCAATATACTCCGGTGGAGGTGGAGAGGATCACGGGGATACCGTCCGGAGATCTGGAGAAGGCGGCCGTCGCCTTCGGAGAGGCGGATAGGGCGGCGGTCGTCTACGCCATGGGGACGACCCAGCACTCCTGCGGGACCGACAACGTCCTCGCCCTCGCAAACCTCGTCCTGGCTACCGGGAACGTCGGAAGGGATGGTACGGGGATATACCCCCTCCGGGGCCACCAGAACGTCCAGGGGGCCTGCGACATGGGGGCGCTTCCGAGCGTCTATCCCGGATATCAGAAGGTGGAGGACCCGGCCGCCAGAGAGAGGATGGAGGCTGCCTGGGGGACGGACCTGCCGGCGGAGCCGGGGCTCACCGCCGTCGAGATGATGGAGGCGGCCGAGGAGGGAAGGTTGAAGGGGGTATACATCTCCGGGGAGAACCCCATGATCAGCTACCCCGACCGGGATCAGGTGATGCGGGCCCTTTCGTCTCTGGAGTTTCTCGCCGTCGCCGATATCTTCCCCACCGAGACGACGGCCCTCGCTGACGTCGTCCTTCCCGTCGCCTCCTTCGCCGAGAAGGACGGGACCTTCACATCGACGGAACGGCGGGTCCAGAGGGTGAGACGGGCGGCGTCGCCCCCAGGGGAGGCGAGGCCGGAGGTGGAGGTGGCGGCGGACCTCCTGAGACGGCTGGGGGTCGACGCCGATTACGCCTCCCCGGAGGAGGTGATGGCCGAGATATCATCGGTGACCCCATCCTACGGCGGTATCAGCTACCAGCGGCTCGGGATATCGGGGCTCTCCTGGCCCTGCCCATCCCGAGATCATCCCGGAACCGAGATCCTCCATCAGGGGTCGTTTCCCATCGGTCGGGGGCGGTTCTCCGCCGTGGAGCAGCAGGAGCTTGCGGAGGATCTCGATTATCCCCTTCTCCTGACGACCGGCCGAAGCCTCTTTCACTTCCACACCGGGACGATGACTAGGAGGACCCACCTGCTGGACCGGGAGCGGCCGAAGGCGGCCGTCGATATCAACCCCGCGGACGCGGCGGCTCTGGGGGTGAGATCCGGCACGATGGTGGTGGTGGAGTCCGCAACCGGCAGCCTCGAGATCGAGGCCCGCCTGACGGAGGAGGTCCCGGTGGGGACTGTCTATATACCCTTCCACTTCGCTGAGGCTCCGGCGAACCAGCTGACGGCCCGGACCCTCGATCCCACCTCCAAGATCCCCGGGTTGAAACGGACCCCCGTCAGGATCAGGAGGGCCGAATGACCGGAACCTCCGCCTTCTTCCTCCGCCGCGAGGACCTCGTCCCCCTTCTGGAGGAGCTGGCCGAGACCCTGGAAGTCGTAGCTCCCGTCCTGGTCGAGGGGGAGGCGGCCTTCGCCACCTGGAGGGGCGGGGCTCTGGCGCTGGACGATAAAAACCCCCTGGCATCCCCGATGGAGTTCTTCCTTCCGAAGAAGGAGGTCCTCTTCAGATACGTCCAGTACAGCGGCCGTTATACCTTCTCGGAGGACCCCCCCAGGGCGAGGCTGATCTTCGGGATGAGGCCCTGCGACCTTCAGGCGCTTAAGGTGATCGACGGGATCTTCGGCGCCGAACTCCCCGACATTCCTTACGCCGGCAGGAGGAGGTCTACGATAATAGTCGCCCTGAACTGCACGTCCCCCGGTGAAGGATGCTTCTGCAGATCGATGGGGTCGGGCCCCGGAGCCGAGGGGGGGTACGATCTCCTCCTGACGGATCTGGGCCGCGGCTACCTGGTGGAGCCGGGATCTCCCGCCGGGGTCTATATCCTCAGGGCGCATCAGCGACATTTCGAGGAGGCGGACCCCGAAGACCAGAGAGAGAAGGAGCGGCTCCTCGCCCTCGCCGGCGAGGAGATCATAAAGAGAGGTCCGTCCCTGAACCCGGAGAAGATCAGGGAAGCCATCGACGGGGTCGACTGGGAGGAGGCGGGACGGAGGTGTCTTGCCTGCGGCGGGTGCTCCCTCGTCTGTCCCGTCTGCCACTGCTTCAGCGTTCTCGACCAGGGCGTCCCCGACGGGGAGAGGCTGAGGTGCAGGGACACCTGCATCCTCTCCGGCTTCTCCCGGATGACGAGCGGGGCCAACCCCCGGCCAGCCCTCGGCGAGAGGCTGCGCCACTGGTACCTCGACAAGTTCGTCTACATCCCGGAGAAGACGGGGCTATTCGGCTGCGTCGGCTGCGGCAGGTGCTCCCGGGTCTGCCTGGGAGAAGTCGATCGGTGGTCCCTGTTCAAGGAGGCGGCAGAATGAAGATGGATCGGTCGAAGAAGGAAGCCGATGCTAACGGCGGCACCAAGATCGGCAGAGCCGCCGGGGCGAAGCCGGAAAGCTACCTGCCTATCCAGGCCGAGGTCGTCGACATCGACGTCGAGTCCTCGAACACCTACCTATTATCCCTCCGGCCGATGGACGAGGAGGACGAGCTGGTCGCCGTAAACTACTCTCCAGGCCAGTTTCTGATGGTCTCGGTATTCGGCCTGGGGGAGTGTCCCATATCCATCGCCTCCTCCCCCACCCGGGAGCCACTGCAGATCTGCGTCCGGGAGGCAGGAAAGATCACCCAGGGGATCATGGCGGCCCGGGTCGGAGACGTCCTGGGGATCCGGGGGCCCTTCGGGAACGGCTTTCCCGTCGGTTCCATGAGGGGCAAAAACGTCCTCATCGCCGGGGGCGGGTCGGGGTTTGCGACGCTGCGCTCCCTCATCAACTACATCGCCGACGACCGCCGGGATTTCAGGGATGTAACTGTAGTTTACGGAGCGAGGACGTCCCAGGACCTCTACTTCACCAGCGAGTACGGGAGCTGGCAGGCGGCAAAGATCGAGGTGGGGATCACCGTCGACATGATGGATGCTAGCTGGAAGGGGAACGTCGGCCTCGTGACGTCCCTTTTAGCCGACCTCGATCCGGTGCCGGGGACCGCCGCCCTCTGCGGCCCGCCGATGATGATCCGGGCCGTCGCCAGAGACCTCCTGGGCCGGGGATTTATCGAGCCCGAGATCTACATCTCCCTGGAGCGGCACATGAAATGCGGCGTCGGCAAATGCGAGCACTGCACCATGGGACGCTACCACGTCTGCACCAACGGGCCGATCTTCAGCTACGACGTGGTGGGAGATCTGATCTGATCCGATCCATATCTATCTTATTTCAGAGATTCGATCGTCCCCCCCCCGGGTCCACCAGTTGGCGAGGATCGGGCCCGAGATGTTGTGCCAGACGCTGAATACGGCCCCTGGGATCGCGGCCGCCGGGTTGAAGGTGGCCATGGCGAGGGCTGCGGCGAGCCCCGAGTTCTGCATCCCCACCTCCACAGCCATCGCCCTCCTCTTCGGTTCCGCCATCCCCAGGGCGGAACCTGCGCCGTAGCCGAGGAGGAGGCCGAGGAGGTTGTGGAGGATCACCACGGCGAAGATCGTCGATGCAGCGGATCGGATCAGGTCGGCGTTCGCCCCGACGATCGCCCCGATGACGACGGCGATCGTCGCCACGGAGACGAGGGGCAACGCCCCGATCCACCGGTCCGCAGCCTCCTGGAAGTAGAGGTGGGCTGCGAGCCCCAGAAGGACGGGTATGAGGACGATCTTCAAGGCGGAGACGAAGAGCTCCCCGACCGGGACCGGGGCCCAGGCCCCGGCCAGGAGGAGGGTGATGAGGGGGGTCATTATCGGGGAGATGAGGGTCGAGGCGGTGGTCATCGCCACCGAGAGGGCGACGTCGCCCCTGGCGATAAAGGTGATGACGTTGGAGGCGGTCCCTCCGGGGCACGCCCCCAGGAGGACGACCCCGACGGCGATTTCCCCTGGAAGTTGGAACGCCTCGGCGATCCCATAGGCGAGGAGGGGCATGACGGTGTACTGGGCCGCAACTCCGGTGGCGACCTCCTTCGGCCGGGCGAGGATCTCCCAGAACTCCTCCGCCTGGAGGGTCATCCCCATGCCGAACATGATGACACCCAGGAGGAGCGGTATGTGGGGGAGGGCGATCCTGAAGGTGGAGGGGCGAAGGAGGCCGATGGCCGCCGCCAGGAGGACCAAAAAGGCGAAATAGCGGCTGGCGATCTGGCTCAGGAAGTTCAAAGATATGGCGGCTTTCATGACGTCATCCCGGCCAGCAGCCACCGGCTTTCGTCTCTCATCTCTCCTTTCGGTTCCTGTAGATCTCGCGCAGGACCTCCCGGTGCATCGAGGCTACGACGTCGCCGAGGATCCCCAGGAAGAAGAGCTGGAAGCCGACGATGATCAGTATCGCCGTCAGGATCGTCAGAGGCAGGTGCTCGGTCCGGGTGGAGAGCCACTCCCTCACGATGTACAGCCCCAGAATGAATCCTGCTGTGCCGAAGAAGGACCCCATCATGCCGAAATAAAATAGGGGGTTGTGGGTCTTTGCCATCCGATAGATGGTGGCGGTGATCCTCGCGCCGTCCATTAGGGGGTTGAGCTTCGTCTTCGTCCCGGTCGTTCTCGACTGGTAGGTTATGGGGACCTCGGCGATGACAAGACCCTTCTTGACGCTGTCGACGGTCATCTCCGTCTCGATCTCAAAGCCTGCCATGGTGAGGTCGAGCCGTTCGACACCCAGACGGCTGAAGGCCCGGTACCCGGTGAGGATGTCGTTCAAGGGGACGGCGTAGATCAGCCGGAAGAAGAAGTTGATCAGCCTGTTCCCTGCGGAATTGAGGCGGGTCAGGGCCCCCTCCTGGAGGTTTGCGAACCGATTTCCCATGACGTGGTCGGCCTTCCCCGCGAAGACGGGATCGAGGAGGAGGCATACCTCTGCGGGAAGGTAAGTCCCGTCCCCGTCGATCATCACTATGTAGTCGGTCTCGATGAGGTCGAAGGCCTCTTTCAGGGCCTGCCCCTTCCCGTGGCCGCTCTGGACGACGACTCTCGCTCCGGCTCCCTCGGCCAGCTCGCGGGTTCTGTCGCGGCTATTGCCATCGATGACGAGGATGTCGGAGAAGCCCATCTCCCGAAACTGCCCTATCACCCCGGCGATGGCGTCCTCCTCGTTCAGGGTGGGGATCAGGATGCAGACGTCTCTGGTGGTCAATATCTATCAGCTCGGTCGGTGCCTGTATGGTGCCTGTATAATGGTGGTCGGTCGTCAACGGTTAGTCCGTATTCCTGTCTTCTTCACATCCTCATTTAGCCGCCGCTTTTATGAGACCTTCAAACCTTTCGACGAGCTCATCGGCGGAGCCGCCCGCCGTCTCGACGTAGAGTCTGATGAGGGGCTGGGTGTTGGAGGGCCTGATGAGGACGGTATAATCCTCGGCGGTGATTTTGAGGCCGTCGGTGGTGTCGGGCTCAAGGGATGCAAGGTCGCCTTCGAGCCGTCTCATGACATCGGCCGCCGACCCCACTATCCTGACGGACCTCTGGACGTAGGGGTAGTCGGGGATGGCGTCCGAGAGATCCGAGAGCCTCTCCCCCCGGGATATCACCTCGCCGAGGACGAGGGACATGGCGAAGGGGTCGTCGGAGAGCTGGAACTCCGGGAGGAATAGGTGGGCGGACCTCTCGACGCCGATGACCGCCCCCTCTCTCTTGACCCGGTTGGCGATGAAGACGTCTCCGACCCTCTCCCGGATCACCTCGAAACCGAGGGGCAAGAGCTCCCGCTCCAGGATCATGGAGCAATCGAAGCCCGCTACCACCCTGTCGCCGGTTCGGTACCTCTCCTTTGCCAGGATCACCGCCACCTTCTCGGGGGGGACGATCCGGCCCCGGTCGTCGATGACGAGCCCCCGGTCGGCGTCGGGGTCGAAGCCGACGCCGTAATCTGCCCCCGTCTCCACCACCATCTTCGCCGCCTCCTTCAGGGATTCCTCGGTGGGGGCTGGGCCGCGGCCGGGGAAGAGGCCGTCGGGCTCGCCGTTTATCACCCGACCGTCGAAGTCGAGCCTCTGGTACAGCATGGCCATCCCGCAGGCGGAGCCGTTGCCCATGTCCAGGACGATTTTGAGGGGCCCCTCGATGGAGAGCTTTCCTTCGACGTAGTCGGCGTACCTTCTGATGACTTCTTCGGGGGAGCGGTCGGTCTTTTTGCCTTTTCCCTCTCGAAACTCCCCTCTCTCGTAAAGGTCCATCATCTCCGTCTCGTGGTAGAGCATCCCGTACCCTTCGTCGGTCCTGAACCTGATGCCGTTGTACTCGGGGGGGTTGTGGGATGCGGAGATATAGGCTGCCGCGTCGTACCCCCCTTTCCAGGTCTCAAAGCCGATCATCGATATCGGAAGGACTCCGTAGCTCTCGACGGAGCAGCCCGTGGACAAGACCCCCTCCAAAAATGCCCTCTCCACCAATGGGCCGCTCACTCTCGTATCCCTTCCGAGGGCGATCCGGCCACCGGGGAGGTACGACCCCAGAGCTCTGCCCACCTTCCGGGTGATATCATCGGTAAGCTCTGTCCCGTAGACGCCTCGCACGTCATAAGCTCTGAAGACTGTCACATGGAATATGTCGCAAGAATATGTAAAATAGTTTTCGAAAACGGCTCCATCTCTTTCCCGAGGGCCTTCAGCTCTCGGGAGACCCGATGGCGGTGCCGGATCTTATCGATCCTATCCTAACCCTCATCCTCTCGCCGGGAGCCGACCCCGGGACGAAGACCTTGAACCCCTCCACCTCGCCGAACCCGTCCCCGGACTTGCCGACGCCGACGATCATAAGCTCCAGGACGTCCCCCACCTTCACCGGCGGGATAAAGAACCCCTGGCCGACGACGTACATCTCAGCGCTCTCCTTGCGGGAGGCTGCCGGAGAGTGGGACTGGGCCCTGCGAAACCGCCCCCTCACCTCCGAGAGGTAGTCGAGGAAGGTGTCCCCCTGGAAGACCTTGACGAGGAAGTTTCCCCCGGGCTTGAGGGTCTCTCCGGCGACCCGGAGGGCGGACCAGGATAGGTCGATGGACCTTGCGTGGTCGAGGGTCCAGTTCCCCGAGAGGTTCGGGGCGGCGTCGCAGATGACGACGTCGGCCTTCCCGCCGAGGGCGCTCCGGATCAGCTCCAGCGTCTCCGGGGCGGTGATGTCGGCCTTGATGGTGGTGACGCCTTCGATGGGATCGATCGCGAGGAGGTCGACCCCGACGACTTTGCCCCCTGAGATCTCCTTTGCCACCTGGAGCCAGCCGCCGGGGGCGGCGCCCAGGTCCAGGACGGCGTCGCCCCTCCTGATCAGCCGAAACCTCTTGTTGATCTGCTGGAGCTTGAAGGCGGACCGGGCCCGGTACCCCTCGGCCTTGGCCCTCCGGTAGAAGTAGTCTTTTTGATCCCTGGCCATCGCTCTGGGTTTTAAGCCCAAGGTAATAAAGGGCTGCGGTTATCCTTCAGAGAGAGGCGACAGAATTCGCGCGGATTGTTTGTCAAGGCGAGATGAACCTCGATTTGATCGATGGACCTTCAAGGCGAATCCAGCCAGTTGGCTATCTCTTTTGCGAAGCGGGGGAATACGATCAGGGCTTTGAGGAAGTTCTCGAATACCAGATCTGGGTCGATCCCTGTATAGCGATGAATCAGGACGTTGCGAAATCCTCCCAGTCCTCTTATCTGCAAGTAGAGCTCCTCCGATATCACCCGGTTCTCGAAGAGCCCTTTAAGGCTCTCCTCGTAGCTCTCCGGATACGCCCTGAATTCTTCTGATAGGATGTGGTCTGCTACATCGAAGATAACTGAAGCTGCGGCTATCAACCCTCTTTCTATGATCTATCGCTCGCTCAGATCGCTTATAAGCGAGTCGAGACTGACATCCTCGTATCTGGAGAGTTCTCGATGTATTACGTCCAGCTCTTTCAGCCGTTCTTCTATCGACGCTCTTCTGATCATCAGATCATCCTCTTTTTGAGAGCCTCCATCTGTCGTCTGCGCATAGGCGCAGTATCCCGGTAGAGATGGAGGGTGTCCAGAATGAAGCGCTCCTTTGCCGCCTCATCGGAGACGTAGATGGGCCTTCCCGACCTTACTATCTCAAAGCGCAGGACCGGCGACGCCCTTCGCAGGTCGACCAGGTCGAGCCGCTCCGTCCCCAGGGCGTCTACGATCTTCTCCCAGAGCCTCCAGGCCGGCTCCTCCGCCGTCGATGTCAGAACTGCGAGGTCCACGTCCTGGGGCTCCCGGGGGGGTCATCTCTTGCGAGGGAGCCGAAGAGGTAGGCGAGGATCACGCCCTCCTCCTCGAAGAGCTCTGCAAGCTCATCGAGGGAGGCTCTTATCTCTTCCGGAAGGGGCCTGTGTCGGGCCCAGCGCTCAGGGATGCCCATGAGATATCTCCAATGGGGGTATCTCGGAGTCTGAGAATATATATTTTCATCTGATATGAGCAACAGTTTCGACCAACCCGCCAGGACCTTCTTTCGGACAAATGAGCGGATTATGCGGATCATGTGGATTGAGCGGATTGGGCGGATTGAGGTGGATGAATAGCATATGGCAGAGCAGAATACAGCCCCTTCGCCCCTCCCCGTCGGATATACGGAGCTTCTCTTCGATCTGAAGAGCCGGGTCCGGGCAGCTCAGGTGCGGGCATCCCTCTCTGTCAATAGGGAGCTGGTGGTCCTATACTGGCAGATGGGAAGGTCTATCCTCCAGAGACAGGGCGAAGAGGGTTGGGGCGCCAAGGTCATAGATCGTCTCTCTCGCGATCTTAGGAGAGAATTTCCGGAGATGAGAGGCTTTTCTCCGCGGAACCTCAAGTACATGCGGGCCTTTTCTGAGGCGTGGGACGACGACGTATTTGTGCAGCAGGTTGCTGCACAGATTCCGTGGTTCCACAATTGCGTCATCCTGGATAAGCTGAGAGATGGGTCCGAACGCGAGTGGTACATCTGCGAGACGGTGGAGAACGGTTGGAGCCGGAACGTCCTCGTCCACCAGATCGAGAGCGACCTCTTCCGCCGTCAGGGAAAGGCGGTAACAAACCTCCGATGGACCCTTCCCCCGCCCCAGTCCGATCTGGCCGCGGAGATCCTGAAGGACCCTTATAACTTCGACTTCCTGAGCCTGGGAGAGAGGGCATCGGAGCTCGACCTTCACCGATCATTGCTGGCGCACCTGCGGGACTTCCTGATTGAGCTTGGGGTCGGGTTCGCCTTCGTCGGGAGCGAACACCCCTTGGAGGTGGGCGGTCAGGACTTCCGGATCGATCTCCTATTCTACCACCTCCGCCTCCGCTGCTATCTGGTCGTCGAGCTGAAGATCGGCGACTTCGCCCCCGAGCACGTCGGCAAGCTGAACTTCTATCTATCGGCGGTCGACGACCTGATCCGGGACTCCGACCACGACGGGCCGACGATCGGGATCCTCCTCTGCAAGACCAAGAACCGGGTTATCGCCGAGTACGCTCTGCGGGATCTTAACAAGCCCGTGGGCATCTCAAGCTACAGGCTCAAAAAGGCCCTGGCCGGCGAGATGAAAAGAAACCTTCCCACGATCGAAGAGCTGGAGGCGGAGCTATCCGGACAGGAGCCGGAGAGATAGCTGGATTATCCTGCGGGTTTTTTCCATCATATTGGGCCACCCTGGTCGGACTTTGTTAGCTTTGCATCAGAAACCTTCATCACTCCCTTGCCCCCACCAAACATCCGTGTACTGCGACGTTCTGGTGGTGGGGGCCTCCCCCTCGGGGATCGCCGCCGCCACATCAGCCGCCGAAGGCGGCGCTGAGGTGATCCTCCTCGACAAAGAAATGGGCGGCGACTTCGACCACCCGGCGAACACCTTCTTCGACGGTATGTTCCGCCGGGCGGGTCTGGAGGTGGAGGAGGAGTACGTCCTCCACGACCTCGAAGGGATGAGGATAATATCGCCCGCTGGCCACGCCGTCGAGATAGCGGCGGCGGGCAGGTTCATCGACCGGTCGAAGTTCGACGCCCTCTACCTCGGCAGGGCCGAGGGGGCCGGGGCCGAGCTCCTACGAGGCGTCGCCCGGTCCGCTCCCCTGGCGGGTTCGGGGCGGCGGGTCGAGACCGACTCCGGCGAGATCGGGGCCCGGGTCGTCATCGACGCCTCCGGGGTCGATGGATTGATCGCGAGAAAAGAGGGGCTTTCGCCCCTGAAGCATCCGGAGGACGTCGCCTGGGCCGCCGAGGCGGTCGTCGAGCTTTCGGGACTCGGGGAGGAGAAATACTTCGAGTACTTCGTTGGCTCGATCTCGCCGGGGTGGAAGGCGACCTTCTCCCCCGGTGGAGGGGATTTGGCGACTTTGGGGGTCTTCGTCCGGGGGCACGGCCGGGACGTCCGGCCGTTCCTCGACCGGTTCGTGGAGCTGTTTAAGAAATACAAGTCCGCCGAGTACGACGTCTCGGAGATGAAGGTCGTCTCCATCAACCGGGGCGGGGACGCCATCGCTGCGCTCCCCGGCGAGATCGTCGCCGACTCCCTGATGGCGACGGGGGCGGCGGCGGGGATGAGCGGGATCGCCTACGCCATGCGGGCGGGGACGATCGCCGGGGAGGTGGCCGCCGGGGCCGTGGGATCGGGGGACGTATCGATCCGGGGGTTCTCGCCCTACATCCGACGGTGGCGCCGGGAGTTCGGCCTGGAGTATCGGATGGGTCGGGCGTCTCTATTGACCCTCGGCAGGATGAGGGATGAGGAGATAGACCGGCTGGCTTTGGGCCTTTCTAAGAGGGACCTCGGCGTTCCGGGGTCCTTCTTCAGGAAGGGGCTCTCGACGGGGATATCCCTGGCCACGACGCGGCCCCGGACGATCCCCAGCCTCGTCAGAAGCTTCGTCGAGGGCTGAAGAGGACGCGGGTCCAGAGGCCCGAGCCCGTCATCAGGTCAGGCCACCTCGACGTTGCTGCTCTCCTCTCTGCCGCCGCCGTCCTCGGGGAGCTTGATCTCGCCGTATGTCGCCTCGTACCTCTTCAGGTTCGTTGAGAGGGCCCGCAGCAGCCGTTTTGCATGTCGGGGGGTTATCGTCACGATCGCCCTTCCCTGGGCGAGGTTCGTCTCGGGGATCTTGTGGAGGAAGGTGAGGGTGACCTCGTCGTCGGCGTGGCTTATCTTGATCAGGTTCGCATATACCGGCTCCAGGCTATCGGGGATCCTGACCCCCAGCTGCTGCGTCCTTTTCTTATCCGTCAAACTGCTTCACCGGAGGGTTTGTTGGTATGAAGCCTGCCTTATCCCTTTTCCCTGCGGGATACGAAAATCCTTTAACCGCTGGAGCGGTCTTCTCAGCCATGATAGAGCTGAGGAGTGACCCTTACGTCCTGAAGTCCCGGACCGTCCAGGATACGGAGCTGGATTTCAGGATAAACCTGAACCTCTCCTGGTGCCGCGGCGTCCTCTTCAACGTGGTGGCTCAGAAGAACTCCGTCGCCATCGTCGAGTACGACGCCCTCCTCTGGACCGATGAAGCTCTCATGTTCGTCGAGTACAAGGACTCCGTCGCGGCCTACAAGAACCTCTCCACCCGGAGGATCCAGCAGATAGGAAGCCTCGCAAAGAACATCGCCGCCGGCCTAGGCTACCGATCCTACACCTTCGTCGTGGTGGTAAACGACCTGTCCTCTCCCACGACGAGGGGCGGCGCCGTCGTCATCCCCCTCTACATGCTCGGAAGCTACGAGCCGGTCTTCAGCTCCGCCGTCTCGGAGCTGGAGATGCTCGATAAGCTCATCGAGAAGTACGCCAAGAGCGGCAACGACGGCGTCGCCGGAGACCTCTCCAAGCTGAAGACCCTCATCGAGACGGGGTTATCTTGAGCCGGAGGGGAAGGGCGACGGCCCTGGGGGCGGCGACGGTCCTCAACGCCGTCGCCAACTGGAAGGGCTCCGCCTTCGGGATCGACCTCCATACCTCCGCCGAGGTCGTCCTCGACGACTCGCTTTGCATCAGGGGGGACGTCCCCGGCATCGACGACTCCCTCATCGTCAGGTCCGTGGAGCTGGTCCTGGAGCGGTTCGGCGTCGAAGCCGGTGGGGTCGTCAGGACAAAGAGCGATATACCCCTCGCCCGGGGGCTGAAGAGCAGCAGCGCCGCCGCCAACGCCGCAGTCATGGCGACCCTCGACGCCCTGGGAGAGGTGATCGACCCCCTGGAGGCGACGAGGATCGGGGTCGAGGCGGCGAGGGCCGCAGGGGTCACCATCACCGGCGCCTTCGACGACGCCGCGGCCTCAATGCTGGGGGGCTTCGTCGTCACCGACAACCGGAAGATGTCCCTTCTCAAAAGGGAGGCCCTGGAGTCGGAGGTCCTCCTCCTCGTCCCCGAGGAGAAGATCTTCTCGAGAGATACGGACGTCGCAAGGTCGAGGCTCCTCTCCCCCATCGCCGACCTGATCTTCGAGCTCGCCCTGGCCGGAGATTATTCTCGGGCCATGACCCTCAACGGCCTCGTCTACTGCACCGCCCTGAACCTCTCCGCCGACCCCATCTTCACGGCTCTCGCCGCCGGAGCCGGGGGGGCGAGCCTATCGGGAACCGGCCCCGCCTATGCAGCCCTGGCAGAAGACGATATGGCGGAGGGCGTCGAGTCGGCGTGGCTCGATCTGGGCGGAAGGGTCATAAGGACAGAGGTTAACAACATCGGCTCATCATTGGCCGTGAGGTGGCGATCATGAGCCTGGAAGATCTTCGCGCAGATGTAGAGAGAGTTGACCAGGAGATAATAAGGCTGATAGACGAGCGGGTGAGGCTTGCTGAAGATATCTTCGAGGCCAAGAGGGCTCTTGGTGCGGGGATCGAGGACAAAAATCAGGAGATTCTGGTGATGAAGAGGGCTCTTGACATGGCCACAGAGCTGGGGCTTGACCCGGGAGCGATAAAGGAGATATTCGCGACCCTCATCAGGATGAGCCTGGAGAAGCAGCACGAGCTTCTGGGGGATAATAATCTCCCTTAGAGCCATTTCGGGAACCTTTGGGGTTTGGGATATATGACCGAAGTAGCCGTAATATCAGGGTCCAGATCTGACAAGCCCGTGGTGGATAAGGTCCTCCGGGTCCTCGGGGAGAAGGGGGTCGCCTTTGAGGAGAAGGTCCTGTCCGCCCACAGAAACCCCGACGAGCTGGACCGGTACATAAAGGAGACGGATGCGAAGATCTTCATAGCCGTCGCCGGCCTATCCGCCGCCCTTCCGGGCGTCATCGCCTCGCGGACCGATAGGCCTGTGATCGGGGTTCCGGTGAGCGCGAAGCTCGGGGGGCTTGACGCCCTCCTGGCCATCGCCCAGATGCCGCCGGGGGTTCCCGTCGCCTGCGTGGGGATCGACAACGGCGAGAACGCCGCCCACCTGGCGTTGAGGATCCTGCGGTCCAATGGGTAGGCGTCAAAGGGAGCGTCCCGTATGTACAGGAAGATCCTCATAGCCACCGACGGATCCGAGGTATCGAAGGCCGCCGAGAGGGGGGGGATGAAGCTCGCGAAGTCCCTCGGCTCCGAGGTTGTAGTCCTCAACGTGATAAACGAGATGGCCATCTCAAAGGCGATCGCCGCTCTCGTAGGCAGGGGCTTCACCGAAGAGGATCTTAGGAGGACCCTCAAGGACTCTGCCGAGGAGATCGTCATGGAGGCGACGAAGATGGGCGAGGACTCCGGCGTTCGGGTCGATCCCCTCATCAGGGAGGGGGACCCGGCCCTCAGGATCCTGGAGACCGCGGCGATAGAAGGCGCCGACCTGATCCTCGTGGGCTGCCACGGCGAAGGCGGCATCACCTCGAATCTGATCGGAAGCGTCGCCCAGAAGGTCCTGAACTGGTCTGAGACGACGGTGATGGTGGTGAGATGATGGGGTCGTACCACGGCCCTTTCGCACTTTATAAGGCTTCCAGATGCCGGTATCGGAAAGATACCTATTTATATCAAAGGCGCGGTGGATAGACTTAAAAGGTCCAGAAGGTTGTAGGGAGATAAAGAGGTGTAATAAAATGTACGATCGGATTCTAGTCGCTACAGACGGCTCCGCAAAGTCCAAGGTCGCAGTCCAGCAGGGCGTAGACCTGGCTAAGGCGATCGGCGCGAAGGTGCTCGGAGTTTACATAGTGAACGAGGTAGTGGTGGCCAGCGCCGTCAGGCAGCTGGGAGCTGACAAGAAGGATATCGAAGCCAAGCTCCAGGCCAGCGGAGAGAAGGCGGTGGCCGAGATCAAGAAGATGGCCGATGAGGCGGGCGTCTCCGCCGAGACTATGGTCAAGTCCGGCGCGCCAGCCAACATGATCGTCGACATCGCCAGGACCGAAGAGGTCGATCTGATCGTAATGGGCAGCCATGGTGAGAGCGGCGTTACAAAGCTCCTCATCGGAAGCGTCGTCCAGAAGGTCCTTTACTGGGCAACCTGCCCCGTCCTCGTAGTGAGATGATTTAAGATGGCAGCAGTAGAAGCGATGGCCGCAGCCAGCATAGTCTGGCCAGCTTTTGCGGTTGTTTTCGTCGTCGGCACCATCCTCGCCTATACGGTAATCAGCCTGATAGGCGGCAGCTAGATCGGCGGATAGACGTCCTCTCGGCAGAGGACGTTTTCGACACTTTTTTGGATCATTTTGGTCATCCTATAGGTGGCCGTATATCGATATACATCGATATACATCGATATACATCGATATACATCGATATACATCGAGGTCATCGAGATCGAAATTGAAGAGAAAAAAAGGAATGTCGCCCCTATTCCTCTGTTTTGAAGTATCGAGGGGCGGTCTCCAGGGCCCGGGCTATAAGCTCTGCGCAGGCATCGACGTCCTTGATGCTCAGGACCTCTACGGGAGAGTGGATGTACCGGGTGGCGACGCTGATCACCCCGGTGTGAATCCCCTCTCGGGTCAGCTGTATGGCGGTGGCGTCGGTGGTCCCGCCTCCTGAGACGTCCATCTGGACGGGGATCTCGAACTCCCCCGCCGTCTCGGCGAGCCAGGAGACGACCTTCTCCGTCGTGATGATCCCCCGCCCCGAGGCGTCGGCGATGGTGATGACCGGCCCCTTCCCCATCTCAAGAGCCGAGTCCTTCTTCTCGATCCCCGGATGGTCTCCGGGGATGGTGACGTCCGTCGCGAGGGCGACGTCGGGACGCAGGTCGAAGGCGGACGTCCTCGCCCCCTTCAGCCCCACCTCCTCCTGGACCGTCCCCACGGCGTATATCGTGGACTTCGACCTCGTTCGCTTCAACGCCTCGATCATCATTACGACCCCGGCCCGGTTGTCGAGGGCCTTGCCCGTCACCCTGTCCCCGGCGAGCTTTGCCAGGGCTCGGTCGATGGTGATGGGGGTTCCTGCTTTGATCCCCAGGGCCTTGGCCTCTTCCTCATCAGCGCAGCCGGCGTCGACGAACATATCCTTGATCTCGACGGGCTTCTTCTTATCGTCGTCCTTCATGACGTGGGGGGGCTTCGATCCGATGACGCCGTATACCGGCCCCGAATCGGCGTGGACGATAACCCTCTGGTTGAGAAGCGTCTGGTCGAACCAACCGCCGATGGTGACAAAGCGCAGAAATCCCTTCTCGTCGACGTACTTGGTCATGAGCCCTATCTCGTCGACGTGGGCTGCGATCATCACCGACGGCCGCTCCCCCTTCCTGGTGGCGACGAGGTTTCCGAGGTTATCGATCCTGATCTCGTCGACGTAAGGGGCTATCTCCTGGCGGATGAGATCCTGGACAGACCCCTCCCGCCCCGAGATCCCGTGGGCGTTGCTCAGAAGTTCAAGAAGCCTTTCTATATCGCTCATCTTATATCATCTCGCATACAAATGTATAATTATACAACAGAAAATTCAGGCGACCCTGACCCTCGCCCCCGAGTTCCGGGCCCTGGTGACCAAGACATCGCCCCCGGTATCCCTCATCACATCCATCGCCGCCGACTCTATCTCCCTTGTGTTGGAGTCGGCGACGGCGTAGACAGTCGGCCCGAAGGAGCTGAGACCCGCTCCGGCGGCCCCCGCCGTCCTCATCTCCTCCATGATGGTCCTGACGAGGGGATGGGCGAGCTCCACCTCCACCCTCTTGAACCCCAGCTCCTGGACCCTGTTCACAGCATCGCCGAAGCTCTCGATCTGCCCCTCCAGGACCGACGGCATCATCCTCACTATGATCTCGCGGCAGAGCTCTGCGACCTCTCCCTTCGGGACGGGACAATAGGTCCCGAAGACGTCCAGTTCTCTTTGGCCGAAGGCACCTTTCGGTACCTTCGGCGTCGCGAGAAGAAATATCCAGTCATCAGGGACCTCTCCTCGCATGATCACCGGCGCAGGTCCGACCCCCGCGGAGGCGGAGGAGGGGCGGTAGTCGATCTTATCTTTACCGGGGCCCAAGGAGTGGCCGCCGTCGACTATGAACCCGCCCCTCTCGAAGGCCGCGACCCCAATACCGCTGGTGCCGCCCCTCCCGACGGCCACGGCGATATCCCGGGCCGATGCCGTCGTGCCATAGAGCTCGCAGAGGGCTCTGCCCACCGCCATGGCGAGCTGGGTTCCGGCTCCGAGGCCGACGTGTTGCTGGTAGCAGGACCTTATTCTAATATCGGCGCCCGGAAGGTCGAACCGTTTCATCACCGCCTCGGCCGCCGCCATAGCTCTATGGGCGTTCTCGCCTCTGACGCGGAGCTCCTCGCTCCTCTCAGCCTCCACCACGATGGTGGGCTCCTCCAGCGCCACCCCCACGCCGCCGTCGACCCTGCCCAGGTCCCCGGCCATATCCGTGAGGGTCAGGTGGATCCGGGATGGGGTCTCTACGACCACCCTGGACCTATCCTGGAATTTGTTGTAGGGGAAGGTCTCGGTGATGGACATGAGGGGCCTTTCGTGCCTTATGATCTTGTAGTCCCTCGATAGCATTGGCTCGGTGGAGAAAACCTTGAAGATCCCCCTCATCTCCTCCCCGTCCTCCAGGGACCTCACCCTCAATAGGTCGCGCCTCGACTCGATCCTGTGCTTCTTTAAGATCGTTCCGATGGGGACGTCCGCCCGCATCAGGTCGGCGCGAAATCGGTCTTCGAGCCGCTTTATGGGGGTCCGGGAGGTGGCATGGATGAGGGTCTCCCCGGAGGCGGAGCTTTTTAGCTTCACCACCCTGTAGTTTACATCGTCCCCCGGATCTATCTCCAGCTCCCGGGCGGTCGCCTCATCGGCGGCCATCACCTTCTGGACGATCGTCTCGATCTCGACGGGGCTTCCTGTGACCACCTCCAGAAGGCAGGTGACGGAGCCGTCGGTCCCCAGGAGCATCTTCTGGACGGGGCTGAGCCTCCCCACCGCCTCTTCCAGCTTTCCGATCTCCTCTCCGATCCTGAGGGGCGATGATCCTGACACATAAAAAAGAAGTGCAGCCCGGCATAAAGTTTTTCCCCTCCGGGGACGAGCCTTCTCATCGCTGGGCATTTTGGAGGTAGTTTATTTGAAGACGTCGAGAATTTCGGGGTTATACAGTCTTTCCGCTTCGGATCGGCTCAAGATGGTGGCGGAGAGCGCAGACCTCTCCGGGGACGAGGTGGAGGCGATCGAGACCGGTGGCCTCACCCTCCACCAGGCCGACAAGATGGTGGAGAACGTCGTCGGCCTATTCGCCATCCCCCTGGGGATAGCCACCAACTTCGTCATAGACGGCCGGGAGGTCCTGATCCCCATGGCGACGGAGGAGCCCTCGGTGATCGCTGCCGCAAGCAATGGGGCGAAGATGGCCCGCTCAGGCGGCGGATTTGTCACCAGCAGCACCCGGCCCGTCATGAGGGCCATAATCCAGGTGACGGGGGTCGACGACCCTTGCGGGGCGAGGCAGACGATCCTCGCCCGGTCTTCAGAGATCGCGGCTAGGGCAAACGAGAGGGACCCGATGCTCGTCAGCCACGGCGGAGGGGTAGTCGGCATCGAGGCGGAGGTCGTCACCACCAGGAAAGGTCCCATGGTCGTCGTCCACCTCCTCGTCGACTGCAGGGACGCCATGGGCGCCAACGCCGTCAACACCATGGCCGAGG
>JANKMW010000220.1 GCA_024649985.1 Methanothrix sp.
TGTCGTTCGCATCCAGGACGTTCCTCTCGATCCTGTTCTCGTCTGACCCGGTGTTGATCCAGATACCGTACTTGTTATTCCAGACGACGTTCTCCTCGATCGCCGTCCCCGTGGAGCCGTCGAGGTATATCCCGTACCACCTGTTGTCGGTGACCAGGTTTTTCCTGATCAGGTTATCTTTCGACCTCACCTCGATGCCGGACCAGCCGAAGCCCCCATTCTCCAGGATGAGACCCTCGACCTCGACGCCGTCGGCGAGGATGGTGAGGGCGCTTCCCCGCCCTCCGCCGTCGACGATCGGCCTCCTTGTGCCGTCTCCGGCGGCCCGAAGGGTGATGGTGGTCTTCACCACCAGGTTCTCGCTATATGTGCCGGCCTCCACCTCCACCACGTCGCCGGGGCTCGCGGCGTCGATGGCCCCCTGAATCGTGGCGTGATCGGCCCCGGTGGAGCCCACGGTGATGGTGGCCGCCTCCGCTCCCGACAGTAAGAGGGCCATAACCGAAAAGAAGACGATGGTCTTAGAGCTCATCAAGCCTCCCGCCTGATGCCATCTCTACCCCAAGCTAAGAAAATCTTTTGGTGATCTGGCCAAGGACACCCTGCCCCCATAGAACCCTGGACCCGCCTTCCTCTTCTGCCTCTCCATACTTCCCCAATGCCTCAGCCCTCACGAATCAGACCGCGCCTGGAGACGAGGAGCCAACCTTTTATAACCGGCGCTCCCCGGAGAGGTCCATGGTGAGAAGCTCAAACCCCATTCCTTTGAGGAGAGGCGATGGCGATGGAGTTGGCCGCCGCCCCCAAAGCCACAGCCTTCTCGTGATCGCCTTATTGATCTCCGCCTCCCTCTTTTTGGTGGGAGCTTCTGTCGGCGCCACCCTTACCGTTGGACCCGACGAAAGGATCCAGGCTGCCATCGACGGTGCAGGTGAGGGGGACGTGGTGCTGGTGGAGGCGGGGGTCTACCGGGAGAGGCTGGTGGTGGATAAGGGGATCGCCCTCCAGGGGGTCGCAAGCCCCTCCATCACCGCCGGTGGGAGTGGGTCTGCTGTAACCCTCCAGGCGGAGGGGGCTTCCATCGTCGGCTTTGAGATCTTTGGCTCCGGCTCCGAAGAGACGGACGCCGGGGTGAAGGTCCTTGCCAAAGGGTGCACCGTCGAGGAGAACCTCGTCGTCGAAAACGGCATCGGAATCCTCCTCCAGGCCGCTGGTGGGGCCACCATCAGCAACAACTCCGTTGAGAAGAACGGGGTCGGGATATCCCTTATGGCCTCCTGGGAGAACGATATATCCTACAACAGGATCTCCGAGAACGGCGAAGGGATCCGCATCGCCAAAAGCGACGCCTCCGAGAGCATAACGGCGTCTGACGGCGGAGGGGTATCGATAAAGTACAGGCCGAAGTCCGAAGCCCCCGTCCTCTCGGTCAGCGAGATCGGCTTTGCCGCAGGCCGAAAGGAGAACCGGGTATTCGGAAACGAGCTTCTCAACAACGGCGTGAACGCCCGCGACGACGGCGAGAACCTCTGGCACCTCGGGAATATCGGTAACCATCACTCCGACTTCGACTCCATCGAGGAGGGGTGCAGGGATAGGGACCGGGACGGGATCTGCGACTCGCCCCTGAAGATCCCTGGGGGCTACAG
>JANKMW010000221.1 GCA_024649985.1 Methanothrix sp.
CGATCCCGGCGAGGATGAAGACGATGCCGACGCCTTCATCCTCAACGGCGATGAGGACGCAGCAGAGGTCCGGCTCCTCGCCTCGGACGCTGGGGGGTTCGTCATAGACCTCCACCTCCGGGGGCTGAAGGTGGAGGTTGCCGAAATCGGGGGCGAAACCTTCCACGTCCTCACCGTCTCGGAAAAAGCCACCACCATTGAGGTGGGCAGGCCCGAGATTCCGGTGGTGAGCGAGGTCATAGCCGTCCCCGCCGGGGCGAGGATCAGGGCCACAGTGATCAAGTCGTCGTACTCAGCCTACCCCGGGTACAGGGTCCGGCCGTTCCAGCCGCCGGAGGTCGACTGTGACCCCTCCGGGGAGGCCCGGCCCTTCGTCATCGACGAGGAGTTCTATTCTCAAGACGCATTTTACCCCCGAGAGCTCGTCGTCGTTGGCGCTCCCGGAACCTGGAGAGACCTGGATGTGGTGGAGCTTCAGATGAACCCCGTCGCCTTCAACCCCGCCTCCGGCGAGCTGAGGGTATACGACCATCTGAGGGTCAGGATCGATTACGAAGGCGCAACCCTGGAGGAGAGGAGGGCTGAGCCGAAGTTTTCCAGGATGTATCGGGACGTGATCCTGAACTACGACGCCCTCGACCTCGTGGTGGCGGAGGCAAAAGCAAGCGAAAGGGAGCTTCCCCTCATCGGAGACGCCGGGATAGACGGGCCGAGGGCGAGTTCAGATCTCGTGAAGTACCTCTCGATAAGGCATGAAGGACAGGCGTCTTATGAGAGCGTCAGCCCCCTGCTGGAGATGCGGGCTGAGAGGGGGCTTCCTTTCGTCTCTTACAGCTTTCCTTCATCGTCGACCCCCTCGGCGGCGGATGTCAAAGAGGTCATAGCCGCAGTTTACGGATCCCATCCTGAGCTCGAGTACGTCCTTATAGTGGGAGATATCGACCGTCTCCCCTGGAACTCCGACTGGGGCGGGTTTCCTGGAGACTACTGGTACGGCTGCATTGCAGGAGACGACCTCTACCCGGAGGTGGCGGTGGGCCGGATATCTGCCGAAGACGACGGAGAGGTCGTCGAGCAGGTGAATAAGATCCTCAGCTATGAGATGAGGCAGCCTTCTGGCGGCTGGAGGCCGAAGGTCCTCCTCGTCGCCCACGCCCAGGACGCTCCGGGCAAGTACCAGGGGTGCAAGGAGTCGATAAGGACGGCATCGTATGCCCGCCCCTTCGTCTTCGAGACCGCCTACGGGGCTAACCCTGCCGAGGGCGGCGACGGTGCCAACAACGCCGACGTTATGCTGGCCATCGATTCGGGGGTGGGGATCGTCAACTATCGGGGGCATGGGGGCTATACGTACTGGGGGTCGGGCTGGAACTATGCAGGCGAGAGCTACGGGACGGCAGAGGCCCACGCCCTGGAGAAGGGGCTTATGACCCCCATAATCTTCAGCATCGCCTGTTACAACGCAGCCCTGGACCATTCCGGCGAGTGCCTCGGGGAGGCCTTCGTCAAGGACGACGGATCTGCCGTGGCATTTATCGGAGCTTCAAGGCCCTCCTGGACGGTGCAAAA
>JANKMW010000222.1 GCA_024649985.1 Methanothrix sp.
GCCTCTGCCGTCCTCCGCATCGCCGAAGGCTCTCTTTAGGCGTCATCGAGCCGGGGCGGCCGCTTCAGGGTAACGGTTATCTATCATGCGACGGCTCGTCGAGATCATGTTCACCATACTCACGGGCTCTCAGTTCGGGGACGAGGGGAAGGGGAAGGTCGTCGATCTCCTCGCTGAGGATTACGACGTAGTCGTCCGGTTCCAGGGGGGGGACAACGCCGGCCATACCGTCATCGTGGGGGAGCGGACCTACAAGCTCCACCTCACCCCCAGCGGCGTCCTCTTCGGAGCGAGGCTCCTCATCGGCCCCGGGGTCGTCTTGAACCCCAGGGTCCTCTGGTCCGAGATCGAGGCGCTCCGGGCCGAAGGGATCCAGCCCAACATCGGGATCGACGCGAAAACGTCGATCATCATGCCCTACCACATCGCCCTCGACGAGCTGCGGGAGATGGGCAGGAAGGAGAAGATCGGGACGACGAAGAGGGGGATCGGCTACGCCTACATCGACAAGTTCAGCCGCGACGAGGTCCAGATGAAGGACCTGAACGACCCCGCCCTCCTGGAGGCGAAGCTCGCCGAGATCGGACCCGCCAGGGAGAAGGCGATATCCGACCTCGGAGGCGACCCGTCCGTCGTCAGAGACCCCGCCCTAATAGGCGAGTATCTCAAAATCGGCCAGGCCCTCAAAGAGAACGTCGCCGACGTCTCCTACGAGATAAACGTAGCCCTCGACGCGGGAAAGAAGGTCCTGGCGGAGGGGGCACAAGGCGCCTTCCTCGACGTCATTCACGGGACCCAGAAGTTCGTCACCTCGTCTTTCACCACCGCCGGGAGCGCCTGCGCCAATTTGGGCGTCGGGCCCGCGAGGGTCGACAACGTCGTCGGGATCGTCAAGGCGTACATGACCCGGGTGGGGGAGGGGCCGATGCCCACCGAACTGAACGACGAGGCCGGAGCTCACCTCTCAAAAGTAGGAAAGGAGTTCGGCACCACCACCGGCCGGCCCCGCAGGTGCGGGTGGTTCGACGCCGTCCTCGCCAAGAAGTCGATGTACCTCAACGGCTACACCGAGCTCGCCCTGACCAAGCTCGACGTCCTCGGGGGGCTCGACCCCATAAAGATCTGCACTGGCTACGATCTGGACGGCGAAACCCTCAACTACCCGCCGGAGAGCACCGTCGAGTTCGCAAGGTGTCGCCCCATATACGAGGAGGTCAAAGGCTGGACCGAGGATATCACAGGGGCGAAGTCGTACGAGGCGCTGCCGGGAGCCGTCCGGGATTACGTCGAGAGGATCGAGGCGCTCCTGGGGGTCAAGATCACCATCGTATCGGTGGGGCCGGGAAGGGAGCAGACGGTGAGGAGAGGGTGAAAGGGGCGGCGGGAGTCGCCCTCTATTTTTGGTCACAATATTATTCTTTTATAAATATACTCCCTGCGGCGCGGAGACGGGGGCTGCTGCCCTGCCCCGAAGGCAAAGCAGAAGCATCTACTCCTTGAATGTATCCGGCATTTCGCATTAACGGTTTGAACGCTCATTAATTTTCCTGCTATCG
>JANKMW010000223.1 GCA_024649985.1 Methanothrix sp.
TCATCCATTTTTCACGCTTATTTCGGGTATTCTGAAAAGGAGGCTGAATAGTTACTTATAGAGAAAATGTTTGTAGATTAGACCGTTAGTGCACAACGACGGATCTATCGTTTCGACCACCCCAAGCTACCTGAAGTTCGCGCGCAAGTTATATCTCCATTTCTCCGGCCGCGTCCCCAAGGAAGAGCCCCGCCCGCCTCGCGCCGCCCTGTGGGCTAAAAGTGATATACCCCCTGAGTCAACCCCTGTCACAGCTAAATCCCTGAGGAGGGAGCCAGTTGAAGGATTATCTCACGCTAGACGATTTCCCCCTGGATAACCAGCGGATCCTGGTGAGGGTCGACGTCAACTCCCCCATGGATCCGGACGGAACGATCCTCGACGACAAGAGGTTCCGCGGCCACCTGCCGACGTTGCGCGACCTGGAGGAGGCCCGGGTCGTCCTCTTGGCCCACCAGAGCCGCGCAGGAAAGAAGGACTTCACGACGATGGAGGCCCACGCCCGGAAGTTCTCCCAGCTCCTCCGCCGCGAGGTCACCTACGTCGACGACATCTTCGGCACTCGGGCCCGGGATTCGATCAAGGCGATGAGGTCCGGCGACGTCATCCTCCTGGAGAATACCCGCTTCTACTCCGAGGAGAACATCAGCCGCCCCGCCGAGGAGCACGCGAAGAGCCACATGGTCAGAGGGCTCGCCCCGTTATTCGACCTCTTCGTCAACGATGCCTTCGCCGTCTCCCACCGGTCCCACCTGTCCGTCGTCGGGTTCACGGAAAACCTCCCTAGCGCCGCCGGAAGGCTGATGGAGAAGGAGATCGAGGCGCTGGACATGGGGGTCCGGGGCAACGAGCACCCCTCCATATTCGTCCTCGGCGGGACGAAGGCCGACGACTCCATCAAGGTGATCGCCAACGTCTTCAACAGGGGCGGTGTCGACCAGGTCCTGGTGACGGGGGTCGTCGCCACCGTCTTCCAGATGGCAGCGGGGACGAACGTCGGCGAACGGAACCGGGATTTCGTCGCTGGCCTCGACTACTCCGATCAGGTCTCGATAGCAAAAGACCTTATGGATAAAAACCCCGGAAAGATCGTCGTTCCCAGGGACGTCGCCCTCGACCAGGACGGAGAGCGGCTGGACGTGGCGATGGAGAAGATCCCTCCCGACCTCCAGATCGCCGACATCGGCCTTGAGACGATCGTCGACTTCTCAAAGAGGATCAGGGAGGCGAAGCTAGTAGTCCTCAACGGGACCGCTGGGATCTTCGAGAAGGAGAAGTTCTCCCTGGGAACCTCTGAGATCCTGAAGGCCGCCACTGAAGCCGACTTCTCCATCGCGGGCGGAGGGCACACCAGCGCCGCCATCGAAGAGCTGGGCCTCGAGTCCAGGTTCTCCCACGTCAGCACCGGCGGCGGAGCCTCCATAAGCTACCTCTCCGGCGACCGCCTCCCAGGGATTGAGGCTCTGAAGAAGGCGGCCCAGAGGCTCCGGACTTAAACGCAATCCATTGGTCATCGGTTAAGAGAAGAATCGCGATGAGGCAGCGATCTCGGTAGC
>JANKMW010000224.1 GCA_024649985.1 Methanothrix sp.
AGCGCGATTGATGGCAGCGGCAGCATCATCAGCGCCAGGAAGGCGAAAGGCTTCGACCTCGCCGGAGACCCCTCCGGTCGAGGGTCCGGGCTTCGATTCGCAGAAGAAGTTTTGGGTGGAAGAGAAGATTCTCCGGCCTCTTCAAGACACTTCTCGATGATGGCCATCAAAACCGTTCTTTTGAGAACTTTTGGTGGGACAGCGCGGATTTGAACCGCAGTCCAAGCGTCCCAAACGCTCGAGGATGGACCAGGCTACCCTACTGTCCCGCCCGATGGGGATTGACGCCCTGATGGTATTTAACTCTATTTCAGCTCCCGGCGCCGGAGGAGCTCTCCGAAGGCTCCCGGCAGCTCCTATCCCTCTCGATCCTCCTCAAAAGGTGGAGGGTGGAGACGCCCCCCAGAAGGGCGAGGAACCAGAGCTGGACGAGGCGGATGAGGATGGTGACGGCGGCGGCATCGTATATCGATACCCCCACGGCGAAGAAGAGGGCGGTCATCAGGATCTCCACCAGGCCGATCCCGCCGGGGAGGCCGAAGGGGAAGGTCTGAAAGACTATGATCACTGAGTAGACGGCTAATATTGCGAATATGGAGACCTCCACGTCGAGGGACCGGAAGGCGGCGAAGGCGACCATCACAAGGCAGATCCAGCCCGCCACCGCCCAGCCCAGGCTTGCGAGGAGACCGCCCCTCCTCTCCCGCTGAAGGAGCATCTGCATGGACCTCATAAATCCGGATACAGCGCCGGAGCAGATCTCCCGGTCCACCTCCCGGCGAAATATCCTCTCCAGGGGGCCGATGGCAAAGCTCACCATCCTCTGAAGCCACCGCTCCTCAAAGCAGATCCCGACGAAGAAGATCCCCGCCGAGACGGAGAAGACCATCATGGCAAAGCACGCGGTGAGCGCCCAGGGGGGGGCCGAGGACCCGAGGGCGAGGTATCCGAGGCCCAGGATCATTCCCAGGACGAAGGGGACGGCGGTGATGATCCTGCTGGCGGCGACGGAGGCGAAGCTCGCGTCGTATCGAGACCCTCCGGCGACCTTCCCCATGAAGTATATCCGGGCCGTCTCTCCGGAGAAGCTCCCCGAGGGTATGAGGTTGTTTGCGAAGATGCTCGATAGGTATATCAAGAAATGGTCGCCCAAGGAGGCGGAAATATCGAGCTCTTCGGCGATCCTCTTCCACGAGAGGGCGTTGAAGCCCACCATCATGAGGGAGAGGGCCAAGGCCGCAAAGAAGAACGGTAGGCTCATCCCCTGGAGGCTTTCGGCAACCTCACCCAGGCCGAGCCTGTGGAGATAGGCTAGGTAGATCCCCAGGCCTAAGAGGACCAGGGCCGATGACTTGCTCACCTGGATTTTGGGGAGGGCGGTCTCGCGGTTCACGCTCTGGCTGATGGCGCCCCCCGTTAAAAGAGTTACCTTGCAAACCGTCGGTTTGACTCAACTCAACATACTTCTCCGCTCCACTTCTTCTTCCTTGATCCTCCAATTTCTCCTCTTCTGGAGAAGAGACGGTCCAAAATCGC
>JANKMW010000225.1 GCA_024649985.1 Methanothrix sp.
CGATAGCAGGAAAATTAATGAGCGTTCAAACCGTTAATGCGAAATGCCGGATTCAATAAAAACTCCCTACTCCTCGAGGTGGATTCGGGGGTTTACATATCTCATCGCCACCCCTTCTCCAACCCCTGGAGCATAGAATTCCGCGCAGGTTTTAACTACCTACAGCCCACTATTATCGCTATAAATCGCTAAAATAAGGTGGAGGCGTCTAGCTTGAGAGAGTTCGCAAAGCCCAGGGTCGTCGTCAGCAGATGCATCGAGTTCGACCACTGCCGGTATAACGGTCAGATGATCGCCAGCGACTTCGTCGCGAGCCTCGCCCCTTACGTCGAGTTCCTGCCGGTCTGCCCCGAGGTGGAGATCGGCCTCGGCGTCCCCCGAGATTCGGTCCGGCTCGTCTCTTCGACCTCAAAGAGAGGAGAAGGTGGAAAGGGAGGTGAGGGGGTAGGAGGAGATGGTGGAAAGGGAGCAAGAGGAGAAGGTGAAGAGGGTGAAGGAGGAGATGGTGGAAGTGGAAAGGTTGGATTGGCAAAGATCAGCCTCATCCAGCCGACTACGGGCCGGGACGTCACAGCCGATATGACCTCCTTCGCCACGGGTTATCTCGACTCCGTCGGCGACGTCGACGGCTTCATCCTCAAGGCGAGCTCCCCCTCCTGCGGGATCAAGAATACGAAGGTCTATCCCACCGCCGGAAAGTCGGCGGCCCTATCGAGGAGCGAAAGCGGCCTCTTCGGCGCTGCCGTCATGGCCCGATATCCCGATCTCGCCGTGGAGGACGAGGGGAGGCTTAGAAACCCCCGGATAAAAGAGCACTTCCTCTCAAAGCTCTTCGCCCTGGCTCGGTTTCGGGAGGTGAAGAGGTCGGGGTCGATGAGGGAGCTGGTCGGCTTCCAGACGGAGAACAAGATGCTCCTTCTGGCCTACCACCAGGCGGAGACGAGGGCTCTGGGTAAGATCGCCGCAAACCACGACCATCGTCCCTTCCCCGAGGTCGCAGCCTCATACGAGCTCCATCTGAAGAGGGCGTTCTGCAGGCCCCGGAGGTACACTTCCAACATAAACGTCCTGATGCACATATTGGGCCACTTTTCAGACCGGATTTCGGCGGGGGAGCGAGAACTGTTCCTTGATAACGTCCAGAGGTACCGGGACGGGAAGATCACCATCTGCCCCAACACCACCATCCTCAAGTCCTGGATCGCGCGGTTCGATGACGACTATCTATCGAGCCAGACCTTCTTTGAGCCATACCCCCAGGACCTGGTGGAGGTGGACCCCATCGTCTCCCATCGGGGCAGAGACCTCTGGAGATAAAATAGACCCTGAAAGAGAGGGCAGGGAGGGCAGGGCGGAAGAGGGGGGCGGACCTTCAGGCCTCCGCCATCCTCTGGGCCTTATCCTTCTCCGTCACTAGGACGTTCTCGTTCAAGATCTGGATCGCCGAGTCGTCCTCCCGGCATTTCGCATTAACGGTTTGAACGCTCATTAATTTTCCTGCTATCGATTT
>JANKMW010000226.1 GCA_024649985.1 Methanothrix sp.
CGAGACCTCTATCGTCTCAAGGGAGGGCAAAAGTCCGTCCCAGATGAGGAGCCGACCGCTGAGAAGCTCCCCGGTCCCCGTGATGTACTTGATGGCCTCCGTCGCCTGGACGAGCCCTATGATCCCGGGGGTTGTACCCACCACCGGGGACGGAGCGGAAGGGGGAGCCTCCGGGAAGATGCACCGGAGGCACGCCGACTCCCCTGGGATCACCGTCGTCGCCTGGCCGTGGAAGCCGCAGATCGCCCCGTGGATGAAAGGGATCGCTTTTTTTATCGCCGTCTCGTTGAGAAGATACCTCACGGGAAAGTTGTCCACGGCGTCGATGACCAGGTCGGCGTCGCCGACGAGCCGGGAGACGTTCTCTTCGGAGATCGTCTCTGCCGTCGTATCGATGACGATATCCGAGTTCATCTCGGAGAGCTTCTCTTTGGCCGATACCGCCTTCTTCTTGCCTATGTCCCTCTCCCAGTGGAGGATCTGGCGGTTGAGGTTGGAGATCTCCACCTCGTCGTCGTCGGCTATCACGATCTTCCCGACCCCGGCGGCCGCAAGGTAGAACGATATCGGAGAGCCCAGCCCCCCTGCCCCGGCTATGAAGACCTTCGATTCGGCTATCTTCTCCTGCCCCTCGACTCCGAATAGGCGGATCTGCCGGTCGTACCTATCCAGGAACCTTTCGACGTTCATCGATCTACCTCTTTTTTAACGGACCCGCGATCGACCCACCTGTGGCCCTCATCGGTCTATCGGGGTATCGACTTCTGATGGATCCCAACCATCCATCATCCATCCGACCCATCACCCCCCCGCCACCGGCGGAAGGATCGCCACCTCGTCGCCGTCGTCGAGGGGGACAGAACGCATCTCCGAGGAGTCGATCCTCTCTCTGTTCTTCATGATGATGACGTACTCTCTCAAATCCCCATCATCGTCGAAGAGGGCGGGTCCCAGAGCCTGGTGAGATGAGGCCAACCGCTGGAGGAGGTCTCTCACCGTCGATCCGTCCTCCACATCCAGCTCCAGGTCCCTTCCCAGAATCTCCCTGAAGCTGGCGAAGGCCCTGACGTGTACCTTCATATCTAACCTCCAGTTATACTTATATCGACCTTCCGCCCCGGGGGACGGGGTCCTCATCGACAAGCGTTTCGATCACCCTGCTTATAGCGTCGCCGGTGACCGTCCCCGTAACCCGCCCGTCCTCCTCATGGATCGGGTGCGCCAGAAGCGCTCGGCCCGTCTTTCCCGGCGGGACGCTTCCGGAGGCGAAGGAAGCGGGGCATAGCCGTCGACGGTGAGGGCCCCGGGGGCGGGGTCGGCCCCGACCTCCTCCTCCGGTACGCCTTGACCCGTCGTTCCGCACTAACGGTCTAATTTCCAAACATTTTCCCTATAATTTATAGC
>JANKMW010000227.1 GCA_024649985.1 Methanothrix sp.
TGAAGACGACCGGGAAGTTGCGGCAGTAGCTTCGAACCTTTGATTCAAGACGATTCACAGTGGAGATGTCGTTGATGGTTTTATCACCTTCACCTTCACCTTCACCTTCCTCTTTTGTGCTGATATCGTTCATGATAGTTTCACCTCATCCGTTCGAGATCGAACGGCCCTATGCGGAAAAGATATTCCGCTTCGTGACCTGCTTTGGGATCTGCTCTTTGATCTTCTTCGGGATCCCGACTCCCAAAATGAGACTCCGAGAAGCAGGCCGAAACCTCGCACCGAGCCTGGAGCTCTCTGGCTAGTGACGTAAAGAGCCTCTTTGACGGCTCATTTGACGGAGATATCGTAGTCTCCAGGAACCGGCAGCCTCTCGTAGAGGGCCTCTTCAAGGCCTCGCGGAGCATCCGCTTTGCAAGCCCGAAGTTCCTGGTGTCGGCGTCCACCGCCACCTGCCAGACGAAGAATACGTCCCCTCGTTCTGGAGGTCTATATCCGGAGAGGAAACCGACGATCTCTCCTGCCCCACCCGTCTCATCCGCCGTTCCCACCTCAGCGACATCTTCGGCGACGACGCAGGTCTCGGCGAAGTCGCGGCAGAGGAGGAGATAGCAGTAGGTCGAGTTCGGGTCCAGGGGCTGGGAGGACTCGACGAGGGCCGATATCCCGGCGCCGTCTTCGACGCAGGGCTTGCGGAGCTTCAGACGGCCCGAATCTCGGCCGTCCTTCATGGATCCGCCTCTTCGCCCCCTTATCCTCCCTATGAGCTCTTCGGCACCCATCGTAATTCTCGTGGGGGCCTGCTCGGGATTGGGCATGGACCTACCTCTGAAATTAATATGTATTAAGTGTTTGGTTCTAATCAAATAAGTTTGATTTAATGCAAAATAGATTTAGCGCGCGCCGCCCGCCGATTTATGCCCTTCTACCGGCCCGACATTGGCCCCTCATCTCCCCCTTTCCTTCTCGATCCCGAAGAACGACCGCACAGGATAAGCCAGAAGGAAAAACGCCCGAAGCCGGGGCGCAGAGCCGTCACTGGGCAGCCTCCTCGACGATGGCGACCTCCTCTTCCGAGAGGCCGTAAAGCTCGTAAACCAGGGCGTCGATCTGCCCGTCCGTCGCCTCTATCTGCCGCGAAAGGAGGGTCTTCTCGTGGCAAAGTCTATCGACTCGGAAAGCCGCATGACAAAAGCGAGCATATGATCGGCAGGGGCCACCATCGAAGGGTGGCGGGAGAGACCGCCGAAGATATATCGAGCCGTTAAAATATCATTAGAAATATATCCCAGGCGGCGAAAGACCGCCCCGCCCTTCCTCCAGACTCGCACCCCACCCCTCCGATTTATCCGGCATTTCGCATTAACGGTTTG
>JANKMW010000228.1 GCA_024649985.1 Methanothrix sp.
CGTCGGCTATGCCGCAAGCCTCCTGGAGGCGATCTTCTCGCCGGAACCTGGAGCCTTATCCGTTCATGTATTCGTAGTCGGCGCAGCGGCGGCGACCTTCGCAGACGCCGTCCCCCTCAACCTTCGACGAAGGGTCATCGACGACAACCTCTCGATCCCCCTCCTCTCGGGGTCGGCGATGACCCTGGCAGCCCTCCTCTGATTCGGTGGAGAAAGGTTTTTTAACGTTGTTGAGAGTCAACGTACCGGAGAAGAGAGCAACTGCCAGCGGCCATGCCATCCGCACCGTGGGCTGGGTCTTGAAAGCTTTGGATGCAGATCCTAGATCTTCGCCCAGGGGCCCTGGCGTCGTGACGTTGCTTTTTATCGAGAGGAAAATAGGAGGGATATTATGAACATAGTACTACTCGGTCCACCAGGATCCGGAAAGGGCACCCAGGCGAAGATGATAGCGGATAAGTACGGCGTGGTTCACATCTCCACCGGAGACATCCTCAGGGAGAACGTGCGAAACGGCACCCCCCTGGGAGTGGAGGCGAAGAAGTTCATGGAAGCGGGAAAGCTCGTCCCCGACAGCCTCCTCATCGACATCATCAAGGACAGGCTGGCCAAAGACGACGTCAAGGGCGGCTGGATGCTCGACGGCTACCCCCGGACGATGCCCCAGGCCGAGGCGATGGACAAGATCCTCCCCAACCTGGGCCAGAAGATCGACGTCGTCCTGAACATTGACGTCCCCGACGAGGAGCTGGTCAAGAGGGTCACCGGCCGGCGGATGTGCAAGTGCGGCACCACATACCACGTCCAGTTCAACCCGCCGAAGACGGAAGGCAAGTGCGACGCCTGCGGCGCCGACCTCTACCAGAGGGCCGACGACACCGAGGAGACGGTCAAGGAGAGGCTCCAGGCCTACCACGCCCAGACCCAGCCCCTCATCGACTACTACGACAAAAGGGGCATAGTGGCTACGGTCGTCGGCGTAGGCGATATCAAGGAGATCTTCGGGAAGGTCGCCGTGGCGCTGGATAAGATTTAAAGATCTTTCCAACCATTTTTTTTCCTGGCCTCTGACGTTTGTTATTCGGGAAGGTTTTAATTCCAACAGAGCAATCCACCTATTCGATGGGAGGAAAATGAGCCGCCTGACCTGGCTTCACATCTCTGACTGGCATCATGAGGACTTTCCGATTGATCCTGAAGTCGTTCGGGATGGTCTCGTCAGGGATATCAGAGAGCGATCATCGATCAGCCCGGATCTGGAAAATATCGACTTCATAGTATTTAGTGGAGATGCTGCCTCCAGAGGGCGGGCTGAAGAGTATGAAGCCGTCAAAGAAGAGTTCTTTGAACGAATTTTAGAGGCTGC
>JANKMW010000229.1 GCA_024649985.1 Methanothrix sp.
AGAGAGGAGACGATAGAGAGGAGACGATAGAGAGGAGACGATAGAGAGGAGACGAAAAATTAGACCGAGGAAGGGAGATCAGGAGGACTTCCCCGCCCTCAATACCAGAACAGGCCTTGCACCGTTCTTGGATACCTCGTAGGCGACGCTCCCGACGATGAGCTGTTTCCTCCAACCCTTCCCGTGAGAGCTCATGGCCACCAGGGAGACGTCCTCGTCTTCGGCCGCCGCGATGATCTCCTCGGCGGGTCCGCCGACGGCGATCCTGACGGAGGTCCTGATCCCTGCCTTCTCGAACTCCGCCTTGACGGCGTTGAGCTTCTCCGTCGCCTCCTTCTTCTTGGCGTCGACGTGCTCTTGGCTCTCGCCGCTGGATACTGCGTGGAATAGGACCGCCTCGCGGACGCCCTTCATCCCCTGGATCAAGCCGATCGCCTCGTCGGAGGGCTCGGAGAAGTCCGTGGGGCAGAGGACCTTGGCGGTCAAGACCGGACTGTACTCCTCCAGATCGTCCCCGCCCTCCGGCGTCTTGTAGCGCATGATGAGGAGGTGTTTGTCGCCGTACCTCAATACGTTCTTGGTGACGCCTCCCAGGAATATCTTCTCGACGAAGCCCTTCCCTCGAGGTCCCATCACCAACAGGTCGACCCCCTCCTCGTCGGATACCTCCTGGATCTTCCAGAATATATCCCCCAGCATCGGCTCTGCCCTCTGGATGACCTCCAGCCCCTGGGCTTCCAGAACCTTTGCCTGATCCGCCAGCTTCTTCTTCGCCTCTTCAAGCCTGGCTTGGGGGTCCAAAACCCTGCCCTTCGGATCTGATGGACCGATGACGTTCAGGAGGACGACCCTCTTCACTCCCGGCAATCCGCCGACGCCCTCGAGGACCTTTTGCGAGTAATTAGAGAAATCTGTGGGGACCATAACCGTTTCGAACATCTTTATCATACCTCCTTACGATCTTCTGGATCTTTGCACACCATATACATCGACAGCCGCATACGCAACTCCGATAGCTTATATCCAACCCGTTATATTTCAATCTACCCGTGTGACTACTCCCCGCCCTGAAGGGCGGGGCTTCTAGCTTTTGGCAGAGACTGTAGCCCCAGTCTCAGAATGTTTATCGCC
>JANKMW010000022.1:0-283 GCA_024649985.1 Methanothrix sp.
GTATGTCGGGGTCGCCGAGCGGGAGGACGACGGCTTCGACTTCGCCGAGCGGCTGGAGGAGCTGAACGAGGAGCTGGAGCGTCTAAATCTGGAGGCTCGGGAGCTGGAGGAGAGGATCGAGGAGAACGTGGCGATGCTGTTGGAGTTGGATTAGACATGGCGACAACATCTCCGTGGCCCGAAGTCAACTTTGGAGAAATTGCCGAATTCCGTAATGGTCTGAATTTCACAAAAGAGAATTTCGGAAAGGGTATAAAGGTAATAGGGGTAAGCGACTTCCAGG
>JANKMW010000022.1:293-777 GCA_024649985.1 Methanothrix sp.
TCCAAAATACGATGAGTTGGCAGAAATTAATCCGGATGGTGTTGTTAAAAAAAGCGATTATCTCGAAGAGGGAGATATTTTATTTGTACGCTCAAATGGAAATCGAAGCCTTATAGGTAGAAGTCTCTTCATTCGAGGTATAAATGAAAGCATATCTCACTCAGCATTCACAATTAAGGCACGGATAACTTCTGACAAAGCACTCCCTCAGTTTTATGCATATCTATTTCGAACGCAACTAATTCGTGAGACCCTCAGCGCTTATGGGGGTGGAACGAATATTAATAATCTCAATCAGCGGATATTGAATGACATCCTTGTACCTTTACCACCTCTCCCCACCCAGCGCAAGATCGCCGCCATCCTCTCCGCCTACGACGACCTGATCGAGAACAACACCCGGCGCATCAAGATCCTGGAGGAGATGGCCTCGGCCCTCTACCGCGAGTGGTTCGTGAACTTCCGATTTCCGGGGCACGAGAAG
>JANKMW010000022.1:787-16517 GCA_024649985.1 Methanothrix sp.
GAGGAGTCGGAGCTGGGGCCGAAGCCGGAGGGGTGGGAGGTGAAAACTTTCGGTGAAATCTCATTAAATTTTGACCGCAGAAGAAAGCCGCTATCATCTATGCAACGAGCTTCAATGAAAGGTGAATATCCTTATTATGGTGCTGCTAAAATCATTGATTATATAAATGATTATCTTTTTGAAGGCGAATATTTATTGGTAGCAGAAGATGGCAGTGTAATCACTAATAATCGGAATCCCGTTTTACAATTGGTAGACGGCAAGTTTTGGCCTAACAATCATACTCATGTAATTCAGGGCAAGATGCCAGTCTCAACAATTTTCATTTATCTCTTTATGTCACAAGTCGATATTTCAGGATACATTACTGGTGCAGCACAGCCAAAAATCACTCAAGCAAACTTAAACCGAATTCCAGTAATTGTTCCATCGGGTAATTTATTAAATCAATTCAATGATATTGTTCAGGATATCGTCAACCAACAAAAACTGCTTCAAACGAAAAACTCAAACCTCCGCCGCACACGCGACCTTCTTCTACCCAAACTTATTTCTGGGGAAATAGACGTAGAGGGCCTAGAAATTGAGGGGGCAGAGGCTTGACAGCTCACGAAGGCGACTACACCGAGGACCAAATGATCCAGCGTCCTGCCATCCTCCGGTTTCATGATTTGGGCTGGGAGGTCGCCGACTGCTTCGAGGAGAAGTGCGGCGTCCAGGGGACCCTGGGCCGGGAGACCCGCGCCGAGGTGGTCCTCGTCTCGAAGCTCCGCCCGGCCCTGGAGGAGATCAAAACCCAGGTCTCCTCGGAGGCGATCCATCTTTCCATCACAGGGCCGACCCCCAATCTTATCCTTGCAAAAATTATATCTGATTAGATCGACATGTAACGATTCGAAATTAAAATTAGGATGCGAAAATGACAAAAAATCATCAAAGGCCATCTGTTGAGGATCAGATAGATCGCTCTTTTGAGCATTTTCTCGGCGATAATAAAGATTTAATAATAAATTTCTTTGTAGCGTTCTCTCGGTTTGAATACGCTCTTAAGCGAGCGGGATACATAGAAAACAATAATAATGCATCTGCTGACTGGGATAAATTTGCAACTAATATTCAAAAAAAGACCCAGCTCAGTGAATTAAAAAATGAGAGACCTGAGGTCAATTATCTTTTAGAGAATCCTCCAAAAAAACAAATCTGTAACGATAACAAACTCGGTTGGGTAGATGCTAAGAGAGATTGTAATAAATCTGAAATTCACTGGATGTTAGACCTGGTAAAGGTAGTGAGAAATAACCTTTTCCACGGCGGAAAGTTTCCTGATGGGCCTGTCAAAGACCCTGCCAGAGATACTAAACTTTTGGAGGGTTCGCTGGCAGTCCTTCATGAATGTCTCCGATTAGATAAAAAGGTTGGAAGTTGCTTTTGGGAGGTGCTTGAATGAGTGACTATACCGAGGACCAAATGATCCAGCGGCCCGCCATCCTCCGGTTCCAGGATTTGGGCTGGGAGGTCGCCGACTGCTTCGAGGAGAAGTGCGGCGTCCAGGGGACCCTGGGCCGGGAGACCCGCGCCGAGGTGGTCCTGGTCTCGAAGCTCCGCCCGGCTCTGGAGAGGCTCAACCCCGAGGCCTCCCCGGAGGCGATCGATCTCGCCGTCGAGGAGCTGACCCGCGACCGGAGCGCTCAGAGCATGCCCCAGGCTAACCGGGAGATCTACCAGCTCCTCAAAGACGGCGTCAAGGTCGCCCTCCAGTCCGAGTCCGAGTCCGAGGCCGATTTTGAGGGCGGGGATGAGGAAGGGGGTAACGGCGGAGAGGAGGTCGAGACGGTCCGGCTGATCGACTGGAACCGGCCCGAGGAGAACAACTTCTTCCTCGCGTCGCAACTCTGGATCGCAGGCGAGATGTACACCCGGAGGGCCGACCTGGTCGGCTTCGTCAACGGAATCCCCCTCGTCTTCGTCGAGCTGAAGGCCTCCCACCGGCGGGTCTCTGACGCCTACGACGACAACCTCCGCGACTACAAGGCGGCTATCCCCCAGCTCTTCTGGTACAACGCCCTCATCATCCTCTCCAACGGTCGCGAGAGCCGGTTGGGGTCGATCACCTCTCCTTTGGAGCACTTCAGCGACTGGAAACAGATCAACTCCGAGGGGGAGACGGGGATCATCAGCCTCGATACCATGATCAAAGGGACCTGCTCGCCCGAGCGGCTCCTGGACATGGTCGAGAACTTCGTCCTCTATAGAGAGGTCTCCGGCGGCCTTGCCAAGATCGTGGCCAAAAACCATCAGTATCTCGGGGTCAACGAGGCGGTCGACGCCGTCCTCCACGTCGAGGAGAACGCGGGACGGCTGGGGGTCTTCTGGCACACCCAGGGGAGCGGCAAAAGCTACTCCATGGTCTTCTTCTCCCAGAAGGTCCTGCGGAAGGTTCCCGGCAACTGGACCTTCCTCGTCATCACCGACAGGACCGACCTCGACGGCCAGATCTACAAGAACTTCGCCGACGTCGGGGCCACCACCGAGGACGAGAAGCAGGTCCGGGCGAAGAGCGGCAACGGGCTAAAAGACCTTCTCCGAGAAGACCACAGATACGTCTTCACCCTCATCCAGAAGTTCAGGACGAAAAAAGGCGGAACCTACCCTCCGCTGACCGACCGGTCCGATATAATCGTCATCACCGACGAAGCCCACAGAAGCCAGTACGACATCTTCGCCGCCAACATGAGGGCTGCGATCCCCGGCGCCTCCTTCATCGGCTTCACCGGAACGCCCCTGATGGCGGGCGAGGAGAAGACCCGAGAGGTCTTCGGCGACTACGTCAGCATCTACAACTTCAAACAATCGATCGACGACGGTGCCACCGTCCCCCTCTACTATGAAAACCGCGTCCCTGAGCTTCAGATCCTCGACTCCTCCATCGACGAGAAGATCTACCAGATCATTGAAGCCTCAGATCTCGACGAGGCCCAGGAGAGACAATTCGAGCGGGAGTTCGCCCGCGAGTACATGCTCATCACAAGAGAGAGCCGCCTGGAGACCATCGCCGAGGACATCGTCTCCCACTTCATGGGCCGGGGCAGAAGGGACAAGGCGATGGTCGTCTCCATCGACAAGGCGACGGCTCTGCGGATGTATAACAAGGTCGAAGGGCGCTGGAATGAGCACCTCGAAGAGCTGAAAGCCGAGCTTGAAACCGCGAAAACCACGAGCGTCCGAGACCAAGACCGAGACCCCGATCAGCGCCAGGAGCTGGAAGAGGCGATCCGTTACATGGAGGAGACCGAGATGGCCCTCGTCGTCTCCCAGGGCCAAAACGAGGTCGAAGACCTGAAGGAGAAGACCGGCCTCGACATCGCGCCCCACCGCCAGAGGATGATCAAAGAGGATCTGGAGACGAACTTCAAAGACGAGAAGCACCCCCTCCGCCTCGTCTTCGTCTGCGCCATGTGGATCACGGGCTTTGACGTCCCCTCCTTATCCACCATCTACCTCGATAAGCCGATGCGTAACCACACCCTGATGCAGACGATAGCGAGGGCCAACAGGGTCTTCGAGGAGAAGAACAACGGCCTGATCGTCGACTACGTCGGAGTCTTCCGAAACCTCCAGAAGGCCCTCGCCATCTACGCCTCCGACGGCGGAGCCGGAAGAGTCGACCTCCCCATCAGGGACAAGAGCGTCCTCGTCGCCGAGATGAGAAAGACGGTCTCAGAGCTTGCCGCCTTCTGCTCAGATCTGGGGATCGACTTCTCCCGGATACAGACGGCCCCGGCGGAGGGCTTCGAGCGGGAGAGGCTGATAGAGGACGCCGTCGAGGCGATCCTGGCGAGCGACGAGACCAAGAACAATTATCTCGCCCTTGCTTACAGAGTGAAACGGCTCTACAAGGCGATCCTCCCCGACACCCATGCCGCCGAGTTCCGGCAGGTCGTGCTCCTATCTTCAGTCCTCTCCGACACCATCAAGACCCTCGATCCCAAGGTCGACATCTCGGACCTGAGAGACGCCGTCGGAGACCTCCTCGACGAATCGATCGGGGTCAGGGATTACAGGATCAGAGACCCGGATCAGATCATCGACCTGGGAGCCCTCGACTTCGAGGCGTTGAAGAAAAAGTTCGATACTGGACGCCGGAGGACTGAAGCAGAGAGGCTCAAGGCCCTCCTCGAAGTTAAGGTCAAAAGGATGGTCAGGCTCAATCGAAGCCGGATGGACTATCTCGACAAGTTCCAGAGGCTGATCGACGACTACAACTCCGGCTCCCTCAACGTGGAGGCCTTCTTCAACGAGCTGATCGCCTTCGCCCAGGAGCTCGACGCCGAAGATAAGCGGGCCATTTCAGAAGGGCTCTCAGAAGAGGAGCTGGCGGTCTTCGACATGCTGACGAGGCCCGAGGTCAAATTGACCAAGAACGAGGAGCGAGAGGTCAAGAGGGTGGCAAAAGAGCTTCTTGAGACCCTCAAGAATGAAAAGCTCGTCCTCGACTGGCGCAAAAGGCAGCAGTCTCGGGCGGCGGTCAAGCTCTGCATCGAGACGGTCCTCGACCATCTACCCCAGAACTACACCCAGGAGATGTACGACGAGAAGTGCGAGGCGGTCTATCAGCACGTCTACGAATCTTACTACGGAGAGGGGCAGGGTGTTTATTCATTCGAGTAAGACCGTATCAGATCGGCGGAACGAAGAATGAATAGATCAACTCAAATTGTCGATACTCTAATTGACGGCCATTTGACTGAGGCCTGCATTAGACCGATCGACAGAAGAGCAAATCAACAGCAAGATACGACTTATAATGTCGATATTTTAATTGACGGCTAATTGATTGAGACGGTCCACTAGAAATGGCTGAACTCTCAGCTGAGGAGGCTGGCTCTGCTGCCGTTCCTTAATTTGCTACCCCGTGAACGAGAAAATGCGAATGGTGTTTTGGATCGAGCCGAGGACGGTGGGGGACGAAACGCCCAAATCGCCCGCCGCCCGGCCGCCCGAGTTTCTCCGAAAATTTATTCCCACAATTATTTATAAACCTCCCCCACCCGCCCCGCCGGGATAAGGTTAAATGCAAATAAGGATCTCACGCCTCTTTCATGCCGGGCAGAAGATCCTCCAGCTACGCCTTCATGGCCTCCGAGAAGCCCCTGATCGGAAAGACGATACCGGATATGTTCGACGAGATCGCCGAAAAGTACCCCGACAACGACGCCATAGTCTCAATCCACCAGGGGCTGCGCTACACCTACCGCGAACTGCAACAGGAGGTCAACCGCGCGGCGAAGGGATTTCACGCCCTGGGGCTGAAGAAGGGAGATCGCCTCGCGATCTGGGCGACGAACATCGCCGAGTGGATCATCTGCCAGTTCGCCACCGCCAAGGTGGGGATCATCATGGTGAACATCAACCCCGCCTACAGGACCCACGAGCTGTTGTATGCGCTCAAGCAGTCGGAGAGCCAGGCCCTCTTTCTCATCGACCGGTTCAAGACCTCCGACTACGTCAGCATGTTCTTCGAGGTCTGCCCGGAGGCGGCGCAGAGCAAGCCCGGCAAGATATCCTGCGAGAATTTGCCGTATCTGAAGACGGCGGTCCTGATCCGGGGGGAGGAGAGGCCGGGGATGCGCACCTGGGAGGAGGTCTTGAAGATGGGCGACGAGGTCCACGACGACGTCCTCCGGGCAGAGCAAGAGAGCCTCGACTTCGACGACCCCATCAACATCCAGTACACCTCCGGGACGACCGGCTTTCCCAAAGGGGTCGTCCTCACCCACCACAACATCCTGAATAACGGCTACTTCATCGGCGAGTGCATGAAGTTCACCGACCAGGATCGGCTCTGCATCCCCGTCCCCTTCTACCACTGCTTCGGGATGGTCCTCTCGAACATGGCCTGCATGACCCACGGGGCGGCGATGGTCCTCCCGGCGGAGTACTTCGACCCCGCCTCGACCCTCGCGGCCGTGGAGCAGGAGAGGTGCACGGCGCTCCACGGTGTCCCGACCATGTTCGTCGCAGAGCTGGAGCACCCCGACTTCGAGAAGTACGACCTATCGAGCCTGCGGACCGGGATCATGGCCGGCTCCCCCTGCCCTACGGAGTACATGAAGAAGGTGAGCAGCCTCATGAACATGAGGGAGGTGGTGATCACCTACGGCCAGACGGAGGCCTCCCCGGGGATCACCATGTCCTCCACATCCGACTCCTTGGACCGGAGGGTCTCGACCGTCGGAAAGCCGATGCCCCACACCGAGGTGAAGATCACCGACCCCAAGACCGGCAAGATCATGCACCGGGGCGAGACCGGCGAGATCTGCGCCCGGGGCTACGCCATCATGAGGTGCTACTACAACAACCCCGGCGCCACCGATAAGGCGATCGACAAGGAGGGGTGGCTGCATACCGGCGATTTGGGGGTCCTGGACGACGAGGACTACTGCAAGATCACCGGCCGGCTCAAGGACATGGTGATCCGGGGCGGCGAGAACATCTACCCCCGGGAGATCGAGGAGTTCCTCTACACCCACCCCGACATAAGCGACGTCCAGGTGATCGGCGTCCCCGACGCCAAGTACGGCGAGGAGCTGATGGCCTGGATCAAGCTGAAGGAGGGCCGGTCCCTCACCGCCGACGAGGTGTTGCTCTTCTGTCGGGGCAGGATCGCCCACTTCAAGATCCCCCGGTACATCAAGTTCGTCGACGGCTTCCCCATGACCGTCACCGGCAAGATCCAGAAGTACAAGATGAGGGAGGAGTCGATAAAGGAGCTGGGCCTCGAAGAGGTGGCTAGGACCGAGACGGCCTGAAGACAGAAGATGGCCTGAAGCTGGGGGCGGCCTGAAGGAGGAGACCGCCTCCTTCCGGCGACGGTTTGAAGTTGCAAAACAGCCCCAAGTCGGCAAACCCCCACTTATCAAAAACGGCGCCCCGTCGGGGAAGGCCTCTGGTCTTGGACGGCCACAGGCCGGAGAACCCCCTCTCCCATCTTCGATAGATCCCGTCCATTCCCCTCGTCGGAGCGGAATTTTTAATATCAGTGACCACCATCCTTAGATGAGAGGCAGGTGGTTCAAGATCGATCCCGGATCATCGGCGAGGATAGATCGACCTCAATTCCTCTTCGTCTCTTGCGATAAACCCCGCGGGACCGGTCTTCAAGCAGGAAGGGTTTTCGATGGTGGAGAGTGCGACCTTGAATGAAGCTGACAGAGGAGATCATCCGGCTCCTCCCGCCGAGGATCCAGGGGTTCCGGTGGCGTCAGAGGACGTCACCCGCCCCCCCGACGAGGAGACGCTCCAGGAGCAGATAGAGGAGAAGAAGGCCCCCACCCGGAGGTTCTACGGAACCTTCGCAGGGGTCTTCACCCCTACCCTCCTCACCATCCTGGGGGTGATCATGTTCCTCCGCCTCGGCTGGGTGGTGGGGAACGCAGGCCTCCTGGGGGCGCTCTTGATCATCCTCCTATCCTTCGTCATAACCATCTTCACCGCTCTCTCCCTCTCCTCCATAACCACCAACATCAGGATAGGTGGTGGAGGGGCCTTCTCCATCATATCCCAGTCCCTGGGCCTCGAGGTTGGAGGGAGCATCGGGATCCCCCTCTACATTGGCCAGGCCCTGGCCGTCGTCATGTACATCTTCGGCTTTCGGGCGGGGTGGCTCTGGATCTTCCCCGACCACCCGCCGATCATGGTGGATCTGGGGGCCTTCGCCCTCCTCTTCGTCATCGCCTACATCAGCGCCGGCCTCGCCTTCCGGGTCCAGTACCTGATCATGGCGGTGATCATCTCATCCCTCATCTCCGTCGCCCTCGCCGCCTATTTCGGGTCGATGACCGAGCCGATCACCTGGTGGGGCGCCTTCCCCGGCTCCGTCGAGGACGGCTTCTCGGGAATCGCCTTCTGGGGCGTCTTCGCCGTCTTCTTCCCGGCGGCGACGGGGATCATGGCCGGGGCTAACATGTCCGGCGAACTCAAAGATCCGCGCCGGAGCATACCCTTCGGGACCCTCGCCGCCATCGCCATCAGCCTCGCCGTCTACCTAGCCCTCGCCTTCTGGCTCGCCCGGACCGCCACCCCCGAGGAGCTCGTCACCAACTACAACGTCATGATAGACCGGTCCGCCTACGGCCCCCTCGTCTTGGGGGGGCTGCTGGGAGCCACCTTCTCCTCCGCCCTCGCCTCCATCGTCGGCGCGCCCCGGATCCTCCAGGCCCTCGGAGAGCACAACATCCTCCCGAGGGGCGGGTGGTTCGCCGAGAGGAGCGGCTCCGGCGAGCCGAGGAACGCCATGATCGTTACAGGGGTGATCGTCGTCTTTGCCCTGATGCTCCGAGACCTCAACGCCATAGCCCCCCTCGTCACCATGTTCTTCCTCATAACCTACGCCATGATCAACGTCGTCGTCCTGATAGAGCAGAGCCTCAAGCTCGTGAGCTTCCGGCCCCTCTTCCGGATCCCCCGGATCGTCCCCTTCGTCGGCGCCTTCGGCTGTCTATTTGCCATGTTCATCGTCAACCCCATCTTCAGCCTGGTGGCGGTGGTGATCGTCCTCGCCATCCACGGACACCTCATCCGCCGCCACCTCAAGGCCCCCTTCGGAGACGTCCGTAGCGGTCTCTTCGTCGCCGTCGCCGAGTGGGCGGCAAAGAAGGTCTACGAGATGTCCGCCTCCAAGGAGAGGACGTGGACGGCGAACCTCCTCATACCCGTCGAGGACCCCCAGGATCTCCGGGGTATCTTCAACTTCATCAGGGATATCGCCCACCCTAAGGGTTTCATCAAGATCCTGGGGCTATCAGGCGACGGCGACGCCGAGAGGATGAGGTTGCGACTTCCTGGCCTGGCCGAGGCCTTCAGGGGTTCTGGGGTCTCTGCCTCCTGGACGGTCATCGACGTCGGCGAGTTCGAGGATAACCTGGTGGCGGGGATGCAGGCCCTCGGCGGCGCCTTCTTCAAGCCGAGCGTTATATTCCTGAAGCTTCCGGGATCTTCGGAGAGGGACGATGGGATAAAAAGGGTGATAAAGAAGGCGAACGAGAGCGGCCTTGGGGTCCTCCTCTTCGTCGACCATCCGAAGGCGGGGCTCGGACGACGGAAGTCGATAAACCTTTGGATCGAGGACAGAAGCCCCGACTGGGATATGACGATGGAGCTGGGCAATATGGACCTGGCGATCCTCATCGCCTACAAGCTTAAGCGGAACTGGAAGGCGTCCCTGAACCTGATCACCTTCGTCGAGAAGAAGGAGTACGTCGAGGCTGCCCAGGAGTACCTGACGAACCTCACAGAGCTTGCCCGGATCCCCAACGCCCGGGCCTACGTCGTCGTTGGCGGGCTGGAGGGCGACATCGCCGAGACGCCTCTATCCTCCCTGAACATATTCAGCCTATCGCCGGAGCCCGACCTGGCGGCCATCCGCCGGACTGTGGAGAAGACTCAGTCCGCCTGTCTCTTCTCCCTGGACTCGGGGGAAGAGAGCGCCCTGGCGTAGTCGACAGTATGGCGAAGAGCCGGAGTTTCAGGGTAATTGGATGAGATTCTTCAGCTACAGTGGCAGTTTATGGCCCTTCTCAAGCTGCTGAATCTGTTCTTCGCCAATCGCCGCCAGCTCTTTGAACTGGTCGATGGTATCGCGCATTCTGGGCAGAGCTTCCTGCTTATAGGTGCTGATGGAGTCCAGCGCCACCATGACATCGGCAAAGGCGGTCTTCATCCCCTCTACGGAGATGTTGGTCTCCATGGACCGTTTCTGGATCTCAGCCCCCTGATATTTCAGCATTTGCGAGGTGCTCCTGATGATATCGTTTGTTGTATCATCGAGCATCTCAACCTTCTTCAGGACAATTCTCTGGTTATACAGAGCGCCGGCCACCGTAACTGAGGTTCTGAGAGCTGAAATTGTCACAGTTTGGGCCCTTTCTACCCCGCGCATAAGCTCCTTATTATTTCTGATAACAACCTCCATCGCCATTACGCCCTGCTGATTGACAACGACCATCTGCTGCATATCCATAACCCGCTGCCGTAGCGGAAAGAGGACTTCTTCGGCTACAAATCTGACCTTTTCCGGATCTTCGTTCCTGGATCTGGCCGCTTCTATCTGCATCTCGATAGATCTGTCCATCAGGATGCCGAGCTGGATCTCTTTCATCAGCTTCTTGGTCAAGCTGCTCAATGCCTGCTGCTCGATCTCCAGGGTAGTATTATCGTTTTTCAGGATCGTCTTCCCTCTGTCCAGAGAGAGGATGATATCCGCAATCGCAAAGTCCGCCTTCTGGTATCGTGCAAAATAGGCCCTGACCGGGTCGAAGACCTTGCCGAGGATTCCCGTCCTGGTGAAATCGATCAGCCTGGGGTCCAGGTCTTTTAGCTCCCGGTTAAGATCCATCAAGCTCTTTGCCACAACGCCGCCTTCATCGCCGTCTCTGGAGAGGTTTGCGACCGTCACATGCAGCAAAGAGTTTTTGGCCGCCGAGCTCTTCATAGAGTCAGCCCCAAAAGACTCGATCGACCGTAGGATATACTTCTTTTTGTCAAACTCATCGATATCCATGGCCATAATTTGTGCAACGTTCCTCTCTGCCAGAGACTGAAGCTGGTCTACTTCCTCCGGTCCCGGCCTGACCTGCTCCAGCACCTCTTTCTCGATCGCCGCCTCATCGGGAACTTTCATCGTGAAAGCCATCGAAGCTACCTCCTCTACAGCTCAGCGTAGAACAGTTGGCTCAGCTTATAGGCAACATCATCGGTATCGGCGTTGATGCTGGCAGCCTCATTGATATCAGAGATCTCCTTCAGGGCCTTTATATCCGCGTTATAGCCTATGGTGTATATCGGTATCCCAAGGTCCTCCACGATATGTTGAATATCCTTCAGCTTATGGCCTCTATTGGTCTCGCCGTCGCTGAGGACGAAGATGATCGGCCTGAGGTTGGAGTTCTTATCGGGGCCCGCAGCCTTCTGATCTATGAGCATCTGCATGGCGACGGCGATGGCATCGAAGGTTGCCGTGCTGCCGCCTGCCTGCAGCCCATCGACCGCTCCGACGAAGAACCTCCTCTGGTCCAGATCGAATTTGGCGATCGGCAGATCTATCGTTACGTCGTTGGAATATGATACCAGGCCGATCATATTATCATTTCCTATAAAGTATTGACCTTCCCGGAGGGAGCGTTTCAGATTATATAGCGGCGCGCCCATCATGCTGCCGGAGACATCGGCCACAAAGACCGCGCAGATCGGCCTGCCTGCGTTCTTCCTATCTTTATAGAGCCTTTGGGCGGAGACTATCAGATCGCCCCTGACCGGCCAGGCTTCGGATCGGTACTCATCGAAGCCGTTGAACCCGTATCTGGTGGCCAGGGCCTGGTACTTATCCTGCTGGGCGAACTCGATGAACACGTTCAGGATCTTTCTCTTCTCCGGCGACAGATCGCCGATGGCATAGATCGGGTTGTCGTGTCTGACCCCGAAGGGGGTGAAATCGTAATGCCTGATATCCGGGGTGTTCACATAGGTCTGGTACTCCAGGACGAAGCCGTCGAGGAGACCTGATTTTGCTGAGTTTCTCATCTGCAGGGTGGTATAGGCGACCAGGGGGATGTTGGCCTGGAAGCTCTCAAAGCCTGCTGCTGCTTCGTCGCTCAATAAGTTGCTGCTGTCAAAGGCGTATAAGGCCGAGATCAGGAAGTTCAGGCCGGTGGAGCTGGCGAAGGGGTTGGTGTATCCCATGGCCAGTTCTCTCTTCGAGACGGCATCGACGATCGTCCTGGTATTGACCACCCCGTATTTATTTACCAGCTCGTCCTTCTTGGATCTGGTGAGGAGGATCCCGGCGACATTGCCGGCAAGCCTTTCTTCCAACAGCTCGGCTTCGACCCCTCTGGAGACGATCATCTCGCCCCAGAGCTCGTTCGACGGCGTATAGGCGTCAGGCCGATACTTCCCGGAGATTATATAATCCGCTCCCAGGCCGGAGGGGATCTCCCTGAGGCTCACCGATACCTCCCGGCCGTCGATCCTTATTCTCGCGTTGTTGAAGTCCTTGGCCACCTCCGTCAGCCAGCCGTCGGTGCCGGTCCCGGCCTTCTCCGGTGAGGAGAAGATCTCGATGTAGCTGGAGGTGGTCTTCTCAACGCGCAGCGGGTACTTGGATATATCCGGCAAGATGGTGTTCACGTCGGGGGGCAGAACTGTAATTTGGCCCGGAGTAGATGGAACCGTATTAACATTTATGTCTTTTATAATATTTGCTAGTTCTTTATCGCCCCCATCAAATATATCAAGCACCGCGTAAACTATGAGAAATACCGCAACCGCCGACCCGACGGCTTTGAATATTACCTTTTTATCCATCTCTTTTGGCATGCCGGACCACCCTCCTCAATTCTTATAGTTCTTTGCCTGTTTTATCAGATCATCTATCTCTCTCATCCCGGCCATCTCCTCCAGCTGGCCGCTCTCTACGGTGTTGAGGCCTGATATCTCAAGAAGGAGCTTATCGAGCTTCAGCAGGATCTGCTCATTATCTTCAGTGGCCGATTTTACAAAAGTGATATATTGATTATATACTTTAACCTTCTCCTCCATAAACTCCTCTGAAAAGTCCCCCGACTCGCGTCTCGTTTTGATGAAATTGTAGTCTTCTTCATCGAAGGCGTCCATCTTGTTGAGGATGCTGCGAAGGTTCATGAAGAATATCCTCTCAACCTCGGCGATGACAGCATCGAACTTCTTGTAGCTCATCTCCGATGCGCTGAATATCTGGAGAAGGATATCCCGGATAATTTTGTTCTTATTCTGCAGCCGATCGATCTGATCGAGGAGGATGTCGACGTTTCTTTCGAATGTTTTCAGCCGCCTGTGGGCCTCCAGTCTTTCAACATAATCTTCCGCCATCATGATTTTATTGGCGGGAGTTGATACCTCAGGCTCTTTGAGGAGGACGTAATTTCCGTAGATCAGCCCGGCACCGCTCAAGACGATGGATGATACACCGAAGGCTGCTATCAACGTGCTGGCCCCAAATATCTCGGGTATTAGCCCTCCCGGCGAGAAGATGATTATGTTGGCGGCGGCGACCCCCAGGTTCAGGCCCAGCAGCTTAATCTTCTTTTCTCTTTCCATCTGACTCTCCACTGCGGTCTATACTCCCACCGAAGTTGATGGAATCCATCATGGAAAGATCCAAGCCAGAGCCTGATCGTCTTCCAATTCAGAGATACGAGGCCAGGTCAATCCCATCATCTTCCCTACATTGCGTTTATGGCGTACTTTATAGGATTTAGGACTTACGCACTTGGGAAGAGGATTTCTATTTACTCGTCGCATCAATGTATTCTGACTCACAAGTCCGATTTTCGCCTCGTTTTATACTTTAAATCGAGCCAAGCCTATTAATTTGCTCTCATCTGCTGGCATCAATAGTAGGCCATAGCTGCAACTGTAATCTTGCCATGAACCCGTTTCAGCGTTGCAACCATCACCCTTCCGGCTCAGAAATCTGTCCGTCACTACCCGTTTCACCTCCCATCCCCTGCAATCCGGCTGACTTCTGAGCTCATCCCAGACTCGATCGCGAGTTTCGGTCTTCTCCCTCAGGCTCCAGGTGGGTCTGGGCGACGAAGCCCGCCCTGAAAGGGGAGATGGGCAAGAGGATCCTGGGGGAGGTCGTGGGGGGTTTGAGGCAGAAAGAGATCCACCCTTCCGACCCACCTCTTCAGCCGAAACCCTTATATTCGTCAAATGCCGTATAGGAATATGGCACATAACGTGCCATATCCCCCCTCCTTTACCCTCTATTTTTTTTCTCTTCCCTCCCGAAACCTTCCTCGTCTCATTTAAATAAGACCAGATACCCCTTCTTCAGCGTATGACTGACCCTCTCGGGAAGATCGACGACCTGGCAAATGCCCTCCAGGAGCTCCGCCTCCACGTCGGCCCCGCCGACCTCCAGGTGGGGGGGCGGAAGGTGAACGGCCAGCTCTACATCTCCCTTGCCAACTCCTGCCTGCGAAACCGGGCGGCGCTCCTCTACGGCGGGATGGGGGCGAACAAGACGACGCTGGTGAACCTCCTGGGGTCCGCCTTCACCGGCCTCTCCTTCGACGAGATAGAGAACCTGATGGTGACGGGACATCCGGAGCAGACGGAGGAGAAGATCGTGGGGTTCATCGATCCCAGGCAGTGGTCCTGCCCCGAAAATTTGGCATCCGACGAGAGGCCGGACGGGATCCGGGTCCTATGGACCCCATGGGCTCGTTCGAGGTGGAAGGTGATAAACGAGATCAACCGATTTCCCTCCGGAAAGCAGAACCTCTTTTTGGAGCTCCTCGCGAAGAGGAAGGTCGGCTACGCCGGAGAGACCCTCCAGCTCGGCGACACCTGCTACTTCGCCACCATGAACCCCGACTTCAGCTCTACATACCCCCTGGACGAGGCGCTCCTCGACAGGATATCGATCTCGGTCCCCGCGGTTCAGCCCGACTTCCTCGCCGGCCTCGCCCTGGCAGAGAGGGAAGAGGAGGTCTCGGCCCTCGCCTCATCCCTCCCCCGGTTCTCGGCAGAGGAGTTCGACGACCTTCCCCGTCTCGTCGCCGACGTCCACCTGGAGAGCCAGGTGGAGCTCTCGATAATATCCCTTCTCCGGGACTTCACCCTCTGCGAGAGGGCTCCCGCCTTCGACAAGACCCAGCTCTCGGGGGGGTCGAAGCCGAGCCGGGGGCTCTGCTCCGGCTGCCACTACTTCAACAACCCCGAGGCGTGCTGCTGGCAGATCGACGAGGGGCTCTCCGACAGGGTGAGGCAAGACCTCCGGTCCTACACCAGGGCGCTATCCCTCCTCCTCGGGTTAAAAGGCGAGGGGAAGATCGAAGTTCTGAGGGCCGTCGCCCCCTACGTCATCTGGCACCGGGTATCCCCCAGCAGGACGATGCTGGAGCGTCCCCCCTACTACGGGGCGAGGCGTCTTGAGTATGTAAGGGACCTCGTAGAGAAGTCCATCAACAGAACCCTCAACGAGCGGGGCGGCATGAACATGATCTTCGCCCGGGCCGTCGACGGCGATATCTCGCCGGGGGAGGCGATGGAGGAGCTCTCCGGCTACGACGACCCGATAGCCGCCCTCGACTACATGAAGGCTCTGGAGAGGATGGTTTGAGCCTTTCGGGGTTCATGGGCGAGGCCTATGCCGGGAAGGTGAGAGGGGAGAAGAGGCTGGAGGAGAAGAGGGGGGAGTTTCTCCTGGGCTTTGAGGACCTGGCACAACGGCTCGAAGAGAGGCCGAAGAGAGCTGAGGTGGAGGCGCTCGCCCCGCGAGATGGGGAGACGATCCTCTCCCTCGTCCACTCCGCCTCGCCCAAGGGAAGGAGGGAGGGGATGATCTGGGGGATCCTCACAAGCCTTGCCGCCGAGAGGCTGCCATCGCCCCTGGTGATACAGCCCCAAGACTACGCCGGCCTCGAGCTTCGCGGGGGGACGATAATTCTGGACGCCAAAGCCTCGCCTCCCGGCTCTAAGGGGTGGGGTTCGGACGGGTCTGGGCAGGTCAGAGGTTCCTGGAATAGGGCTCACCACCTGGGGGAGAGGATCTCCGGCGGAAGGCTCGTAGTCAGGGGCGGTGCCGGGGACTACCTGGGCCAGGAGATGGTGGGGGGCGGGATCGTTGCAGCATCATGCGGCGATTACGCCTTCAGAAATATGAGGGGCGGATGGGGGGTCGTCAGGG
>JANKMW010000022.1:16527-19235 GCA_024649985.1 Methanothrix sp.
TCGCCGTCAAGGGGCGAGCCGGGGCGAGGGCGGGATGGCTGATGAGGTCCGGCAGGATCAGGGTGAGAAGAGATGCCGGAGAATACCTGGGGCTGATGATGAGCGGAGGCGAGATCTCCCTCCTCGGCAAAGCCGGTGCGAGGGCGGGCTGGCGGATGAGGGGGGGTCTCATCGAAGCAGAGGGATACGGTCCCCAGGCGGGGGATGATAGCGTTGGCGGCAGATTACTCTGTAGAGGAGATCCTTGAAATCTGGGAGACGTCCAGATCGAGCTGGCATCGGCCCCAGCTCCCAAGGCCGGTGATCACGGGGTCTATAGACGGCGATGGTTTCCCCTTCAAGAACTACAAGATCGTCGTCGATGAGAAGACCCTCGATAAGGGGGACCTTTACATCGAGAACTTCTTCGATCATCTGATAGTCCACTACCTCTTCTGCCCCAGGTCCCTGGAGACGGCGGGAAGGCTCGCCATGGCTGCCCTGGAGGGGCTCGCCAACGGGAACAAAAACCAGGCCCGGAGGATGGTGAACCTCTTCTCCGACATCGTCGTCGATACCTTCCGGCTGGAGCGGTCCGTCGATGACGAGGAGAAGGTCCTCCTGGGGTGGAGGGAGCTGGCGAAGGAGGAGCTATCTCCCCTGGATGAGGCGGTGGTGGGGTTTCTCGCCGAACTCTGGGGGGTGGCCCTCCCTTCATCGGATCATCCAGAGTCGGAGGAGCTCCTCAAAGTCTTTTCCTGGGGCGTAAAGGAGAGGTCGAGGTGGCCGAGGCAGTGTATGCAGATGGCTAGGATCCTGTCGGAGCTGCAGCCGGGGGTCCTGGGGTCCGGGAGGGTCCCTTCCGCGGAGGGGCTCCTCGGAGACGCCGATTCCGCCCCCTTATCGGGGATCGCCTCGGATCTGGAGCCGGAGGCTTACAGGGAGACGCTCTCGGTACTGGGGCTGGACGGCGATTTGAGACGGTGGTACCGGGACCAGAGCTACACCATCGTCATCAGGCCGACGGGCCAGGTGACGGAGAGCCGGTTTCCCTCAAGCCTCGCCAAGTGGCGGTTCTCCGATCCCCCCAGCGAACTGGACGTCGCCTACTCCCTCAGCCTCGCCCCGAGGCTGATACCGGGGGTGACGACCTACAAGCGGGAGGTGGAGTCCTGCTCCATGGCCGCCTCTGGAGAGAGGGTCCCCGACCTCCTGGTGGTCCTGGACAGCAGCGGATCGATGGGAGGCCACCGCCGGGGGACGAAGACCCATGCTGCGACCCTCGCCGCCTTTAAGGCGAGCGCCTTCGCCCACGGAGAGGGGGCAGACGTCGCCGCCATCAGCTTCAGCGACCAATTGGTCCACCAAGGGTGGACGAGAGACCTCTCCGCCGTCGAGGAGGTCCTCGTCCAGCACCTGGGGTCTCGGACCCACATCCCGGGCCGGGAGGTTTTGGATCTCGTCGTATCGAGGCCCGGCCCCCTCATCCTCTGCATCACCGACACCCACATCCAGAACCTCTACAACGAATGGGATTACATCCAGGAGGCGGCGGCTCTCGGCAGGTTCGTCCTCTTCTCCATCGACGGTGGCAATAAGAACGAGCAGGTGGAGGAGGCCCTCGGCGACCTCGGCGCCGTCTACTCCATCAACAGGCTCGACGACCTCCTCTCCCTCGTCGTCGAGACCGCTGAGGATGCGTATCGACCTCAGAAGGGCCATATGGGGCGTTTGGACGGGGAAAGTTTTATCTCCTCCGAGCGAATGGGATCAGGCTGAAGTGCCGGGGTAGGGTAGTTGGCCATCCTTTGGGACTGTGGATCCCATGACCCGGGTTCGAATCCCGGCTCCGGCCCTAATTAACCGCCAGCGATTTTCTTCTTACTCGTTCAGGGAAGCTTAAGGGCTCTCTTCCTTGGGGATGGCTGCCGTCGGAGTCTCCCCGGATTCGAACGCTGCGACCTTCTCCTCTTCCTCGACCACCATCTCGGCGACGTTGGAGGCGTCGACCTCGGTCAGTACGACGACCTCGCCGGTCTCAAGGAAGTACTTGGCGCCGAAGATTGTGAGCTTCTCCTCCTCGACCAGCTCTTTTGTGATCGGGCTTCTATCGAGGAGGTTCTTGATGACGAGATCGACGTTCTCGTCGATCGCCTCTTCCACTAGGTTGGACCCGGTCATGTTCGTCTCGCGCGCTATCTCGACGGCGGGCTCGATTTCGGTCATGATGCTCTCGATGTTCCCTTCAGCACCACCCTCTGTGGCAGCGGTGACGGCACCGCAACACTGGTGGCCAAGGATGACCAGGAGGGGTGTGTGAAGGTGCTCGACGCCGTACTCGACGGACCCGAGGACGATGGGGTCCATGACGTTTCCTGCGACTCTGATCACGAAGATGTCGCCAAGGCCTTGATCGAAGATCAGCTCAGGAGGGACCCTGGAGTCGGAGCAGGTGACCACCGTAACGAAGGGGCTCTGTCCCGAGACGAGCTCAGACCTCCTCTCAGGAAAGTCCTTGCTGGCGACCTCTCCGGAGACGAAGCGTTCGTTCCCCTCCATTAGGATGCTCCAGGCGTCTTCGGCGGATATGGCGTCTGCCGTCTCCTCTGAGGCGATCGCTCCGATCAGGCAGGCCGGCAGACAGAGAACCGCGGCCATGAGAGTCATCTTTTCGAAAATCCTTCTATTTGTCAATTACATCACCAATATCATTCTCAGATATACGGTTT
>JANKMW010000230.1 GCA_024649985.1 Methanothrix sp.
TCATCCATTTTTCACGCTTATTTCGGGTATTCTGAAAAGGAGGCTGAATAGTTACAATTTATATTCCCTATCAATTGGGAGTTAAGGTTCGGAATAGTCAGCGGCGAGGCGATCCTCGGCGCCAACATCTTCAAGGACGTCTTCGCCGGGATCAGGGACATCGTCGGCGGAAGGTCGGGGGCCTACGAGAAGGAGCTGCGGCGGACAAAGGAGATCGCCCTCTTCGAGATGGAGGAGGAGGCAAAGAGGCTCGGGGCCAACGCCGTCCTCAGCGTCGACCTCGACTACGAGACCCTGGGGCAGAACGGCGGGATGCTGATGGTCTCCGCCTCCGGGACCGCCGTCCTGGTGGAGTGAGGTTTTAGGGAAGCTCCACCGTCCCGGCGATCCGCAGCTTGCTCCCCTCCAGCTGGCAGATGACGGCCCGATCGCCGGGCCGGTAGACGAGGGGCTTCTCCAGCTCAAGGCCGAGGAGCGGCCTCCTCCAGTCGTCGCCGGCCTCGACGGAGGCGACCCTCGCCGGGAGAAACTGCATCCAGTGGCCGATATGAAGGACCATCCCCTCCTTGAGGGGCGCTGGCCAGTAGGCGACGAGTTCCGCTCCGGCCGATAGGCTCGCCTCGACCCGGAGGGAGTCGTCGCTGGACAGGACGTCGCCTCGGTCGAGCTCTTCGGCCTCTACGTTCTTGAGGGCGATCCCGGCCCGGTCGCCGGCCCGAGCCCAGTCGAAGTCGTCGTCGTGCTTCTGGATCGACCTGACGAGGGCGGTCTTCTCCCCGGGGAGGACCCTCACCGTCTCGTGTTTTCTTACGACCCCTCCGGCGACGGTCCCCAGGATGACCGTCCCTATCCCCCGGACGTTGAAGAAGTGGTCGATGGGGATCGCGCCCCCCCTCTCCTCCGGGGATGGAGGCTCGTCGGCTATCTGGTCCGCCTCGTCGAGGAGCCGCTCCCGGAGCCCTATGGGGTCGTCGTCGATCTCCTCATACCTCTCCAGGACCGTCCCCCTGACGATGGGCGCTATCCGGCCCTGGTCGATGTAGTTTCGCAGGATTATGTACCCATCTCTTATCCCGAGGGCCTGGAGCAT
>JANKMW010000231.1 GCA_024649985.1 Methanothrix sp.
CTTCTGATCGGCATCGTGGGGTGGAGGTTTCTCGCAAACGGCACCATGACCTCCATCTCGGCGATCGTAGGTAAGCCCAGCCTCGTCACCAAGGTCTACGTCCCGAGGCAGGTACTGGTCTTGAGCACCGTCCTTTCGAGCTTCGCAAGCTCGATTCTGGAGTTCTCGGTGCTGGTGCCCCTCCTCATATTCTTCGGCGTCGACCTCTCGATGAACGCCCTCTTCTTCCCCGTAATACACCTCGCCTTCCTCGTCCTGGTCTACGGGACGAGCCTGGTCCTCTCCTCGTTGTACGTCTACTATCGGGACTTAAACCAGATCTGGGACGTCCTCCTCCAGGCGGGGTTCTTTCTCTCGCCGATAGTCTATCCGATATCGATAGTCCCCGAGAAGTACCTCGCCGCCTACATGATGAACCCGGTGACGGTGACCATCGAGATGTACCGGGACGTCCTCCTCTACTCCCAGACCCCCGGCGCCGGCGACCTCGCCTTCATCGTCGCGGCGGCGGTGGGGGTCCTCATCGCCGGGACGGCCGTCTTCGGCCGTCTTGAGAGAAGGTTTGCGGAGGAGATCTAGTTTGAGCTGCGCCCTTCCTGACCCTAGGTCCATAAAAGCCCTCGCCAGCGGGAAGGTCCGCCTCCGCCGCGACGGCGAGGGGGAGGAGGCGATCGTCGTCGAGGACGTCTCCAAGAGGTTTCGGATCCCCCACGAGAGGAAGGCGACCTTCTACGACCACCTCCTGGGGGTGGTCCGGGGCGGAAGCTACTCCTACGAGGTCTTCTGCGCCCTGGAGGGCGTATCCTTCTCCGTCCGGAGGGGCGAGACCTTTGGGGTGATCGGCCCCAACGGCTGCGGCAAGTCCACCCTCCTGAAGATCCTGGCGGGGGTCCTCTATCCCGACTCCGGCCGGGTCAGGATCGAGGGGAAGGTCGCCCCCTTCCTGGAGCTGGGGGTCGGCTTTCACCCCGAGCTCTCGGCCGTCGAGAACATCCGCCTCTACGGGGCGATCATGGGCCTGTCGAGGCGCCAGATCGAAGAGAGGCGCGAGGAGATCCTGGAG